>MUNG01000020.1 GCA_002154585.1 Streptomyces pseudogriseolus
GGAGTCGACCTTAGGCCGCCGCCCGGCCACCCCGCACGGCGGCCTAAGGTCGACTCCGCCAGGAGCACGACCGGAAGACAATGGGGCCATGGGACGCGGCAAGCTTCGGATCCACCTCGGCGCGGCGCCGGGCGTGGGCAAGACCTACGCGATGCTCGCCGAGGCGCACCGCCGCGCCGAACGGGGCACCGACTGCGTCGTCGCCTTCGTCGAGACGCACGGCAGACCCCGCACCGAGGCCCTGCTCACCGGGCTGGAGCAGGTCCCGTACCGGACGCCGGAGCGGGGCGGGGTGACCACGGCCGAGATGGACCTCGACGCCGTCCTCGCCCGCCGTCCCCGCGTCGCCCTCGTCGACGAGCTCGCCCACACCAACGCGCCCGGCTCGCGCAACGCCAAGCGCTGGCAGGACGTGGAGGAGCTGCTGGCCGCCGGGATCGACGTGCTGTCCACCGTCGGCATCCAGCACCTGGAGTCCCTCGGCGACACCGTGGAGTCCATCACCGGCGTACGGGAGCGGGAGACCGTGCCGGACGAGGTGGTGCGCCGCGCCGACCAGGTCGAGCTGGTCGACATGACGCCCGAGGCGCTGCGCCGCCGCATGGCGCACGGCAACATCCACCAGCCCGACCAGGTCGACGCGGCCCTCTCCAGCTACTTCCGGCCCGGCAACCTCGCCGCCCTGCGGGAACTCGCCCTGCTGTGGGTCGCCGACCGGGTCGACGCCCACCTCCAGCGCTACCGCAGCGAACACGCGGTCTCCGCGATCTGGGGCTCGCGCGAGCGGATCGTCGTCGGGCTGACCGGCGGACCCGAGGGCCGCACCCTCATCCGGCGGGCCGCACGGCTCGCCGAGAAGGGCGCGGGCGGGCAGCTGCTCGCCGTGTACATCTCCCGCAGCGACGGCCTCACCTCCGCCTCGCCCGGCGAGCTGGCCGCCCAGCGCACCCTCGTGGAGGACCTCGGCGGCAGCTTCCACCACGTCGTCGGCGACGACATCCCCGCCGCCCTGCTCGACTTCGCGCGCGGCGCCAACGCCACCCAGATCGTGCTGGGCTCCTCCCGCCGCCGCGCCTGGCAGTACGTCCTCGGCCCCGGCGTCGGCGCGACCGTCGCCCGCGACTGCGGGCCCGACCTGGACGTGCACATCGTCACCCACGAGGAGGCCGCCAAGGGCCGCGGACTGCCCGTCACCCGGGGCGCGCCGCTGGGCCGGCTGCGGCTCGCCTGGGGATGGGCGGCCGGCACCGCGGGGCCCGTGCTCCTGGCGGTGCTGCTCAACGCCTTCGACCCGGGGCTCGCCATCGACATGCTGATGTTCCTGGCGGTGACGGTGGCCGCGGCGCTCCTCGGCGGGCTGGCCCCGGCCCTCGCCTCGGCGGCGGTCGGCTCCCTGCTGCTGAACTTCCTCTTCACCCCGCCCCTGCACACCTGGACCGTCGCCGACCCGCGGAACATCGTCGCCATCGTCGTGTTCGTCGCGGTCGGCGCGTCCGTGGCGTCCGTGGTCGACCTCGCCGCCCGGCGCACCCAGCAGGCGGCCCGGCTGCGCGCCGAGTCGGAGATACTGTCGTTCCTCGCGGGCAACGTGCTGCGCGGCGAGACCGGCCTGGAGGACCTGCTGGAGCGGGTCCGGGAGACCTTCGGCATGGAGTCCGCCGCGCTGCTGGAGCGGGCCGGGGACGTCGAGCCCTGGACCTGCGCGGGCCGGGTGGGCCGAAGCCGCCCGGTCGAACGGCCCGAGGACGCCGACGTCGAGGTGCCCGTCGGGGACCACATGGCGCTGGCGCTGACCGGCCGGGTGCCGCCCGCCGAGGACCGCAGGGTGCTGGCCGCGTTCGCCGCGCAGGCCGCCGTGGTCCTGGACCGCCGCCGGCTGCGCGAACAGGCCGACCGCGCCCTCGCCCTCGCCGAGGGCAACCGCATCCGCACCGCGCTCCTCGCCGCCGTCAGCCACGACCTGCGCACCCCGCTGGCCGGGATCAAGGCGGCCGTCTCCTCGCTGCGCTCCGAGGACGTCGAATGGTCCGACGAGGACCGCGCCGAGCTGCTGGAGGGCATCGAGGACGGCGCGGACCGCCTGGACCACCTGGTGGGCAACCTGCTCGACATGTCCCGCCTGAACACCGGGACGGTCACCCCGCTGATCCGCGGCACCGACCTGGACGAGGTGGTGCCGCGCGCCCTCGGCGGGGTGCCCGAGGACAGCGTCGCCCTGGACGTCCCCGAGACCCTGCCCATGGTCGACGCCGACCCCGGATTGCTGGAGCGGGCCATGGCCAACGTGATCGAGAACGCCGTGAAGTACAGCCCGCCGGGGGAGAGGGTGCTGGTCGCCGCCAGCGCCCTCGCCGACCGGGTCGAGGTGCGGGTCGTCGACCGCGGCCCCGGCGTCCCCGACGAGGCGAAGGAACGCATCTTCGCGCCGTTCCAGCGGCACGGGGACGCCCCGCGCGGCGCGGGCGTCGGCCTGGGCCTGGCGGTCGCCCGCGGCTTCACCGAGGCCATGGGCGGCACCCTCAACGCCGACGACACCCCCGGCGGCGGCCTCACCATGACCCTCACCCTGCACGCGGTGGCCACCCGGCCCGAGGACGGCCCGCACGACGGCGCCCACGACGGCCCGCGCGCCCCCGTCGCCGCCCGGAACGAAAGGCGAGTTCCATGACCCGCGTCCTGGTGGTCGACGACGACCCGTCCATCGTGCGGGCCCTGGTGATCAACCTCAGGGCCCGGCAGTACGAGGTCGACTCCGCGGAGGACGGGGCGGGCGCCCTGCGCGCCGCCGCCCGCCACCCGGACGTGGTCGTCCTCGACCTGGGCCTGCCCGACATGGACGGCGTCGACGTCATCCGGCGGCTGCGCGAGTGGAGCCGGGTGCCGATCCTGGTGCTGTCCGCGCGGCACGCCTCCGGCGAGAAGGTCCAGGCGCTGGACGCCGGGGCCGACGACTACGTCACCAAGCCCTTCGGCATGGACGAGCTGCTGGCCCGCCTGCGGGCCGCCGTGCGCCGCGCGGAGCCCGCCGACGGGGGAGACCTGGTCGTGGAGACCGAGACGTTCACCGTCGACCTGGCCGCCAAGAAGGTGCACCGCGACGGCCGGGACGTCCGGCTGACGCCCACCGAGTGGCACCTGCTGGAGGTCCTGGTGCGCGGCGGCGGCCGGCTGGTGGGGCAGAGACAGCTGCTGCGGGAGGTGTGGGGCCCGTCCTACGGGACGGAGACCAACTACCTGCGCGTCTACATGGCGCAGCTGCGCCGCAAGCTGGAGGCGGACCCGTCCCGCCCGAGACACCTCATCACCGAGCCCGGCATGGGCTACCGCTTCGAGAAGTGACCGAGGGCCGTTCTGACCGGCGCGGCAGGGGGTACGTAACCCTCGGCGCACCCCGGTACGCTTCAGATATGAGTGCTGTTCCTCGGTCCGAGAAGCCGGCAGGCCGGTTCCGGCGCATGCTCGACCGGCTCTCGTCCTCGCAGGAGGACCTGGAGTCGGAGGAGCTGCGCGAGGACACCGCGACTGCCGGATGCACGCGGATAGGTGACTGCCAGGACCGTGAGATCGTTACGGTGACTGGTACCTTGCGCACGGTCACGCTGCGGCCGCGCGCGGGAGTGCCCGCCCTGGAGGCCGAGCTGTTCGACGGAACCGCCGCGCTGGACGTGGTGTGGCTCGGCAGGCGCTCCATCGTGGGGATAGAGCCGGGGCGCAAGCTGATCGCATCGGGCCGGATCGCCATGACCCGTGGCCGCCGGGTGCTGTTCAATCCGAAATACGAACTGAGACCCCTCGGACGGGAGTAGCCGGTGACGTCGCTCGACAAGCCGACAACCGAAGAGACATCCGCGGACGGCACGTCCGCGGAAGACGCCCGGGCGGTGACGGAAGCCGCCCTGTTCGAGGCGTTCGGCGGTGTCCGGGGCATGGTCGAGACGGTGCTGCCGGGGCTGCTCTTCGTCAGCATCTACACGGTCAACAAGAACCTGCACATGTCGGCGCTCGCCGCGCTCGGTGTGGCGCTGGTCATGGTCGTGGTCCGGCTGGTCCGCAGGGACACCGTCAAGCACGCCTTCAGCGGCGTCTTCGGCGTCGGCTTCGGTGTCGTCTTCGCGATGATGACCGGCAACGCCAAGGACTTCTACCTGCCGGGCATGCTCTACACCCTCGGCCTGGCCCTGGCGTACATCGTCACGGCGCTGGCGGGCGTGCCGCTGATCGGCCTGATGCTGGGCCCGGTGTTCAAGGAGAACCTCTCCTGGCGCACCAGGAACCCGGGCCGCAAGAAGGCGTACACCAAGGCCAGCTGGGCCTGGGGCCTGATCCTGCTCGCCAAGTGCGCGATCCTCTTCCCGCTGTACTGGTGGGCGGACACCACCCAGCTCGGCTGGGTGCTGGTGGCGCTGAAGATCCCGCCGTTCCTGCTCGCCGTCTACCTGACCTGGGTGTTCCTGGCGAAGGCCCCGCCGCCGATCGACGTCTTCGCCGAGATGGAGGCGCAGGAGCGGGCCGATGAGGAGCGGAAGGCCGCCGCCGAGACGGAGAGCGAGGGCGCGCCGGCGGGCCGGCACCGCCGCCGCTGAGTGTCCCGTACGCCATGAGGGGCGCCCGGATCACTCCGGGCGCCCCTCACGTGTGCCGGCGTACGGCCACCGGCACCGCGACCGCCGGGGGCCGCTACGACTCCTTGCGGACCGAGAGCAGGTCCTCCAGCTGTTCCTCACGGGCCTGCGCGGCCACGAAGAGCAGTTCGTCGCCGGCCTCCAGGGAGTCCTCGCGGGTCGGGGTCAGCACCCGCGTGCCGCGGATGATCGTGACCAGTGAGGTGTCCTGCGGCCACTGCACGTCCCCGACCTGGGTGCCGGCCAGCGCCGACTCCTCCGGCAGGGTCAGCTCCACCAGGTTGGCGTCGCCGTGGCTGAAGCGCAGCAGCCGGACCAGATCGCCGACGCTGACCGCCTCCTCCACCAGCGCCGACATCAGACGCGGGGTGGAGACGGCGACGTCCACGCCCCAGGACTCGTTGAACAGCCACTCGTTCTTCGGGTTGTTCACCCGGGCGACGACGCGGGGCACGCCGTACTCGGTCTTGGCGAGCAGCGACACGACCAGGTTGACCTTGTCGTCGCCGGTCGCGGCGATGACGACGTTGCAGCGCTGGAGCGCCGCCTCGTCCAGGGACGTGATCTCGCAGGCGTCGGCGAGCAGCCACTCCGCCTGCGGGACGCGCTCCACCGAGATCGCGGTCGGCGCCTTGTCGATCAGCAGGACCTCGTGGCCGTTCTCCAGCAGCTCGCCCGCGATCGAGCGGCCGACCGCGCCGGCTCCGGCAATGGCGACCCTCATGAGCGACCGCCCTCCTCTTCGGGTCCCTTGGCGAAGGCCGCCTCGACCCGGTCGATCTCGTCCGTGCGCATCATCACGTGCACCAGGTCACCCTCCTGCAACACCGTCTGCGAGCTGGGCAGGATGGCCTCCCCGAGCCGGGTGAGGAACGCCACCCGCACGCCCGTCTCGTCCTGGAGCCGGGAGATGCGGTGCCCCACCCATGCCGCGGAGGTGTGCACCTCGGCGAGCTGGACCCCGCCGGTGGGGTCGCGCCACAGCGGCTCCGCGCCCGAGGGGAGCAGCCGGCGCAGCATCTGGTCGGCCGTCCAGCGGACCGTGGCCACGGTGGGGATGCCCAGGCGCTGGTAGACCTCCGCGCGGCGGGGGTCGTAGATGCGGGCCGCGACGTTCTCGATGCCGAACATCTCGCGGGCCACCCGGGCGGCGATGATGTTGGAGTTGTCGCCGCTGGACACGGCGGCGAAGGCGCCGGCGTCCTCGATGCCGGCCTCGCGCAGGGTGTCCTGGTCGAAGCCGACCCCCGTGACCCGGCGGCCGCCGAACGAGGAGCCCAGCCGGCGGAACGCGGTCGGGTCCTGGTCGATCACGGCGATCGTGTGCCCTTGTTCCTCCAGGGCCTGGGCCAGGGCGGAACCCACCCTGCCGCAGCCCATGATGACAATATGCATCGCGTTACACCGCGCTTCCTGCAGGCCGTGCGACCTTCATGACCTTCGTGCTCATGTCTCTCTTTCGGCTCGCCAGGCAACACGTCGCGGCCGGTTGGCGGCCGCCAGGCAACATCATGCCGGGGTCCGCCGCCCCTGACGCCCCTCGGGGGCGCCACTGCCCGCCGTAACCGACGGTACGCGGGCCCGGCGGGGTTGTTCCGTGAGCCGGGCCCCGGACCCGCGGTGCCCCGCGCCCCTACGGGTGCTGCGGTGAACGCGCCCCACAGGGGCGCGGGGAAATGCGCGAGCAACCCCCGACGGCCCGCACCCGACCGTGCCCGAACCGCCGCGTGCCGCAGAGGCGCCCGCCCCCTAGCGGCGAGTGATACTGCGCACGCTGGCGATCGCCAGGACGCCGAGGACGACGAGGCCGGCCGCCGCTCCGATCAGTTCTGCGGTCGTGTGCATGGAACCCTCCACGAGGCGTGGCGACAACGGCCGGGCATGTGGTCGTACAGGCATGGGAATCCCCCGACCTGCGCAGTACGCACCCGGCCGGCCGAGTTTTCACCCGGAGGGCAGCGGCCGTATGGATGCCGTATGGATCTGGGGTGGCGGGTGCGCCACTCGTCGCCGCACGGCCTACGATCCTCACTTGTGTCCAAACTGACCGACGTGCCCAAACGCATCCTCATCGGGCGCGCCCTACGCAGCGACCGGCTGGGCGAAACGCTCCTGCCGAAGCGCGTCGCACTCCCCGTCTTCGCCTCCGACCCGCTGTCCTCCGTGGCGTACGCGCCCGGCGAGGTGCTGCTGGTCCTGTCCATCGCGGGCCTGTCGGCGTACCACTTCAGCCCCTGGATCGCCGTCGCGGTCGTCGTGCTGATGTTCACCGTGGTCGCCTCCTACCGGCAGAACGTGCACGCGTACCCCAGCGGCGGCGGCGACTACGAGGTGGCCACCACCAACCTCGGTCCGAAGGCCGGCCTGACGGTCGCGAGCGCCCTGCTCGTCGACTACGTCCTCACCGTGGCCGTGTCGATCTCCTCCGGCATCGAGAACCTCGGCTCGGCGATCCCCTTCGTCGTCGAGAACAAGGTGGCCTGCGCGATCGGCGTGATCGTGCTGCTGACGCTGATGAACCTGCGCGGGGTCCGGGAGTCCGGCACGCTCTTCGCGATCCCCACCTATGTCTTCGTCGCCGGCGTCTTCCTGATGATCGCGTGGGGCGCCTTCCGCGGGGTCGTCCTCGGCGACGACATGCGCGCGCCGACCGCCGACTTCGAGATCAAACCCGAGCATCCGGGACTGGCCGGCTTCGCCCTCGTCTTCCTGCTGCTGCGCGCCTTCTCCTCCGGCTGCGCCGCGCTCACCGGCGTCGAGGCGATCTCCAACGGCGTGCCCGGCTTCCGCAAGCCGAAGTCGCGGAACGCGGCGACCACCCTCGCCCTGATGGGCCTGCTCGCCGTCACCATGTTCTGCGGGATCATCGCGCTGGCCGCCGCCACCGACGTCCGCATGGCCGAGAACCCCGCCAAGGACCTGGTCCACGACGGCGTCCCCCTCGGCTCCGACTACGTGCAGGACCCGGTGATCTCCCAGGTCGCGGAGGCCGTCTTCGGACACGGCAGCTTCCTGTTCGTCGTCCTCGCCGCCGCCACCGCGCTGGTGCTGTTCCTCGCCGCGAACACCGCCTACAACGGCTTTCCGCTGCTCGGCGCGATCCTCGCCCAGGACCGCTACCTCCCCCGCCAGCTGCACACCCGCGGCGACCGCCTCGCCTTCTCCAACGGCATCGTGCTGCTGGCGGGCGCCGCCGCGCTGCTCGTGGTGATCTACGGCGCCGACTCGACCCGGCTGATCCAGCTGTACATCGTCGGCGTGTTCGTGTCCTTCACCCTCAGCCAGACCGGCATGGTCCGGCACTGGAACCGGCTGCTCGCCGTCGAGAAGGACCCGGCCGCACGCCGCCACATGATCCGCTCCCGGGCCATCAACGCCTTCGGCGCCTTCTTCACCGGCCTGGTGCTCGTCGTCGTGCTGCTCACCAAGTTCACCCACGGCGCCTGGGTCGCGCTGCTCGGCATGTGCATCTTCTACGCGACCATGACCGCGATCCGCCGCCACTACGACCGGGTCGCCGAGGAGATCGCCGCGCCGGACACCCCGAGCGAGGACACCGTACGGCCGTCCCGCGTCCACTCCGTCGTCCTGATCTCCAAGGTGCACCGCCCCACCCTGCGTGCCCTCGCCTACGCCAAGCTGCTGCGCTCCGACACCCTGGAGGCGCTCAGCGTCAACGTGGACGCCGATGAGACCAAGGCGCTGCGCGAGGAGTGGGAGCGGCGCGGCATCGACGTCCCCCTGAAGGTGCTCGACTCCCCGTACCGGGAGGTCACCCGTCCGGTGATCGAGTACGTGAAGAGCCTGCGCGCGCAGTCGCCGCGGGACGTGGTGTCCGTGATCATCCCCGAATACGTGGTCGGCCACTGGTACGAGCACCTCCTGCACAACCAGAGCGCCCTGCGGCTCAAGGGCCGGCTGCTGTTCACACCGGGTGTGATGGTCACCTCGGTGCCGTACCAGCTGGAGTCCTCCGAGGCCGCCAAGCTGCGCGCCCGCAGGCGGCAGGACTGGGCCGCGCCCGGCTCGGCGCGCAGGGGACCCGCGGAGCGGGCCAAGGAGACCCCGCCGCGCACGTAGACTGGTGGGCTGTTGTCCCGGGCCGCCAGGCCCGCCCGCCCGTACCCGATGTTGTGGAGTCACCCCGCCATGCAGGCTGAACCGAGGAAATCACTGGTGGGGGAGGAGTACGAGGTCGAGATCGGCCCCGTCGCCCACGGCGGCCACTGCATCGCCCGTACGGCGGAGGGGCAGGTCCTCTTCGTCCGTCACGCCCTGCCCGGCGAGCGCGTCGTCGCCCGCGTCACCGAGGGCGAGGAGGGCGCGCGGTTCCTGCGCGCCGACGCGGTGAGGGTGCTGGAGGCGTCCAAGGACCGCATCGACGCGCCCTGCCCGTTCGCCGGTCCCGGCCGCTGCGGCGGCTGCGACTGGCAGCACGCCAAGCCGGGCGCGCAGCGGCGGCTCAAGGGCGAGGTCGTCGCCGAGCAGCTCCAGCGGCTGGCCGGGCTGACGCCCGAGGAGGCCGGCTGGGACGGCACGGTGATGCCCGCCGAGGGCGACAAGGTGCCCGCGGGCCAGGTCCCGTCCTGGCGCACGCGGGTGCAGTACGCGGTGACCGCGGACGGCCGCGCGGGGCTGCGCCGGCACCGCTCGCACGAGGTCGAGCCGATCGACCACTGCATGATCGCCGCGGAGGGCGTCAGCGAGCTGGGCATCGAGAAGCGGGACTGGACCGGCATGGACTCGGTCGAGGCGATCGCCGCGACCGGCTCCCAGGACCGCCAGGTGGTCCTCACGCCGAAGCCCGGCGCCCGCCTGCCGCTGGTCGAGCTGGACCGCCCCGTCTCGGTGCTGCGCATCGACGAACGCAACGGGCAGGTGCACCGGGTGCACGGCCGACCCTTCGTCCGCGAGCGCGCCGACGGCCGCACCCACCGCGTCGGCAACGGCGGCTTCTGGCAGGTCCACCCGAAGGCCGCCGACACCCTCGTCACCGCGGTCATGCAGGGCCTGCTGCCGCGCAAGGGCGACATGGCGCTCGACCTGTACTGCGGCGTGGGCCTGTTCGCGGGCGCGCTGGCCGACCGGGTCGGCGAGCAGGGCGCGGTGCTGGGCATCGAGTCCGGCAAGCGCGCGGTGGAGGACGCCCGGCACAACCTGGCGGAGTTCCCGCGCGTGCGGATCGAGCAGGGCAAGGTCGAGTCGGTGCTGCCCCGCACCGGCATCACCGAGGTCGACCTGGTCGTCCTCGACCCGCCCCGCGCGGGCGCCGGCCGCAGGACGGTCGAGCACCTGACCTCCCTGCGCGCCCGCCGCATCGCCTACGTCGCCTGCGACCCGGCCGCCCTGGCCCGCGACCTCGCGTACTTCAGGGACGGCGGGTACAAGGTGCGGACGCTGCGGGTGTTCGACCTGTTCCCGATGACCCACCACGTTGAGTGTGTCGCGATCCTTGAACCGGCCGGGAAGGGTGCCTGACCTGCGGTTTTGGTGGGTTGTCGGCGTGGGCCGATGCGCTCGCCCTGTTTCCCGCAGTACGCGGCGTGGAGCGTGCCGGGGGACCAGGGAGAGGGATTGACCTTCGTGAGCGTGTGCGAGAGGGCGGACGCGTTGTCCCTGCGCCGCGGGGCGAACGGGAAAGCTCATGACGCTCGTTCGACGCCGGTCCCCGTCCGGACCTCCCGGGTCCCTCTCAGAAGGACCTGCCTGGACGGGGTCTCGTTGTCTGCGCCTGTCGGGCGGTCAAGTCCCGCGAGACCAGCGGTGACCGTGGGGCTCATCGTCGGGGTGTTCCTTTTCCCGGGCGGGGAGCGGCCCGGATCTGCTCGCGGCAGCGGGCGTTGCCGACCTGGCCGTGATCTGCCCGTCCGAGATCTCGTGAACCAGGGCAGAGAGCTTCTCCTCGACGGGTCGTCCACCACCGGGGAACCCGAGACCGGGGGCGAGGAGCCCAACCGCCCGGTGCCGCTCCGCTCAACCACCGTCCCCGCTGCTTCGATCGATCGGGCGTCACCGCGGGATCACGGACGGTAGGGTGAGGGACGATCGCAGCGGACACGGTGATCGCGTACGGCATGAGGGGGAGGGCGACCAGAGGACATGGTGGCGTTGGAGGAGAGCCAGGGGCGTACACGGGACCAACGGTCGGTGTTCGAGCGGTACCAGGACGCCGCGGCTGATGCCGGGGAGCTTGAGTCCCCTTCGTTCACCGTGGAGGTCACCACCGACGGCCGGCCAACCGACATCGAGCGCGAGGAGGCCGAGGATGTAGTGATCGAGCAGATCACCTCTCCCTTCGACCCCGAGCACATCGACATCGACACCCGGACGACGACCGTCGATCTGCTGTTGTCCCGGCTGCGCAACGAGATGATCGACCTCGCCCCGGACTTCCAACGCAAGGCGGGCATCTGGACCGATGGCAAGCAGTCCCGGCTCATCGAGTCTCTGCTGCTGCGCATTCCCATCCCGTCCTTCTACGCCGCCGAGAAGAAGGACGGCAGTTGGGCCATCGTTGACGGCATTCAGCGCCTCACGTCCATCGCGCGTTTCGTGGAGCCGGAGGCAGTTGGTGCCGACCCGCTGAAACTGACGGGTCTGGAGTACCTGCGCAACTTCGAGGGCACGGGCTTCGCGAACCTGTCCGGGAAACTCCAGATCCGGCTGCGTGAGACCGAGGTCGTCGTCCACGTCATCCGGCGAGGTACCCCCGAGCCGGTGATGTTCAACGTCTTCGCACGCATCAACACCGGAGGTGAGCCCCTCACCCGGCAGGAGATCCGGCACGCGCTCATCTCGGGCCGGGCGCGCACGCTCCTCGCGGAGCTCGCGGAGACCGAGGAGTTCCGGCGGGCCACCGGTTACAGCGTCGTCGGGGACCGCATGGCCGACCGGGAGATGGTTCTTCGCTTCCTGGCCTTCCGGATGACCTCCCCGCACGCTTACAAGCCCGGTGACTTCGACGCGTTCCTCGCCGAGGCGATGCATCAGGTGAACCGTCTCGACGGCGCGGAGGAGAACCGGCTGCGGACCGAGTTCCTCAAGGCAATGCTCGCGGCCGAGGAAGTCTTCGGCCCCCACGCCTTCCGGAAGTACCGCCGGAACCAGCAGCGCAAGTCGCCCATCAACAAAGCGCTTTTCGAGGCGGTCGCCGTCAATCTCGCGAGCCTCGGCGACGACGAGCGCGAGGTGCTGGGGCAGACCGACGTCCTCGACGCCTTCGCGGAGCTGATGGAGGACGTGGAATTCGAACGTGCCATCTCGGTGGGCACCGGTGACGCCAGGAAGGTCCGCAAGCGGTTCGACGCGGTCAAGGAGCTCCTGGAGACGGCGCTCAGCGAAGGACGGAGCAGGGCCGGGCAGTGATCAACCACATCACGCTGATCAACTTCAAGGCGTTCCGGCGTCTGGAACTCACCCTGGGCCCGCTCACGCTCCTCACCGGTCTCAATTCCTCGGGCAAGAGCAGTGTCCTGCAGGCGCTGGGGCTGCTGCGACAGTCATACGAGACGCAGATGCTCGTCCGGACCAGACGTGCCGGGGGCGGGCTGCTGCTCAACGGTGACCTCGTGACCCTGGGAACCGCGCAGGACGTTCTGCACGAGGACTTCGGGCCGGTGGAAGAACTCCCCTCCGTCCGCGAGCCGCTCGTCGGCTTCGTCATCGAGGAGGACGGCGAGCAGCGGACCTGGGCCGCCGCGTACGACATCCGCCACCCCGACCGGGACGTCATGCCGCTGGCGGAGGGATCGGTCCGCGCGCACCTCGCTGAGCAGCCGTTCCAATACCTGCACGCCGACCGCATCACCCCGGCGGTCACCTACCCCCGCTCCCACCAGATCGCCGTCGCGCGGGGCTTCCTCGGCGTACGTGGTGAACATACCGTCAACTACCTGCGTCACCACACAGATCAGGACGTACCCATGGAGGTGCCCGGCGGTCCACTCCGCCATCGCGACGCCACGTCTCCCCAGCTCCTCGACCAGACGATCGCCTGGATGCAGGAGCTGTGTCCGGGCGTCAACATCGAGACCGACCCCATCGAAGGCACCGACTCGGTCCGCCTCTCCTACGGCTTCGGCGGCACCGCAGGCATCAACGCCACCCGCCGCAGGCGCCCCACCAACGTCGGCTTCGGTCTCACCTACGCTCTGCCCGTGGTGGTCGCCTGCCTCACCGCGACGCCCGAGAGCCTGATCCTGCTGGAGAACCCCGAGGCCCATCTTCACCCTAAGGGGCAGAGCAGGATGGCGGCACTGCTGTCCGCGGCCGCGGCCACCGGCGCCCAGCTGATCGTCGAGACGCACAGCGACCACGTGCTGAACGGCCTCCGCATCGCGGTGAAACAGGGCGTCCTCCAGCCGCAGGACACAGTCATCCACTACTTCAGCGGCAATGGGGCGGGCACTGAGGTCGTCACCCCGCGCATCGACAAGGACGGCATGCTCGAGCAGTGGCCCGAGGGCTTCTTCGACGAGTGGGAGAACTCGCTCGACCAACTGCTGGATTAACGCGGCGGGATGGCATAAGGGGGAGGAAAGCGTGTCACTGCTGTTTCTCAACGAGAAGTCCTGGGGGACGGCCTGCGACCCGGCACGGGCCGAGCGGGCCATGGCGGACTTCGTGGCCGTCGTCCGCGCCGCTGCGGTCGCGGGAGGCGCGACCCTCGTGAGCGAGGTGGACGTCAAGGCGCTGGAGATCGCCGAGGGCTACCCCGTCAACAAGTGGATCGGCGCCAGCCCGCGCAACCGCGCCCTCTGGCAGCGCCTGCGGGCCTTAACAAGGCCGCTCTCCCGTGCGGAGCGTCTTCCCCGCGGAGGATGCCGCCGACCATCTGGAGTACCGCCACGACGGAGAGGTCGTCCTCGGTCTGGGCGCCGCGCACTTCATGGACGGCATCGCCGTCAGCCTTCCGGTGGCCCGTCCCTGGCAGACCGATCAGGTCACGCTGGAGCGCGCCGAACTCGTCGAGGACGATGAGGGCACGCTGGAGATGCGGCATGACACCGTCGACGTCCGGCATCTGTCTGCCGAGCCGCATCTCGACGGACATCTGGAGTGGATCCGGAAGGCGCGCCGGGAGAGCGTCACCACCGGCCTGCGGATCTGGGACAGCCGGGCCGACCTTTACCCGCACCTCACCTTCCTGCCGCGCGTCGAGGGCCAGCTCGCCGGCCTGAATCCGCACTGGGTGGTGCCCGTACGGCGAGCCCTGGAACGGCTCGAGGAAGCCGTTGCCGCGTGGGATCCGACCGCCATGGCCGAGCCCGAGTGGCGGAGCAAGGTCAGCCCGGAGGGTGAGACCCGCAAGCGCGTATGCCGTTTCACCGACCTGGACGGGGACACACGCACCTTCGACCTGCACGCCCGCTTCACGCCGGGCGCCGGCCGCATCCACTTCCGCCTGGTCCCGGAAGAACGCGCGATCCGCCTCGCCCACATCGGCGGCAAGATCCGGCCGGAGGTCTGACAGCGCCCGTCGGAACACCGGCACGCGCTTCCCCGTCGAGCAGTGCCAAGCTGTCCACCGGGCCCACGAGCGGTGGCCGTGCTCGGCGGTGGCGCCTGGCGGGGCCGACCCGGCCTCGGCCCGGAACGATGAAAGCGCAGCGGTGATGTGAAGGACAGGGCCGGTTCCGGTGGCAGCCGGGGCCTCGGACGTACGGGCCGGGGACCGCACCGCACCGGCCCCGGTGTTCGTCCACCATCGAAGCGGCTCCCCCGACACACGGAACGACGTCCGCCGGCGGCCTCGGTGGCCGTCGTGAGGCTCGCTCGGCGCTCCGGCCAGGTCCGAAGACCGGTGGGCAGCGCTGAGAACGTGATCCGGCCTGCCGTCCGGCGTGCCCCGTACTCCCCGGAACGTGCCCTCCGGCTGGATCAATATCTGTGCCGGCGGGCTGAGATTTCGACGGAACATGCAGACAGATTTTCTGCCGCAATAAGTGAACTCGGAATCTTCCTCGCACACGGGCCGCTGTGGCGTGCTACTGTCGATCTCAGTTGCAGTTGTGGTTCCCGAAAACTTCAAGTGCCTCCGGCTCGGCCCCTGTGCCACTGGAAGCGCTTTTGTATATCCGGTCTTTTTCCGGGCGGGGTGATCATCGCGGCGACACGGTGTCCGCGCAGTGCGGGCCCCGAGGCACTGCCCCGAAGGAGAAAAGACATGGCTACTGGTACCGTGAAGTGGTTCAATGCGGAAAAGGGTTTCGGCTTCATCGAGCAGGACGGCGGCGGCGCCGACGTGTTCGCCCACTACTCGAACATCGCCGCCCAGGGCTTCCGTGAGCTGCTCGAGGGCCAGAAGGTGACCTTCGACATCGCGCAGGGTCAGAAGGGCCCGACGGCCGAGAACATCGTTCCCGCCTGACGCTGACGCGCACCTCGTAGCTGGGACCCGCATCCTTTGGGGTGCGGGTCCCAGCTGCTTGCGTATCCCGCAGAGGTCTCCTGTGGACGACGACCAGGAAACCCGCGGACTCACCGCATGCGGAGCATTCTTCAGGGGTGCACGCAGCCCGTCATGACTTCATCGCGATGACGCCCGAACACTGCGTCCACTGTGCGTCCCTCATTTCGACGCCCACGCCTGCGCCCGCACGGATTTTTCGTCAGCCGGAATTCCCCGTAGCCGTTCCACCGGCCCGTTCCTGCAATTCTCCATGCTGTTCATCGCTGCGGGAATTGCTGTCGGCCCTGCACCGCGTCACCGGCGCCCAGACCCCCTCCGGCATCCCGGTCGTCATCACCGCACCGGCGGCCGAACACCCCGAGAAGCGCGGCGCGACCTCACGCGGCCGGCGCCGCCCCGCTTCGGCGGCCCGCCGCGCATCCGTGCGGCAGTCGACCGTCAGTACGACGGCACAGCACCTTCGTGATCAGAAAGCCGGCCCATCCCCGCAGGAGGCACCCTTTGACGCTGGCCCAGACGCAGTCCCGCCCGAAAATTGCCCACCGCGTGAACGGTACGGCGGCCGATGCCATGGACGCGGCCGGCCCGCGGGTCTGGGAGGACATGACCGTGGAGGTGGCGCTGTCCTTGATGGCTGCTGCCCGTACGGATCATCTGATCGTCTGCGACGACGACGGCCTCTGCACCGGCCTGGTCACGCGGGCCGGGCTCACTGCCGCTCGTGACGGCTCGGGATACACGGACCGGATCCGGCTGCGTGACACCGTCGACGTCATCGGGCCCTTCCCTCGCCACTGACCACGAGGGGCCGAGGCCGAGCGTGCGATACGGCGCCGCCGGCTCGGGCCCTGCCTGTGGTCGACGACCAGGGCAACGTTCTGGGCGTCCTCGTCCTCGCCCTGTCCCGCTGAACCGCTTCACGGCGTTCGGCCCCGTTTCCCCCTCTCCCCGTGAGGCATCATGCGCTGTGTCATCGCCCGCTTCCCGTTCGACCTGACAAAGAGCGGCGTACTGGAATCGATGAAGGGCATCGAGCCCGAACCGGTCACCGGCGAGTCCGTCATCATCGGACGACGCCACTACCCCGCCAAGCAGGTCGGCGAGGTCGTCACCCGCCAGGACCGCCGCGATTTCAGCGCCGGTGAGGTCCTGCGGGCCATGTCCCGGCTCGGCTTCACCTGTCGCGCCCTTCCCGAGGCCGCACCTGCGTGCGTGGACAGCCCGTTGCAGCGGGCTTCCGCACTGCTCGGCAGCACTCCCCTGTCCGGCTGACCGACGGGACGGGCGGCAACCGAACGCAGAACCGAGGGCCCTGCCGGCGTGTGCCGGCAGGGCCCTCACTGCGTGCGGTGTCGCTTGGAATCGGCCGGCGGCACCACCGGCCCGAGTCGGGGGTGTCCGCGGCTCGCCCGGCGCCGCACCACGGGGCAGCGGGTCCGTATGCGCGGCTACTGCGTGCCAAGGACCGCGGACGGCCGCCTCGAGGGTCACCGGGTGGGTCGTCCGCTCCCGTGTGCGAGTGCTCCGCCGCGGGGCGAAGCGTCGGGAGTGCAAGGGCCGGCGATCCGCCACCGACCGGGCCTGCGGGAGCCCTGGGAGTCGGCCGGTTCTCGAAAGGGCCGGGTTTTTCAGCCTGCGTCTCCGCCGGCCTGCGTCCGAGGATCGCCTGTGCTCCCCGAGCTTCGCTCCGAAGCAAGGGATCGCACAGGCAGTGGATCATCCTGTCCCGTCTCCGGGTACCGTCAGGGGTATGAGTCATCCGCACCCCGAGCTGAAAGCCGCCCCGCCCCTTCCCGAGGGAGGGCTTCGGGTCATCGCCCTGGGTGGTCTGGGGGAGATCGGTCGCAACATGACCGTCTTCGAGCACGCGGGCAAGCTGCTCGTCGTCGACTGCGGTGTGCTGTTCCCCGAGGAGACCCAGCCCGGAGTGGACGTGATCCTGCCGGACTTCACCTCGATCCGGGACCGGCTGGACGACATCGTGGCCGTGGTCCTCACCCACGGCCACGAGGACCACATCGGCGGCGTGCCGTACCTACTGCGCGAGCGCCGCGACATTCCGGTCGTCGGCTCGAAGCTGACGCTGGCGTTCCTCGAGGCCAAGCTCAAGGAACACGGCATCCGGCCGCGCGCGGTGCGGGTGCGGGAGGGTGAGCGGCGTGGCTTCGGGCCCTTCGACTGCGAGTTCGTGGCGGTCAACCACTCCATCCCCGACAGCCTCGCGGTCGCGATCCGCACCCGGGCCGGGATGGTGCTGCACACCGGCGACTTCAAGATGGACCAGTTCCCCCTCGACGATCGGATCACCGATCTGCGTGCCTTCGCGCGCCTCGGCGAGGAGGGCGTGGACCTGTTCCTCACCGACTCCACCAACGCCGAGGTACCCGGCTTCACCACCTCCGAGCGTGAGCTGAACCCGGCGATCGAGCAGGTGATGCGCACCGCGCCGCGCCGTGTCATCGTCTCCAGCTTCGCCAGCCACGTGCACCGCATCCAGCAGGTCCTGGACGCCGCCCACCAGTACGGCCGTAAGGTCGCCTTCGTCGGCCGGTCGATGGTCCGCAACATGGGCATCGCCCGTGACCTGGGCTATCTGAAGGTCCCCTCCGGCCTGGTGGTGAGCACGAAGGAGCTGGAGAGGCTCCCGGACCACAAGGTCACTCTGGTGTGCACCGGCTCCCAGGGCGAACCGATGGCCGCGCTGTCACGGATGGCCAACCGCGACCACATGATCCGCATCGGCCAGGGCGACACCGTCCTGCTCGCCAGCTCCCTCATCCCCGGCAACGAGAACGCCATCTACCGGGTGATCAACGGACTCACCCGGTGGGGCGCCCACGTGGTCCACAAGGGCAACGCCAAGGTGCACGTCTCCGGGCACGCCAGCGCCGGCGAACTCGTCTACTGCTACAACATTGTCAAACCCCGCAACGTCATGCCCGTGCACGGCGAATGGCGCCACCTGCGGGCCAACGGCGACCTCGCCATCCGTACCGGCGTCGATCCCGAGCGGGTCGTCCTCGCCGAGGACGGTGTCGTCGTCGACCTGGTCGACGGGCGCGCGTCCATCACCGGCAAGGTCCCGGCCGGCAACGTCTACGTGGACGGCATGGAGGTCGGCGGAGCAACCGAAGCGTCACTCAAGGACCGCCTCACCCTCGCGGAGGAAGGCGTCGTGACGGTGGTGGCGATCGTCGACGCGGACACCGGCGCCCTCGCCGAGGCCCCCGACTTCCTGGCCCGGGGCTTCGTCCACGACGACACCACCTTCGAGCCGGTCGTCCCCGTCATCGAGAAGACCCTGGCCACCGCGGCCGAGGAAGGCGTCGGGGACGCGCGTCAGCTCGAACAGCTCATCGCCCGTGCCGTGGCGAACTGGGCGTTCCGCACCCACCGCCGCAAGCCCCTCATCATCCCCGTCATCATCGACGCCTGAGTCACAGCCCGGGGCGGGACCCGCCCCGGGCACATGCGTCAGCTTTCCCCGGGCAGCGCATGCCTGCGCGACCTACACGGGCCTGGATCAGAAGCGGGCGGCTCCGGACGCGGTGTGCGAGGCACCCGCCGAGGACCACGATCGACCGCGCGACGTTCGGACTCGGCACGGTCTCGGAGCGCGGGACGTCCCGGGTGCTCCGGTCCGCTTCAGCCGCCGATGGGCGTGACCCCTGAGAGAGCCGGGACCAGTCGGTACCCGCCGTCCTCGCGCAGCACGTGTCCGGCGGTCGGCGGCGGGAAGTGGCTCCCGAGCAGAAGGGTCGACGTACCGGCCAGTGAGCCGAGCACCTGGTTCCTGGTCCTGGCCGCGAGTTCGGGAGCGACGTCCACACAGCTGCAGAGCTCCGGATGCGCCATCTGGACCGGGTGGTGGATGCTGTCGCCGGTGACCAACGCGGTCTCGCCACAACTGCTCAGTTGCACCGCCACCTGCCCCGGTGTGTGGCCGGGGGTGGGCAGCAGACGGATGCCCGGCGCGACGTCCGTGCCCTCGTCCGCGACATCGACGAGGTCGAACAGACCTGCTTCCCGGACGGGATGGACCGAGTCCCGGAACATCTGCCGGCGCGCCTCCTCCATGTCGACCCCCGCCCAGTAGTCCCACTCGGTGCGTGAGGTGAGATAGCGCGCGTTCGGGAAGGTGGGCACCCAGGCCTCGCCCTCGGCCCGCGTGTTCCACCCCACGTGGTCGGCATGGAGGTGGGTCAGGACCACGACGTCGACGCTCTCCGGCGCGAAGCCCGCCGCCCGTAGCCGTGCTTCGTAGTCGCTGTTCAGGTTGTGCCAGGCGGGGTTGGCGCGCCGCTTCCCGTTTCCGATGCCGGTGTCCACCAGCACCCGCATGCCGTCCACCTCGACGGCGAAGCTGTGACTCGCCAGGCGCAGGACGCCTTGTTCGTCGGCGAATGCGGGGCTCAGCCAGGGAGTCCGGCTCACGAGGCCGGGGGTTGCCCCGGGAAGCAGCCACGGACCGGTCCGGGCGGGCAGGACCACTTCGTCGATGCGTCGCACGATGTGGTTGCCCACCGTCCAGGAAGAGGCGGGGGGAGTAGTGGACGCGGACGTGTGCGATGAGGTGAACACGGCGTTTCCTTACCTGTCATGGGTCGCGAGGACGGAGATGTCCGGAGCGGGTGTGTCGGGTGAGGCGGATGTGCAGTTGCTCGTCGCCGGGCGGGAGTGGGCGTCCGGGGACGGTGTCCGGCGTCGGCTGCGCAGCGTCGCGGTCAGCGTCGCGACGGCGACGGTCGCCAGTACGGCCGCGCAGCCGGCATGGGCCAGTGCTGCCGCACGCAGCCCGAAGCCGGCTGCGAGGGCGCCGGCGGCGATGGCGGGGAGACTCATCGCCAGGTAGCTGAGTACGTGATAAGAGGCGAGCGTGCCGCCCTTCTCCCGGGCCGGGACCGAGTCGACGACCGCGCGCAGTGCACCCTGGGAGACGGCTCCGAAGCCGAACCCGGCCAGCGCCGCCCCGGCGAAGAGGAGTACGGGGCCGGCGAGGTGGAGGGCGCCCAGGGACAGGACGGCCGCCGGAATCACCGCGCAGCTCCCGAGAAGAGCGCAGACGTCGGCACGCATCCTGCGGGTGAGGTACACCGTCGGGGCGGCGACGGCCGTCAGCGTGAAGAAGACCATGCCGCCGACGTATGCGGGTGCGCCGGGGGAGACGAGCCGTGTGAAGCCCGGTCCCAGGGACGAGTAGAAGCCGCCGAGGGCCCAGACGGCGACGACGCCGGCGCCGTTGAGCAGGAGAGCGTGGGCGGCCGCCGGCGGCAGCGCCAGGTGGGGCCGCGTCGAGCGCAGTGCTCCGGGACGGCGGCGGACGGTCTCGGTCGTGGAGACGAGGGCGATGGCCTGCGCGGCGAACACGGCGATCAGGACCGCGTACACCGTGATCGTCGGAACGGGGGCGAAGCGCACCATGAGAGTGGCTGCAAGGACGCCGGCCGCCATGCCCGTCACCGGCGCGATGCTGTTGGCCAGAGCGGGGCGACCCGGCCGGGCGGGGTCTTCCAGGTCGAGGAGAGCCGCACCGGCCGCGCTGGTCGCCGCGCCGGTCGCGATGCCCTGCAGCACGCGGGCGCCGATCAGGGTGGTCAGGCCGCCGGCCGTCGCGAACAGCGCCATGGAGGCGGCCTGGACCGCGAGCGCGCCCAGGAGCACCGGGCGGCGTCCGACATGGTCGGAAAGGGTTCCGGTCGTCAGCAGTGCGATCAGGAGCGCCAGAGCGTAGGCGCTGAAGACCACGGTGATGTCGAGGGACGACAACCGCCACTGAGCCTGGTAGTGGGGGTACAGCGGGGTCGGTGCGCCGGATGCGGCGAGCAGCGCCATCAGGATCGAGGTGTGCAACGCGAACGGCAGGCGTCCGGATGGGGAGGTGCGGGGAGGCGCGAGGCCCGCGGGGACGCTCTGCATGAGGGTCCTTCCTGTGCTAAAAGCGATTGGTTTGCTTTAAGTCACCGTAGGTCCTACGATCGACTAAAGCAAACAATTCGCTTTTACGGTGGTCGGAGGTCCTGTACCGGCCCCGGCCCGTCGCGCCGCACAGATCCGAAAGGAAGCCATGACCAGCGAACTCACCCCCCAAGAGGCAGCCCGAGGGGCGCTGCGGGCGGGGCTCCCCCTCGGGGACGGCCGACATGAAGGAGTGGCCATGACGGCCAACCACATCCACTCCGTCATCAGCACGTTGCGCGAGCTCGATCTCGGCGAGACCCCTCCCGCGTCCTCCTACCGAGCCGGACAGGGGAACGCCGATGCAACCGTTTGAGCTGTCGCTGACCGAAGCCTCCCGTGCGGTGCGCGCACGGGAACTGTCCCCCGTCGAACTCACCGAATCGGTGCTCGCCCGTATTGCCGCCGTCGAAGGACGGCTGGGCGCCTACGTCACCGTCGCCGCCGACGCGGCCCTCGCCGCAGCGGTCCGCGCCGAACGGGAGATCTCCGGAAGCGGACCGCGCGGGCCGCTGCACGGGATCCCCATGGCGCTCAAGGATCTGATCGACGTGGAGGGGATGCCCACCACGGCGAGCTCACACGTCCGGGCAGGGCACGTGGCGGAACGCGACAGCCGGGTGGCCGAACGGCTCGGCGCCGCCGGGGCCGTCCTCCTGGGCAAGACGCACACGCACGAGTTCGCCTACGGCCTGACCACTCCGCAGACGAACAACGTCTGGGACCACACCCGGGTCGCGGGCGGATCGAGCGGCGGCTCGGCGGTGGCTGTCGCCGCCGGCGGGGCGACGTTCGCCATGGGCACGGACACGGGCGGTTCCATCCGGGTCCCCGCGGCCCTGAACGGCGTGGTGGGCCTCAAACCGACCTACGGCCTGGTCCCACGCACAGGCGTGACCTCGCTGTCCTGGTCCCTGGACCACGTGGGCCCTCTCACCCGCACCGTCCAGGACGCCGCGCTGGTGCTGTCGGCGACCGCCGGCCACGACCCGCGCGACCCGGCGAGCGTGTCCGGTCCGGTGCCGGACCGCTTCCCGGGAGGCGACCTGCGAGGACTGAAGGTCGGCGTACCGCGGAACCACTACTTCGACCGGGTCACCCCCGAGGTCGAGGAGTCCGTACGCGGCGCGATCGATCGGCTGGCGGAGCTGGGGGCGGAGCTTGTCGACGCGGAGATCCCGATGGCGCGTTACCTCCAGGCCGTCCAGTGGGGGCTGATGGTTCCCGAGGCCACCGCCTACCACGAGCGGTCGCTGCGGGTCGCCCCCGACCTGTACACCGCGGACGTTCGCATCCTGCTGGAGGCCGGCGCACTCACCTCTGCGGGCGACTACCTCCGCGCCCAGCGGGCCCGCACCATGATGCGAGACGCCTGGGCTCGCATGTTCGAGGAGATCGACGTCCTCGCCGCGCCGACGGTGCCGATGACCGCCGCCGAGGCGGGGCAGGAAGCCGTCGAGTGGGCCGATGGCACGACCGAGTCCGTGTCGGACAGCTACGTCCGCCTCTGTGCCCCGGCCAACATCACCGGCGTCCCGGCCCTCACCCTGCCGGTCGGCCACGACCGCGCCGGGCTGCCGATCGGTATGCAGCTGATGGCGCGCCCCTTCCACGACGCGACGGTGCTCCGTGTGGGCCGGGCCTACGAGGAGTCGGTGGCCGGCGCGGGGCGGCTCGCTCCCCTCGCCGCCTGAGGGCAGGCGGACGTTCCGGCCGGCATGCGGTCGCCTCGCCGCGGGGGCGTCCGCCGTGCTCGGGCGCGCGGATGCGCAGCCCCGCGGGCCGCCGACGCCGGCCACCGTCCAGAAGCGACAAAATCGCATTAAGGTGGATCGCATGAGTCCCAGGCCCATGGTCCGCCCCGGCGGACGCAGCGCACGCGTACAGGAGTCCGTCCATGCGGCGGTGCGTGAGCTCGTGGAGGAGGTGGGCCGCGACGCGCTCACGGTCCCGATGGTGGCCACTCGGGCGGGCGTGACCCCTTCCACGATCTACCGTCGTTGGGGCGACCTGCAGGAACTCCTGTCCGACGTGGCCGTCGAACGACTGCGCCCGGAAACGGATCCCGCCGATCTCGGGAGCCTGCGGGCCGATCTCGACGCGTGGGCGGAACAGTTCCTCGACGAGATGGCTTCGCCGTCCGGGCGCGCCTACATCCGGGACGCCCTGCTCGGCGACCCCGACGGAACCAATGCCGGTCAGTGTTCGGCGTATGCCGCAGAGCAGATCGACGCCGTGTTGGCCCGTGCCGTGCAGCGGGGGGAGCCGGTGCCCGAGACGGAACTGCTGATCGACCGTGTCGTGGCGCCGATCATGTACCGCATCCTCTTCCGTCCTGTCCCCCTGGACGCCGCATACGCGCGCGAGCTCGTGACGAACGCCCTGTACGCCCAGCAGTTCGAGGCCGGCGCTCGCCCCACCCGGGCCGCCGCCCCTCGGCGCTCGAATGGGAAACCCGAGAACTGACCACTTCGCTCGTCGGACGGTCCGGCCACTGGGCCGTGAAGGCCAGTGCCACGCGCGGCACACAGCGACCTCGGTCAGCCGGAGCCCGAGCACCGCGGCACCGCCCTGTGGTTCCGGACCGTCCTGCGTGGGCCGAACGTCACCCTCCTCTCCCCGCGGCGCCACACTCCGGCCGTCCGGGATCGGGGCGTCCGCCTCGGGCGGCTCGGGCGCGGGTAGCCATGACGAGGCCACCTGCGCCTGTGTCCTCCCCCGGTCACCACTACGTCGCCGCATTGGCCGACATCGCCCACGCGCGTGCTGGGGCTCGTCTTCGAGCCGGCGACGTGATCAGCTCACGCCCGAAGATGGGGTGTGCGCGGCGTCACGGGCTCTGGGCTCCACTCCGGTCGGCTGTGCTGGTGGACGGGCCGTTCGTCATGGTGGTGAGCGCTTCCGCGGCGGTGGCGTGGACCGGCAGGACCGCGTCCACACCGGTCAGGACGAGCATCCGCATCAGGCGGTCCGGGACGTCCGCGAGTCCGAGTGCGCCGCCCGCCGCCTGCGCGGCGTGCCAGAGGCCGATGAGCGCGCTCAGACCGGCGGAGTCGCAGAAGCGGACCTGCGCCAGGTCCAGAATCAGGTGCGGACACCCTTCCTCGATGATCTCCGAGGCTTTGCGGCGCAGGCTGTCCGCGGTGCGTGTGTCCATGTCCCCGGCGACTGTGGCGATCGCGAGGCCTGGACGGGGGTGCTGGACAGTCAGGTGCAGAGTGTCGGGCACGTCGGTCATCACTCCTGGCCGAAGTGTTCGGGCGCGGCGGCGGTGTGGACGGTGGCGGCGATGCCACCGTCGGGTGTGGTGTCGGGGTGGGGGACGGACAGGGCCAGCAGAGCCACGTCGTCGCCGGCTCCGTCGGGCAGCGAGGCCAGCAGGGTGATGCTGTCCTCGACCAGGGAGGGGGCGGTGACGGGGCCGGTGCGCTGGTGGAGGAAGCCGGTCAGACCGTGGTCACCGAGCATGGCGCCCTCGGCGGTGCGGGCTTCGATCAGTCCGTCCGTGTAGAGGAACAGGCTTTCCCCTGCCGTCAGGGAGAAGGTGGTCTGGGCGAAGCACGCCTCGGGGAAGGCGCCGACGAGCATCCCGCCCTCGGGGCGTACGGCCCGCACCCAGACGGCGTCGCTGTCGTCGGGGCGAAGGTGGTAGGCGGGCGGGTGGCCGCCGGTGGCGACGGTGACGGTGAAGCCGCCGTCCTCCCGGGGCTCGAGAAGGCCGAAGAGGACGGTGCAGAAGCGGCGTCCGGCGGTGACGTCGGTGAGCAGCATGGTGTTGAGCGCGCTCAGCACGGTGACCGGATCGGCGTCGATCTGGGCCGCGGCGCGCAGAGTGTGGCGGGCCAGGGCGGTGACGGTCGCCGCCTCCGGGCCCTTGCCGCACACGTCCCCGAGGAAGAACGCCCACCGGCCGCCGTCGAGCGGGAAGACGTCGTAGAAGTCGCCGCCCACGTCATGGGCGGACGCGGTGCGGTAGTGGCAGGCCAACTCCAGGCCCGGCACCACGGGCAGGGCCGGGGGCAGCAGAGTGCGCTGGAGGGTGGAGGCGAACGCGGCGATGGCGGCCTTGTCCTCCTCCGCCTTCTCCCGCGCCGCCCGTTCCGCTTCGGCCCGCGCCCGTTCCGCCTCCGCGTGCCGCTTCTCCGCCTTTCGGCGGGCCTGCTCGTCGCGCAGGGCGCGCAGCGCCGACAGCCGCAGCTCCATCTCGTCCAGCACGATCGCGGCGAGATCGGCCAGGGTGGCGGTGTCCTCCTCGGTGATCGAGCGCGGCCGGGTGTCGAGGACGTTGACCGTGCCCAGCCGGTGCCCGTCGGGGGTGGTGATCGGCGCGGCGGCGTAGAAACGCACCCCCATTTCTCCGGCGACCAGCGGATTGTCCGCCGCGACGGGATCCTGAAGAGTGTCGGGTATGACCATCGTCTCATCGCGCAGGATCGCCGAGCCGCACAGGCCCGGATCACGACCGATCTCCGCGACACCCTCCAGGCCGTGGGCGGCCTTGAACCAGATGCGGTCGGTGTCCACGATCGTCACCGTCGCCACCGGCACGTCGAAGAGCCGGGCGGCCATCGCCGCCACCCGGTCGAACGCCCCGTCGGGCGGGGTGTCGAGGATGTCGTAGCGGCGCACCGCCGCGATACGGGCCGCCTCCGCGTCCGGGTCGGGAACCAGCTCCGGGCGGCGCCCGGGAGCCGGGTCGGTGGCCGATGCGTGCTGCACCATCGGCTTTCCTCTCCGTTGATGGGCTGCCGCCGTGAACGGCACGAACCGGCGCAGCCTAAGTCGACCACACGCCCGAACGCCAATGCCGTCGGGCAGCCGGGCCCTCGGCACAGGTTTCCCTGAGCGATGTGCCGGTCGGTGTCCTGGGTCCCACGGCCATGTGCGTGCGGGTGTGGGTTCCGCTCGGCAGGACGATCGGGATCGGCGCTTCCGGGAGCATCCGCTTGCGTCAGGCCCGCCGCGCAGCGGCGACGGCGGGAGCTCGGACACGACCTCGCCCGTGACGGCGGCGCGCAGGTCCTCGATCACCCCTGTGTACACCAGGTCCAGGGCACCGAGACGGGCGATGGCGTCGGCCCGGCCGATGGAGTAGTCCTTCCAGCCGAGGACCTGCTCATCGGGCAGCTGCGTGACCTGGAGAAGTTCCCATGGTTCGTGCGTGCCCACCTGGAGCGCGACGGAGGCACGCCGGCAACGGCTGGGGCGCGTACGGAGGAGGAGGCGGCGGACTCGGCCGTGTCCTGAGCCGCGGGGACGACGCCGGCGGCAGTGGTGGCGCTTCCTGCGCCCGCCCACCCTGCACGATGATGCCTACACGCTTCCGGCGTACGGTGCGCCCTCCGCCGCCGGGCTTCGGGGGCCCGGGTCCGGCCCGCTGCATCCCGTTCGTGAGACGGGGTGCCGGCGTCGCCGTCGCCGGCACTGGGCCGGACGGGACAGGGCCTACTCTTGAGGCGTCGTGCTCGACCGCAGGACGGGAAAGGGGGACGCGTGCACGAGAAGAACTCGTCGCTGGAAGGCGGCACCGCGGCGGATCGCCACGTCGCGGTCGAGTATTCCAGTGACGACGAGTGGGCCTGCCACCTCCTGGCCTTCGTCCGCGCGGGGTTCGCGAGGGACGAGCAGGTCCAGTACTTCGCGGACTCCACCGATCCCGGCCGGGTGACACGCACCCTCACGGAGCGCGGCGTGGACGCCGCGTCAGCGGTGCGGCGCGGCCAGCTCGTGGTGACGACCGCCGACGAGACGTATCTGGCCGGTGCCAGGTTCGACCCGGACGCGATGATGGGAGTGTGGCACGAGTCCGTGGACGCGGCTGCCGCACAGGGCTTCAACGGCCTGCGGGCGATCGGCGAGATGTCGTGGGGCGGCCGCGGCATCGTCGGCGCCGAGCGCCTGCTCGAGTACGAGCTGCGCATCCACCACGAGGTCTTCGAGCAGGCTCCCCCGCGAGCGTGGTGCTTCTACGACCGGCGCCTGCTGCCGCGCACAACGCTGGGCGTCCTGCGGGAAGCCCACCTGTCCAGAGCGGCCGCCGCCGACCCGGGTGAGACACCGGTGCTCTCGGCTGCTCCGCTGACGGCTCGGCCCGGATTCCGGCTCGCCGGCTCGGCCGGCTACGAGTGCCGTCAGGTCGTGGCCTCTGCGGCCGCCGCGCTTGCCGCGTCGCCGGCGGAGTCTCTCACCCTGGACCTGTCCGCTCTCGACCATCTGGACATCGCGGCCCTGGCCGACATCGTGAGCGCGGCCCGTCGCCGCCCGGCCGACGCCCCCGTGCGCCTGCTCGGGGCGCCGGCCGCCGTCCACCGCATGCTGCAGCTCTTCCCGGAGCTGCGAGCCGGCCTGGAGGTGGCCGAACTGTGACCACCCATACGCGGCAGCCTTCCGCGCCCGCCCCGGAAGACGCCTGCTTCCGCCATCCGGCCCTCTTCTACGCGACAGAGGAGGAGTACGCGAAGGGCGTGGGCGGGTTCATCCGTGGGGAAGCGAGCCGGGACCAGCCGGTGCTCGTCGCTGTTCCCGACGAGCGGCTGCCCGTGCTCCGGGACGTGGTCGGTGACGCACACCGGAGCGTCACCTGGGTCGACATGCGGGCCAGCGGACGTAACCCCGGCCGCATCCTCTCGATGCTCCAGGAGTTCGCCGACCGGCACGCGGACCGCTCCGCGGCCATCGTGGGAGAGCCCATCTGGGTGGGCCGCACGGCCGCGGAGGCACGGGAAGCCACCCGTCACGAGGCGCTGATCAACCTCGCCTTCGCCGGCCGGAGCGCCACCATCCTCTGCCCGTACGACATCTCCCTGCCCGAGGACGTACTCCAGGAGGCCCACCGCACGCACCCGGTCGTCGGCGACCTCGACGGGTACCGGCACAGTCCGCACTACGCGGACCCGCTCACGGTCTGCCGGGACTGCGACGCCCCCCTGCCCGAACCGCAGGCTCCGGTCGTGCTGAACTTCGGGCAGCGCAACCTCGGCGGCATACGCGACACCGTGCGGGACTGGGGCCGCTCGGTGGGCCTGTCCGCCGAGCGCCACACCGACTGGCTGCTGGCGGTCAACGAGGCAACCGGCAACTCGGTCCGCCACGGAGGAGGAAGCGGCACCCTGCGTCTGTGGCGCACGCCTGACACGGCTGTCGCCGAGGTGACGGACCGGGGCCGCATCACCGACCCGCTCGTCGGCCGCCGCCGGCCCGATCCGCTGTCCCCCGGCGGTGGCCGGGGAGTATGGATGATGCACCAACTCTGCGACCTGGTGGAGATCAGGACGCCGCCGTCCGGTCTGGTCGTCCGTCTTCACGTGGCGCTGGGGTGAGCGAAGAAGTCAGTTCCGCTTTGCGAGTCGGCGAACAAGCTGTCCGGCGGGCTGACCGCCGGCACCGACCGGAACCCGCGCGGACGCGACGGTCCCCGCCAGAGGGCGGGCCCCTCTACGACGTACCTCCCCGCACAGGCCGTGTGACATGTGACGGGCGGGTCCACAAGGCGCGGGTGCCCAGGTCGGCCATGTCCAGGGCGAGTTCGGCGTACATCGCGTTCGCCCAGGAGAACCAGGGGCGGGTGTACCGGCGGGGGTCGTCCTTGTGGAACGACTCGTGCATCTGGCCCGTTCCCGCGTCCGTCGCGAGCAGTGTCCGCAGAGCCGCGAGTCGTTCCGTACGGTCGCCGCTGGTCAGGCCCTGCACGGCGATGGCGATGGGCCAGATGTGCTCGTCGGGCGTGTGCGGGCTGCCGATGCCTTCGGCCGCCGTCCCCCGGTGCCACGTGGGGTTGGCGGGGGAGAGGGCGAAGGCCCGTGTGGCGAGGTACACCGGGTCCGTGGCGGGGATGTTCGCGACCAGGGGGAGCGAGAGCAGTCCCGGCATGTTGGCGTCGTCCATCAGGAGCGCGTTGCCTCTGCCGTCCACCTCGTACGCGTAGATCAGGCCGAACTCGGGGTGCTCCACGGTGCCGTGTTCCGCCGTGGCCGCCCGCAGTTCCGCCGCCAGCAGGGCGGCGCTTTCCGCGAGGTCCGTGTCGTGGGCGTGGTGGGCCAGTTCGGCGGCGCCGTCGAGGGCGGCCGCGGCGCACAGGTTCGCGGGGACGTTGTACCCGTGGACGCACGCGTCGTCGCTGGGCCGGAAGCCGCTCCACGTCATCCCGGTTCGGGCGACCGGAGTTCCGCGTCCGTCGTTCGGCAGGGTGTCGCTCGGCGGACCGTCCTCACGGCGGAAGCGGTAGGCGGAGAGCCGTTCGTGGTCCTGCTCAGTGCGCCAGACCGCGACGGCCGTACGGGCCGCGTCGAGCGCCTGGGCGACGTGGTCGGTGCGTCCGCTCGCCAGCCAGAAGCGGTGCGCCAGCAGGAGGGGAAAGGCGAGGGAGTCGACCTCGTACTTCTCCTCCCACACCCAGGGGTCCTCGCACAGGTCCCGGGGGTCATGGGCCCGCCCCGACGGCTCCGCGTTGAAGGCGTTCGCGTAGGGATTCCGTGCGATCTGCTGGAACTGGCGCCGCAACACGGCCAGCAGCAGGTCCTGGAGAGGCTCGTCCTCCTGACAGAGCGCCAGGAACGGCATCATCTGCGTGGAGGAGTCACGGAGCCACATGGCGGGGATGTCACCGGTCACGACGAAGGCGGTGCCGTCGGGCATCGGCCGGATGGTGCGGGCCAGGGTGTCGTCCAGGCAGCGCACCAGCGTCTCGCCGGCGCGCGGGTCGAGGAGGTCGGCGAGGTCGTCCAGCCGACGGACCGCACGCCGGACGGTCGGGTGGTCCTTGACGCTGGTCGGGAAGTGCATGGGAAGCCTTTCGGGTCGGCTCGGCCGGTCGTGGACCACCTTCGCCGGGTGAGGCCGAGGCATCGGCGTGCCCCGGCGCGCTCTCGGGCCTCGGCCGTCGGGGACCGACGCGGGACGTCAGACGCGGGGCGAGCGGTCCGCGTCGTCCGTGGAGGGCGCGCCGTACCGGACGACGCGGGTGGGGACCGTGACGCGCCGGGAGGCGGGCGGTGCCTCGTCGTCGTGTTCGAGGCGGTCGATCAGCAGGCGTGCGGCCTGGCGGCCGATCTCGTCGGCGTCGTAGGAGACGAGGGTCAGGGGCAGGCCGAGGACGTCGGACAGGTCGAAGTCGTCGAAGCCCGCGACGGGCAGGGACGCGCCCGACTTGTACAGGGCCCGGATCGCGCCCTGGCTGATGCGGTTGTTGGTGCAGAACAGCGCCGTGGGGCGGTCGGCCTGTCCGAGGAGTTCAAGGGTGGCCCGCTCCGCCGCCGCGGAGTCGGTCAGACCCTGGCGGATGAGGGCGTGGTCCGGCTCGATGCCGACTTCCTCGTGCGCCGCCCAGAAGCCGCGCAGCCGTTCGGCGCCGGTGTAGAGCGCCGGCGGGTTGCCGAGGAAGGCGATGCGGGAGTGACCGTCGGCCAGGAGGCAGGCGGTGGCTTCGCGCGCGCCGTGGAAGTCCTCGACCAGCACACAGTCGGTGTCGAGCCCGGCGGGCGGCCGTGCGGCGAGGACGACCGGGACGTGCCGCATGGCGGCCGCCAGGTGCTGTTGCCTGCTGCCCGCCGGAACGACGATCAGACCTTCGACCTGGTGGTCTATGAGCCCGTCGATCAGTCCGGGCTCCCGGTCGGCCTGCTCGGCGGAGTTGCTGAGGAGCATGCGGAAGCCGTACTCCGTCGCGACTTCCTGGACGCCGAGCGCGAGGCGCGAGTAGAAGGGGTTGGCGAGGTTGGTGACGACGAGGCCGATCATCCCGCTGCCCCCGAGGCGGAGGCTGCGGGCGGTCTGATTGCGGCGGTAGCCCAGTTCCTCGACCGCCGCGAAGACCTTCTCCCGGGTCGCTTCCGACACGCCGGGGGCGTTCTTGAGGACACGGGACACGGTCATGGCGCTGACCTGCGCGAGCCTGCCGACGTCGTGCATGGTCGGCCCACCGGCCCGGCGAGCGGTCATGCCCGTGCTCCTTCCTCTGCCTGCCTGTACCGGCGCGGTCGTCCTCATGGGGCGCCCTGCCCCCTCCGCGCCCAGTGGGCGGCCCCGATCAGAGGGGCCTCCGCGGGCCGGAGAGCCGGCAGGACGGGTACGTCCGGCCGTTCGCCCGTGGCCAGCCCGGCGGTGAGCGCGGGGTGGATCAGGTGCCATGACTGGGCCATGGAACCTCCGACGACCACCGCGGTGGCCTCGAAGAGGCCGATCCAGGGAGCCAGAGCCCGGCCGAGTGCGTCGAAAGCGTAGCGGAAGGCCTCCGCCGCCGCGGCCTCGCCCTGCACGGCACGGAGGGCTATCTCGTGCACGTCGGGGCCGTGTTGCTCATCGGGGTCGTCTTCGTCATTTGCCGTGAGCCTGCCGTACAGGGCGCGGATGCCGCGGCGTGACACGGTGTCCTCCAGCGGCCGGCCGTGCACCGTCAGCCGGTGCACGTGTCCGCTGGGCGGTACCGACGGGCCGGTGTGGACGGGGCGGCCCGCGGACAGGAACGACGACCCCACCCCCGTGCCCAGCGTCAGGCAGACGACCCGCTCGTGTCCCCGGGCGGCGCCGGCGCGGTACTCGCCGATGGCGAACGCGTCGGCGTCGTTGAGGAAGCACAGCCGCTCGGCCCGGCCGGTCAGCCGCTCGCGCAGGCCCGCTCCCACGTCGACGCCCGCCAGAGACTCGAACTTGCCCACCCCGGCGAAGCGGCCGACGCCGGTGGGGTAGTCGAACGGGCCGGGCATCGCCACGCCCCACCGCGTGCCGTGGCCGGCCGGCAGTTCGGACGCCGCCGAGGCGATGGCGTCGAGGATCTCGTCGGCCCCGCCGTGCGCGCGCAGCGGCCTGCGGAGCACCGTCGAGGGGACGGGGCGGCTCGTGCCGGGGTCCACGAGCGCGGCGGTGACATGGGTGCCGCCGACGTCGAGGACCGGGACCGGGACCGGGGCGCCTCCCGCGCGGGCCGCGGTCACGGTTCGACCACCAGCGCCTTGACGATCCGCACCTCGTCGCCGCCGAGCGCGCGCACCCGGTAGGGGCCGACGGCGGCGGGGATCGTGAGGGTCTCCGCGAAGGCGAGTTCGTGGGTGCGCCCGTCACCGGTCTCGATGACGGCTCCCTCGCCCGCGGCGGCGTTGAGGATGTGGAAGCGGCCCGCGGTGTCGTCGGGAGCGGCCGCGCCCTCCGCCACGACGAGGCGGTGCACCGCGTAGAACATCTCGGGCAGCGCGCCGACGACCTCCTCGCGCCAGCCGTCGCCGGACCGGAGCGTGCGCGGCTGCTGCACGAGTTCCTTGGTGACGTCCTCCCCGCGCCGGGCCGTGTCCAGGTTGGCGAAGCCGTGCTCGTACGGAAGGGGCCGGGACGCACCGGCGGCGTCCTTGCGCAGCCAGTCGTAGAAGCGCAGGGAGTACAGGTACGGGGTGGCGCTCACCTCGAGGACCAGGTTGCCCGCGCCGGAGGCGTGCGGTGTGCCGGCCGGGATCATGAACAGCTGCCCGACCGTCGCCGGGTGGGACTGGACGTGGTCCTCGACGGGCATCGGGGTGCCGTCGGCGATGGCCTCCTCCACCTGGCGCCGCATGGTGGCGGGATCCGCGTGCTCGGTGAGGCCGAGCAGCACCCGGGAGCCCTCCTCGGCGGCGGTGACGTAGTACGTCTCGTGCTGGGTGTACGGCCAGCCGAACACCTCCCGCATGTACCGCTCCCGCGGGTGGAGGTGCAGGGACAGGTTGCCGCCGCCCATCGTGTCGAGGTAGTCGAAGCGGATGGGGAAGGAGGTGCCGAACCTGCGGTGCACGTCGTCACCGAGCATCTCCACGGGATGTCCGACGCACAGGAGCTGGAAGGGGATCTCGACCTGCGCCCCGTTCTTCTCGCCGACGAGGACTCCCGCCTCGGGGGCGATCAGCTCGTAACCGAGCGCGGTGTTGCCGCCCTGCGGGGTGAAGCCGAGTTCGCTCGCCGCCCACTGGCCGCCCCACGGGGTGGAGTTGAAGTACGGGCGGGTGCGGACCGGGCCGCGTGCCAGGTGGGCGAGGGTGGCGCGCAGGGCGGCGCCGTCCAGGGAGGCGGGGCGGGCGGGGTGCTGCGTGTCGATCCACCGGTCGACGCGTCCCGCGATCGCGTCGCGGTGCCGGTCGAGGACCGGCCAGTCGGTGTAGAACAGGCGCACGAGATCACCGGGCCGCGCGGGGCGGCCCAGGTTGACGCCGACCGGCAGCTCGCCCTTCGACACCGCCGCCTCGGCGTACCGCTTCGGCAGATCCGCGTACCAGAGCACGTCCGGCTCGCACAGTGAGGCACCCGGCCCGTACACCACCCGTACCGCGTCTCGCGCGGGGCGCCCGGGCCGCGGCACGGCGTCGAACAGGTCCGCGACCCGCGCCTGGGACAGCGGGGTGAAGAACGGGTCGTCGGCGGGGACGGGCTCGGCGGTCAGCCGCTCGCCGGCCCCGGTCGCGTAGTGGTCGCGGACGTCGAGCAGGTCCACGTCCCGGCCGGCCGCGCGCACGGCCGCCGCCAGGCCTTCGGCGAGCGCGGCCCAGTCGAGGGCGGCGGGTCCGTCGACGGCCAGGACGAGCGGGCCGAGCGGCAGCCCCGCGACCGGAGCCGACCAGCCGGCGGCCACCTCCCCGGCGGCCGGCCGGTAGCTGGGGAGGGGGTCGTACGTACGGGACACGGGCACAGCTGCTCCTCACTCGGCTCCATGGTGTGCTCGTTAACGATAACTTCGCTCGGCTGACGGTGTCCATGCCTGTCCCGAATGAAAACCAAGCGTGCACATCAAGCTGACCAGGGTATATGTGCGCGACTTCGCCGAACAACGATTCTCTTCGCCCTCGACTATTGCTCTGGCCGGAATGGTGTCGTTAACCTCCACGACACACGCACTGGCGGCACCAGGGGTTCTCCGGCGTCATGTGCGCCTGGCGGTTCACATCCGGCCATGCAGGTGGCCCGATTCCGTGAAGGTGATCAATGTCAGCATCGGGCAGGACCAGCAGTGCGGGCGTGCCGCTTGCTCGGCGCCGCTTCCTCGCCACCGTGGCCGCCGGCGCGGCCGCCGTGACGGCGGCCGGCTGCGCCCGGGGTGCGAGCACGTCCGCACAGCCGGGCACCACGAGTCTTTCCAACGACAACGCGACCTGGGACGACGGCTACCGCAAGGCCGGCCTGGAGCTGGAGAAGATCACCGGCTACTCGCTCAGGCCGCTGTCGAATCCGTCCGTCACCTCGTACCAGCAGGTCGTGCAGATGACGCTGGAGACCTCGAAGGCCTCCGACCTCGTCAAGTGGGCGTCGGGCTATCAGCTCAAGCGTCTGGCGCGGGCCGGCGGGCTCACCGACCTGAGCCGCGTCTGGCAGCGGTACGCGGACAAGGGGTGGGTGCGCGGTGCGTCGCGCGGGGCCGTCTCCTACCGCGGCAAGGCGTTCGGGATACCCCTGTACGAGTCGTACTACGTGCTGTTCTACAGCAAGCCGGTGTTCAAGAGGCTCGGGCTGTCCGAGCCGCGGACCTGGGACGAACTGCTGCACTGCGCCGAGGTCCTCAAGCGCAACAAGATCACGCCGTTCCTCGCCAGCCAGGTCGGCGGCTGGCCCGCGATCGAGTGGTTCCAGGAGCTGGTCAGCAAGGTGGACCCGCTCTTCTACCAGCAGTTGGTGGCGGGAAAGGCCTCCTACACCGACGATCCCGCCCGCCAGGCCATGGACATCTGGCAGGACTTCAACCGCAAGGGCTGGATGACCGCGCCCGACTTCGACCAGGCGCGCGGTCCCGGCGCCCTGAAGGAGGGCACGGTGGGCATGTTCCTGCACGGCACCTGGCAGGCCGCCGGCATGTCGGCGGCGGGCATGGAACCGGGCGTCGACTACGGCGCCTGCATCCTCCCCACGGTGCGGCCCTCCACCCCCAAGAGCGTGATCGCCGAGTCCGGTGTCTTCGTGGTGCCCAGCCGCGCCTCGTCGCATCAGGCGGCGATGGCGAACGTCGGGGCCTGGCTCGACCCGTCCGTGCAGCGGGTGTGGAGCGACTTCCTCCAGGACAGCTCCGCCAATCCGCGGGTGCGCGCCGGCAACCCGGTGGTGGCCGGGCTCCAGCGGGACATCGCCCGCAACAGGCGCCTGCCGCTCGTCCGGTACTGGGAGGCCAGTCCGCCGAGCCTCATCCAGGGCAACTCCAGCGACCTCGGCGGGTTCATGGCCGGGCAGACCTCACCGGCCACCACGCTGCGGCGGATGCAGGAGCGCGCGGACAGCGAATGGGCGGCCTGGAAGCGAGACGAAGCATGAGCATGCCTACGACCGACCGACGACCGTCGGCCCCGCTCGGCGAGCCGGCGGCTCCCGGGCCCGCGGCGCGGCGCCCGTCCCTCGCGCACACGGCCCGTGCGACGCGTGAACGGCTGACGGCCGGCGGGTTCATGGCCCCCGCCGTCCTCCTCGTCACGCTGTTCCTGCTGGCCCCGTTCGTGTGGACCGTCCACCGCAGCTTCTTCGGCGACTCACGGACCACGCCGTTCAGCTGGTTCGACAACTACACGCTGTTCGCCTCCGACCCCGCCCTCTCGCGCTCCGTCCAGAACACCCTGATGTGGGTGGTGGGCACGGTCGTGCTCCCCTTCGTCCTCGGGCTCGCCATCGCCTGTATGACCGACGCGAGCCGCTTCTCCCGCCTGGCCAGGCTGTGCGTCGTCCTGCCGTACGCGCTGTCCGGATCCGCCGTGGCGGTGGTGTGGAACTTCATGCTCACCACGGACGGGGCCGTCAACCAGGTCCTGGACACGTTCGGGCTCGGCTCGCTGGCCCAGGGCTGGCTGCTGACCTGGCCCGGCAACACGATCGTGATGATCCTCGCCAACGCCTGGCAGGCCACCGGCGTCGCCGTGATCCTCTTCCTGGTCGGGCTGCAGTCCATCCCGCCGGAGACGATCGAGGCCGCCTCCCTGGACGGCGCGACCGGCTGGCAGCGGTTCCGTCACGTCGTCCTGCCGCAGCTCCGCCCGGTGTCGATCATCGTGATCGGGATGAGCCTGGTGAACGGCCTCAAGTCCTTCGACCTGATCTGGGTGCTCACCCAGGGCGGCCCCGGCCGGGCCACCGAGACACTCGCGGTGTCCATGTACAACGAGACCTTCCTGGAACTGCGGCCCGGCGCGGGAGCGGCGATCGCGGTCGTCCTCACCGTGATCGTGCTGGCGGCCTCCTGGGTCTACCTGCGCCGCCAACTCGACGTGAAAGGCGTATGACGATGTCCCTCGGTCGCGCTGTGCGCAACACCATCATCGCCCTGCTCGCCGTGGTGTGGCTGATCCCCACCTGGCTGCTCGTCGTCAACGCGCTGGTCCCAGCGGAGAGTTACTCCGGCAGCCCCCACTGGCTGCCGCAGGAGTTCGGGCTGTTCGACAACATGTCCCAGGCCTGGGACAAGGCCAACCTGGGCCCGGCGCTGGGCAACAGCCTGCTGTACGCCGTCGTCAGCGCCCTGGCCGCCGCGGTCGTCGCCGGCTTCGCCGCGTTCGCCACGGTGATCATGCCCGTCAAGCGGCGGGCCCTGTGGTTCTGGGTGATCTACGCCGGGACCCTGCTGCCCCTCCAGGTCTTCATCCGGCCGCTGTTCCTGTCCTACGCGCGCACCTCGCTGTACGACACCCAGATCGGACTCGTCCTGCTCTACACGGCGATCGCGGTCCCGTTCGCGTTCTTCGTCATGCGCAACTACGCCCTCACGCTGCCGCGGGAGGTCGTGGAGGCCGCCCGTATGGACGGCGCCTCGTGGTGGCGGGTGTTCTGGCAGATCCACGTGCCGCTCACCCGGTCCGCGATGATCGCCGTGTTCGTGTTCCAGTTCGTGGCCGTCTGGAACGACCTCATGTTCGGCATCACCATGGTCACGAGCCGCAACATCCGCCCGGTGATGGCCGCGCTCGCCGACCTCCAGGGCAACTACTCCAACGTCGGGCCGCCCGTCGTCCTCGGCGGCGCCCTCCTGGTCTCGCTGCCGACCGTGGTGCTGTTCTTCTGCGCCCAGCGCTTCTTCGTCAGCAGCCTCAAGATCCACGGCTGAGCCCGTACAACCCGCACCTCCCCGTCCCTCCCTCCCCTCTGTCGCGAAGGGAACCACCCATGCCGCGCCCGCTGTTCACCCGTGCCGCGATCTCCGTCGTCTGCGCGGGTCTGCTCTGGACCGCCACGCCCGCACACGCCGGCAGTTCCGCACAGACCTCACGTCCCGAACGGGCCCGCCCGGTGTCCTCCGCCGTATGGGCCGACCGCGCCACCCGCGCCTACGACGCCCTCCAGCACCACCTCTACGAAGGCCCCGCCCAGCACGGGCTGTACCTGGAGCACACCCCCAGGCAGGCCAACGACCCCGCGCACTCCTACCTCTGGCCGTTCCGCGAGGCCGCGCAGGCGGCCGTCGACATGCAGCACCTGCCGCGCACCGGGTCCTCCTACCGCGACGACGCGGCGGAGCGGTTCGACACGGCCGAGCTCTACCTCACCGCCGGCCCTCGCCCGGGGTACGAGTCGTATCTGCCGGCCCCGCTGGGCACGGGCGGCGACATCTACTACGACGACAACGCGGTGGTGGCCCTCTCCCAGCTCGACCAGTACGAGGCCACCGGCGACAGACGCTTCCTGGAGCGCGCCGAGCGGGTCGTCCCCGTGGTCTCCCGCGCCTGGGACGGCGACGACGCCAAGTCCTGTCCCGGCGGCATGGACTGGTACGACTCCCCGAACAACACCATCCGGGCCACCAACGTGACCGCCCTGTCGGCGCAGCTCGCCGCCAGGCTCTACGAGCACACCCGCGACCGCGCGTATCTTCACAAGGCCGAGCAGTGGTACGGCTGGGTGTACTCGTGCATGCGCAAGGCGCCCGGTCTGTACGTCAACGACCGCGGCGACGACGGCAGCGTCAACGAGACCCTGTGGACCTACAACTCGGGCGCCATGATCGGCACGGCCACCGCCCTCTACCGCGGCACCGGCGACGCCGCGTACCTGAGGAAGGCGGTCGAGGACGCCAAGGGCTCCCTCGCCCACTGGACCGAGGGGAGCCGTCTGCACGACCAGCCGGCCGTGTTCAACGCCTTCTACTTCAAGGACCTGCTCGACCTGGACGCCGTACGCCCCGACCCCGCCTATCTGCGGGCCATGAGCGCGTACGCCGACAGCACCTACGCGTCGAACCGGGACCCCGCCACCGGCCTGTTCCGCTTCCAGCCGTCCAACGGCGGTGACTACGACCCCGCCGCGCCGGCCGCGACCCTCAACCAGTCGGCCATGGTCCAGATCTTCGCCACCCTCGCCGACGCCACCCACCACCGCCGCGGCTCCCACTGACCGGCCCGCCCACCCGCACCGCCGCACCCTCGACACGAAGGACCTCACGGACCATGCCCAAGCCCCCGCTGACCCGGCCGTCCCGGTGGGACGCCGACATCGCGCGCGACCTCCTCAAGGAGCGCGTGGCCACCACCGCCGGCCTCGGCGGCCTGCGGATACGGCTGTCGGGAGAGCCGCTGCTGCGCCGCGACGACAGGGGCGGCCTGCTGCAGTCCGTCCGGCTGCGGGTGACCGGCCCGGACGGCGCACCCCGCCCGCCGCGCATCACCCGGGTCCACGTCACCACCGAGGGCGGCAGCCCCGTCCACTGCGAACTCCTGCCGGGACCCGACGGCGACACCCGCCTCCTGGTCCCGGAGGTGGACGCACCCACCCCCCTGCTGATCGAGCTCCCGGACCTCGAAGAGGGCACGCGCATCCCCTTCGAGGCGCGCCCGCAGCGCCACTGGACGCTCCACCTGGTGCAGCACTCCCACCTGGACATCGGCTACACCGACCCGCAGGGCCGGGTGATGGCCGAGAGCCGCGCCTACCTCGACGCACTCCTGGAGCTGTGCCGGGACACCGACGAGTGGCCGGACCCCGCCCGCTTCCGCTGGGCCGTCGAGGGATTCCACTCCTTCCAGGACTGGGCGGCCAACCGGCCCCGCCGCCAGGTGGAGACCTTCCTGGACCGGGTCCGCGAGGGGCGCGTCGAACTCACCGCCATGCCCTTCAACCTGCACACCGAGACCTGCTCCACCGACGAACTGCACGAACTGCTGCGCCCGGTGACCGAGCTGCGCGACCGGCACGGCCTCGACATCACCACGGCCATGCAGACCGACGTGCCCGGCCAGGTCGTGGGTCTGCCCGACGTCCTCACCGACAACGGCATCCGCTACCTGTCCGTCGCCCACAACTGGGCGGGCCGCGCCGTGCCCCACCTCGTCGGCGGCGAACACCTGCCGCGCCTGTTCCGCTGGCAGGCGCCGAGCGGCAACAGCGTCCTGGTCTGGCGCACGGACACGCCGCACGGTCTGGCGTACATGGAAGGGTCCATCCTTGGCTTCGACGAGTCCTACGACCACGTCGACGACCTGCTGCCGGCCTACCTCAGCGCCCTGGCCCGGTTCCCCTACCCGCACGAGGGACGCGGGATCCCCGGCTTCCCCGCCCTCGACCTGCCCGATACGGCCGACCCCTACCCGTGGGACGTGCTGCACCTGCGGGTCCTCGGCAAGTTCGCCGACAACGGCCCGCCGCGCCGCATCATCTCCGACACGGTGCGCCGCTGGAACGAACAGTGGGCGTACCCGCGGCTGCGCGCCTCACGCAACCAGGACTTCTTCGAGGACGCGGAGAAGCGGGTCGGCGACCGCCTGGAGACCTACCGCGGCGACTGGACCGACTGGTGGGTCGACGGCGTCGGCGCGGGCGCCGTACCGCAAGCGGCCACCCGGCGCGGACAGGCCGCCCTCGCCGAGGCGCAGACCGTCTCCGGGTTCGCGCACCTGATGGGCGTGCCCGGCAGCACGGCCGTGACCCGGAGCGCACCGGCCGTGTACCGCTCCGCGTCGCTGTTCAACGAACACACCTGGGGTGCGGGCGACCCCTGGACCCACGGTGACCACGGCCACGGATCCGGCGAGAAGCAGTGGCACTGGAAGTACTCCCAGGCCATGCGCGCCCACGACGACGCCGAGACACTGCTGGACGCCGCCTCCGCCCTGCTCGGCGAGGCGTTCGCCCCCGCCGAGGACGCGCTCGCGTCGTACTACACGGTGAACACGTGCAGTTGGCCCCGCACCGAGACCGCACGCCTGTTCCTCCCGGAGAGCACCGTCGCGCTCGACACCCCCGTCCAGGTCACCGACGCGCGCACCGGCACCCCCCTGCCCTTCACCGAGGAGGCGCAGAGCAACGAACGCCACCGCGCGGCGGGCCGCTTCCTCCACGTGCCCGTGACGGACGTACCCGCCTGCGGCGCCGTACGCCTGGACATCACCGCCCGCACCGGGACCCCGGCACGGGACGGCGAGGACGAGTCCCCCTACACCGACGCGACCGTCCTGGAGAACGCTCACCTGCGCGTCACGGTCGACCTGCGCGAGGCGTGCATCGCCTCCGTCGTCGACAAGGCCACCGGGCGCGAGATGGTGCGCCAGGACGCGGTCGTCGGCTTCAACGGATACGTCTACGACGAGTACGCCACGGCCGGCGGCTTCAACCACCAGTCCAGCAAGACCGTGGCCGACGACTCGATGCACCTCCTGGCCTCCCGCACCACCGCCCCGCCCGCGGCCCTCGTCGAGCGCACCACGGACGCCACAGGGCAGACCCTCGTCTACGAATGCGCCCCGGCGGGCACCCGCAGGCTCCGGGTGCGGGTGCACCTTCCGCACCACGCGGCCCGCGTCGACATCGAGAACCGCGTCGACAAGACCGCGACCCTCACCAAGGAGAGCGCCTACTTCGCCTTCCCGTTCGCCCTCGACCATCCTGTCGTGCACACGGAGGCCACGGGCGGCGTCCTCGGCACCGACCGGGAGACCGTGCCGGGTTCGGCCACCCACATGCGCGCCGTCCGACGCTGGATCAGCCTCAGCGACGGCACCCACCACGCCGCCCTGGCGACGGCCGACGCCCCGCTCGTCCAGCTCGGCGGCATCGCGATCCCCTACGTCCCCTACCCCCCGTCCCTGCCCCAGGAGGAACCGGCCACCGTCTTCTCCTGGGTGCACAACAACATCTGGGACACCAACTTCCCCTCCCAGCAGGCGTTCGACCACGTGTTCCGCTACAGCGTCGGCTTCGGCTCCTGCTCAGCCGGGGACGACACCTCCGCCGGCGCGGACGAACTCGCCGCGCGCGTCGCCGCCGTGACCGGCCACCCGCTCGTGCCGGTACGCGCCCGCGCCGAATCCGGGGCCGGCACTCCGGCGCAGAGGCGGTTCCTGACCGTGGACGACCCCCGGGTACGGCTCGTCGGACTCACCGTCCCCGACGACGGCCACCTCCTGGTGCGCCTCCAGTCGATGGCCGGCACCCCCGTCACCTGCCGCCTGAGCACGCCGTTCACGGTGACCGGCGCCGCACGCACCACCTACCTCGGCCTGAACCCGCGTGACATCGGCATCGAGCGGGACGGCTCGGTGCCGGTCGACATTCCGGCACTCGGGACGGCGGCGGTCGTCCTGCACAGGACACAGCGGTCTCGTCGAGGCCGTGACGCCCCGGCCGGGCAGTCACGCCAGGCGCAGTTCGGCCCACACCGTCTTGCCCGGCGCGCCGTCACGCGGCGTGACGCCCCAGCGGGTCGCCAGTCCCGCGACGATCAGCAGACCCCGGCCGGACTCCGCCTCGCCCGGCGCTTCCGCGTCGGCGAGCACGGGGACGCGTTCGGTCCGGGTGTCGCTCACCTCGACGCGTACGGCGTCGGTCCCCTGGCTGAGCCGGACATGGAAGTCCCGCCCGGCGACATGCCCGTGCCGGACCGCGTTGGCGGCCAGCTCGGCGGTGATCAGCGCGAGTGTCTCGTTCACCCGGCCCCCGTACGGGTGCCCCCAGCTGTCCAGCCGGTGCGAGACCAGTCTGCGCGCCAGGCGGGCGCCGCGCGGGGAGGAGGTGAACGCCATCGCGAACTCGTGCAGGGGGCAGGGGCTTTCGCCTCCGACGCCGGAGGTGTGCCCCCGAGGGGTGGAGATTCGGCTGTTCATGTGGCCCACGTTGCCGGTGCGGTTTTAGCGTGACCAGATACGCCACGCATACGAGTCGTCGCTGTAAGTGGCCGATGTGCGGGTGTAGGCGGGACGGAGCGTGACGGTCGGCGCGGGGGTGCGTTGACCGAGGGAGGTGGTACGGGGATGAGCGAACCCACGGGACTGGCGGACGGGGCGGCCGGGGGCGGCGAGGTCGAGGAACGGCATGCGGAACCGGACGCCGGCTCCGGGGTCCTGCGGGTCTTCGGACGCCAGTTGAAACGGTTTCGGGTGCGGGCCGGGATGGAGCGGCCCGAGTTCGGCTCGCTGACGGGGTACTCGGTGTCGACCATCGCCGCGTACGAGCAGGGGCGGCGGGTGCCGCCGCCGAGGTTCATCGACCAGGCGGACGAGGTGCTGGACGCGGGCGGGGTCCTCCAGGAGATGAAGGAGGAGGTGGCCCGGGCGCAGTATCCGGCGTTCTTCCGGGACGCGGCCAGGCTGGAGGGGGAGGCGGTCGAGCTCCATGTGTACGACACCCACCTCATCAACGGGCTGCTGCAGACCGAGGAATACGCGCGGGCCGTGTTCACGATGCGACGACCGTTGCTCAGCGAGGAGGTGATCGAGGAGCGGGTTGCCGCGCGTCTCGCCAGGCAGCGGATCTTCAGCCGCGTACCGATGCCCACCCTCAGCTTCGTCATCGAGCAGTCCGCGCTGACGCGGCCCCTAGGCGGTACCGAGGTGATGCGGGGACAACTGGAGCAGCTTCTGCTGCACGGCCGGCGGCGCAACGTCGAGATCCAGATCATGCCGAACGCGCGCGACGAGCATGCCGGTCTGGCTGGGCCCTTCACCTTGATCGAGACACAGAATGCGCGGAGGATCGCCTACGTGGAGGCGTACAAGGACAGCCGCCTCTACACGGACCGGGGCACTGTCCGTCAGCTCGAAGAGCAGTACGGTCTGCTACGGGCACAAGCTCTCACGCCCCGCGAGTCGTTGACCTTCGTCGAGGAACTGCTGGGAGAGACATGAACATCGACGTCGAGGAAGTCGTCACGTGGCGCACGAGCAGCTACAGCAGCGGTGAGGGCGGCCAGTGCGTCGAGGTCGCCCTCCGCCCTCACCTCGTACACGTACGCGACTCCAAGGACGTAGCCCGGCCCGGCCTCGCAGTGGACGCGGCGGCCTGGGACGCCTTCGTCCGCTTCGCCGGTCGGTGACGCTCTGAGTCTGCCCCTGGCCACGAGCCAGGGGCATCGCCCCCGTATGTGAGTTCCATGTGAATCCCCGGCCCGACGGCCCCCTACGGTGCGGTTGCCGCAGGTCAGAGGATCGCGGCTCCCACGCGGCACACATGTTCACGCAGAGTCGGCTCACCTCGGCCGCCGAACGTGGAGTGGTGCGCGCGGCCCTCGCGTGCACCACTGCCGCCTCCGGTTCGGGAGCCTTGATGATCGAAGTGCGTGGCCTGACCAAGCGCTACGGCGACGTCCTCGCCGTGGACGACCTGACCTTCGCCGTCCGGCCGGGGGAGGTGACCGGCTTCCTGGGGCCCAACGGCTCCGGCAAGTCCACCACCCTGCGCATGGTCCTCGGCCTGGACGCCCCCACCGCGGGCACCGCGACGGTCGGCGGGCGGCCGTACGCCGCGCAGCCGGCTCCGCTCACCGTGGTGGGGGCGCTGCTGGACCCGGGCGCGGTGCTGCCGAGCCGCAGCGCGTTCCACCACCTGCTGGCGCTCGCCGCCGGCAACGGCCTCCCGCGCCGCCGGGTGGACGAGGTGCTGGCCGACGTCGGCATGGAGAAGGCCGCCCGGCGCAAGGCGGGGACCTTCTCGCTCGGCATGCGCCAGCGGCTCGGCATCGCAGCCGCCCTTCTGGGCGACCCGCCGGCCGTCGTCTTCGACGAGCCCCTCAACGGGCTCGACCCGGAGGGCATCGTCTGGATCAGGCAGCTCATGCGGAGCATGGCCGCCGAGGGACGCGCCGTGCTGATGTCCAGCCACCTGATGAGCGAGATGGAGCTGACCGCCGACCATCTCATCGTCATCGGCAGGGGCAAGCTGATCGCGGACATGTCGATGAAGGCGTTCATCGACATGAACTCCGAGCGCGAGGTCCTCGTACGCAGCCCGCAGGCCGAAACCCTGCGCGGTCTGCTGGCCACGGCCGTCGACGTGCGCACGGAGAACGACGGCGCCCTGGTGGTGACCGGCCTGGAGGCCGCGGAGATCGGCGCCCTCGCGGCGGCCGGCGGCGTGGAACTGCATGAGCTGTCACCCCGTCAGGCGTCCCTGGAACAGGCGTTCATGGACCTGACGCGTGACGCGGTGGAGTACCAGGCGGAGACCAAGACGGAGACGATGACGGGGGCGAGCCGATGAGCCGCACCGCCGCGTGGCCCCGCCCGGGCCGGACGGCGAAGAACCTCGTCCCTGCCCGCCGGACCGGCCCGGAACCGAGCAGTCCGACCACGCGCGGGGCGACCTTCCGGCACAGCCTGCACGCCGAATGGATCAAGATCCGTACGATGCGCTCCACCCCGTACCTGATCCTCGGGACCCTCGCCTTCTGCGTCGGTCTCGCCGCGCTGAACGGCTCGTCGGCCGGAAGCGAGTACGCGGACCTGAGCCCCGCCGACCGGGCCGTCTTCGATCCGCTGGCCACCAGCCTGCGCGGCTATCTGCTCGCGCAGATCGCCCTGGGGCTGCTGGGTGGCATGGTGATCACCTCCGAGTACGGCGCCCGTACGATCGTCAGCACACTGACGTCGGTGCCGCACCGGGCGAGGGTCCTCGGGTCCAAGGCGGTCGTCCTGGTGGGCGTGGCGCTGCCGGCCGGGATCGCGGTGTCCCTCGCCGGGTTTCTGGTGGGGCAGGCGTCGCTGTCCGGGGCGGGCGCTCCGCGCCTGGCGCTGTCCGACGGCCTGGCACTGCGCGGCATCCTCGGCGGTGGTCTGTATCTGGCGCTGGCCGGGCTCTTCGGACTGGCTCTGGGTACCGTGATCCGCTCCACGACGGCCACGGTGACGACACTGTTCGGCGTGCTGCTCATCGTCCAGGCGTTCGCGCCGGCCCTGCCCGGCGGGGTCGGGGAGTGGGTGTCGACGTACTGGCCGCCGATCGCCGGAGGCCAGATCATCACCGGCTACCGCGATCCCGAGCTCCTCGGCCCGTGGGCGGGTCTCGGCGTGATGGCCGGGTGCGTGGCCGTGCTGCTGGCGGCGGCGTTCGTCGTCTTCCGCAAGCGCGACGCCTAGCGGGCCGGGAGACTGGGACCGATGATCGGTGGGGAGCGGGTGACATGACGGGCGCAGAGCAGCTGCTGCTGGTGGTGGAGGACGAGCCGACGCTGCGTGACCTGCTGTCGGCGAGCCTGCGGCTGGCCGGGTTCGAGGTGGTCGCGGCCGAGAACGGGACGCGGGCGCTGGAGGAGGTCGGCGCGCGCCGGCCCGACCTGATCGTCCTGGACGTGATGCTGCCCGACATCGACGGCTTCGAGGTCGCACGCCGGCTGCGGCAGTCGCACCCGGCCGCGGCCGGCGGGCCTCCGCCGATCCTGTTTCTGACCGCCCGCGACGCGGCCGAGGACCGGATCAACGGGCTGCGGGCGGGCGGCGACGACTACGTCACCAAGCCGTTCAACCTGGAGGAGCTCGTCCTGCGCATCCAGGCCGTGCTGCGTCGCACCGGCGGCCACCGGCAGGACGGCCTGTTGGTCGTGGGTGATCTGGAGCTCGACCCGGACAGCCGTCAGGTGCTCCGGGGCGGCCGGTCGGTGGAGCTGTCCCCGACCGAGTTCAGCCTGCTGCGGGTGCTGATGGAGAACGCCGGACGGGTCCTGTCCCGGGAGCAGCTGCTGGAGCGCGTCTGGGCCTACGACTTCGGCGGCGACGACTCCATCGTCGCCTCCTACATCAGCTATCTGCGCCGCAAGATCGACACGGATGAGCCGAAGCTGATCCACACGGTGCGGGGCATCGGCTACGTACTGCGCAGGCCCCGCCCATGAGGCCGCCGTCCGCCCGCCGGGCCCTGGAACGGCTGTCCCTGCGCGGCCGCCTGGTGGCGATCTGCCTGCTGCTGGTGGTCGCCGCCCTGCTCGCCAGCAATGCGCTGCTCGTCACCCTGCTGCAGCGCCAACTGGTCGACCAGCTGGACGAACGGCTCCGGTCCGCCGCCACGGCGGCCGCCCGCCTGTCCGACCTCACCGACCTGACCGACCTGGCCAGGATTCCGGGCGACACCGGGCCACGGGCGCGCGACGTGGTGGAGGGCGAGCTGACCGGCGACGTCCATGTGGTCTACCTCGACGCCGAGGGACGTGTCCGGCGGACACCGCGTCCGGCCGCCACCGGCGCGCCCCGGCTGCCGAAGCTCGACCGGGCGGCGGTCGAGGCCCGCGACGAGCGGCCGTTCGAGGCCACGGCCGTGGGCGGCGGCGAGAACTGGCGGGTGATCGCCGTGCCGGTCGGCCAGGCAGGAACCCCGGCGGGCGGCAGCATCGTGGTGGCCGGTTCGCTGGACCAGGTCGGTGCGACCATCCGGGGTCTCGGTGTACGGATGCTGGTGATCGACTCCCTCGTGCTCGCCCTGCTCGGCGTGATCGGCTGGTTCGCCGTACGGGCCGGACTGCGCCCGCTGCGCCGGATCGAGACGACCGCGGCCGCCATCGCGGGCGGCGACCTGTCCCGCCGGGTGTCCCGGCCGGCCTCCCCCCGCACCGAACTGGGCCGCCTGTCCGACGCTCTCAACGGCATGCTGGACCGGATCGAGGAGGGCGACGCCGCACGCGCCGCCACCAACGCGCGCATGCGGACCTTCCTCGCGGACGCCGGCCACGAACTGCGCACCCCGCTGTCCGGCATCAAAGGCTTCACCGAGCTGTACCGGATGGGCGGCATGCCCGAGCGCACCGACGTCGACGCCGCGATGAGCCGCATCGAAGGCGAAGCGGCCCGCCTCGTGCGCATCGTCGAAGACCTGCTGCTGCTCGCGCGCCTCGACGAGGAGGCCGCCGCGAACCTGCGACTGCCGCTCCATCTCACGCCGATGGACCTGCGCACCCTGGCCGCCGACGCCCTGCACGACCTGCGGGCCCTGGCTCCCGACCGTACCGTCGTCCTGACCGGACCCGGCGGCGGACCGCCCGGCGGCGCCCCCGTCCTCGGGGACGAGGCGCGGCTGCGGCAGGTGACGTCGAACCTCGTCGGCAACGCCCTCGCCCACACCCCGCCGGGCACCCCGGTACGGATCGGCGTCGGCACCCAAGGCGGCCTGGCCGTCCTGGAGTTGAGCGACGAGGGGCCGGGTCTGACCGCCGAGCAGGCCGCCCATGTCTTCGACCGCTTCTACCGGGTCGACCACGCCCGCGGCCGCACCCGGGACGGCGGCGTCGGTCTGGGCCTGTCCATCGTCCACTCCCTGGTGAGCGCCCACCACGGCCGCATGGAGGTCGACACGGCCCCCGGCGAGGGCGCCACCTTCCGCATGGTGCTGCCCCTGCACCCCGACACCCCTGCCACGGGCTCCTGATCCTCACTCAGCAGGTCCCTTCACCCCAGGCGTTGCCCCGCCGTGACGGCCCGTACCGGGCCACGGCACGCGACAGCCGCAGCCGGGTTACTCCGGCCTGCCCGCGTACCGCTCCACCTGCGGTGACGGCCTCCAACCCGTCACGGACGAGGCATCGGCCCCCGGAATCTGCATCACCAACGTCGGAGTAGTGGACCCTGCCCTGGGCCCGCACACGGATCGGGTCACCGGCTACCGGACGGTGGTCAACCGGACCGGCGCCAATTACGGCGTCGTCCTGCATCTCGGAACCCTGGGCGGGGAGTTCAGGACGGCGCTTGCCTTCGGCACTCCGAGCACCGACCCGGACATGGTGCGGAGCGTGGCGAAGGCACTGCACGACCGGGCGGTAAGCCCGGATGCGGTGTGCCGGAGCGAGGCCCAGGAGATATAGGCATGGACCCGTCAGATGCCTTGCCGCAGCACCAGGTCGAGCAGGCCGGGGAAGCGCTCGTCGAACTCGGCGCGCCGCAGACGGTTGAGACGCTTGGGGCCGGCGTCGCGCTGTTCCAGCAGCCCGGCCTCACGCAGTACCGCGAAATGGCGGCTGAGGGTCGCCTTGGTGACCGGCACGTCGAAGCTTCCGCATGAGCGCTCCCAGTCCCCGGCTCCGGCGAGCTCGCGTACCAGGGTCTGCCGGACAGGGTCGGCGAGGGCGAGCAGCGCGGTCTCCAGTGGGACGATCTCGGTGGACCCGGCCAACGCCGGCATCGCCTCCGGAGTCCTCAACGCCTCACGCCAGGTGGGCGGACTCATCGGGGTCGCGGTGATGGGCCTGCTCGTCGGCGAAGTGGCCTCCGACCAGTTCCCGTCAGGACTGCGGGCCGCCCTGCTCTCGGCCGTGGCGGCCCTCGCCGTCAGCGCGGCGCTGAGCACCGTCGGCCTCCGCAAGCCCCGTACATCCATCGAGGCGTCACCGGCGGCGGCCACGCCCGCCCCGAGTGGCGTCGATGCGCGCTGACGGCCGGAAGCCGGCCGCACGGCGCCTCCTCAGCGGGCGACGTTCTTCTCGATCTCCTCCCGCCAGGCCCGGTCCTGCTTGCGGTGCAGCTTGGGCAGGAGCCGCCGGAGCGTCTCGCGGGCGTCGCCGACGAGGTTGACCTCGTTCGGGTAGCGCAGGCCGATCATGTGCGGGTCGATGTCGATCTGCACGGCCCGCGCCTGGTCCAGTTTCGGCAGGAACTGCGTGTACGGGAAGCTGGAGCCGATCATCAGCAGGGTGTCGCATCCCTGCATCAGCTCGTACGAGGGGCGGGTGCCCAGCGGCGCGTACCAGCCGAGACCTGGTGACCGGCGTCCTCTACCCCCTGCTCGTCACGGGCATCGCGCTGGGCCTGTTCCCCGGCAGGGCGAACGGCTCCGAGATCAAGGCCGACGGCACGGTCGTCGGCTCCTCACTCATCGGGCAGGCGTACAACCTGCCGCTGAGGGAGGCCAGGCAACCCCCGGCCGGACCTGACGTGGTTCCAGGGCCGCCCGCAGAACGGTCTCGGCACCAACACCGTCAACACCCAGTACGACCTCATCCTGTCCGGCGCGACCAACCGCTCCGGGGACAACGACCAGCTCGTCCAGTGGGTGCGGGACGCCAAGGCCGCCGTCGTCAGGGACAACTCCACGGACACCTGCAAGGTGAGCCCGTCCCAGGTGCCCCCGGACGCCCTCACCTCCTCCGGGTCCGGACTGGACCCGCACATCTCCCCGCAGTACGCGAACCTCCAGGTCCACCGGGTCGCCGAGCGGAACGGCCTGCCCCTCGCAGAAGTACGGGAACTCGTCGCCGGGCACACCGAGTGCCGCACCCTGGGCTTCATGGGCGAGCCGCGCGTCAACGTCCTCCAGCTCGACATCGCGCTCAGGCAGCTCACGACGGGGGCGGCGCTCCGGGAAGGAAGGTGATCTGCGGTGCCCCCGTGCGCGGGTGGACGGTGACCTCGCTCGCCACGCCGTAGACGCCGGCGAGGAGGCGGGGCGTGAGGACCTCCGCGGGCGGGCCCGAGGCGACGACTTTGCCGGCGCTCAGCACGTAGAGGCGGTCGCAGTAGTACGCGGCGAGGTTGAGGTCGTGGAGGGCGACCAGGACGGTCGCGGTCAGTCGGCGCAGGGTGTCGAGGACGTCCAACTGGTGGCGGATGTCGAGGTGGTTGGTCGGTTCGTCCAGGACGAGCAGGGACGGCTGCTGGGCGAGGGCGCGGGCGATGAGCACGCGCCGGCGTTCGCCGCCGGAGAGCCGGTCGAAGGCGCGGTGCGCCAGTTCGGTGGCGTCGACCGCGGCGAGCGCCGACTCGATCAGGCCGGCGTCCTCGAGGGTGTCGCCGTCGAGCAGCCGCTTGTGCGGGGTGCGTCCCATGGCGACGACCTCGCGCACCGTCAGATCGAGATCCACGCCGCCCGACTCCTGCACGACCGCCGCGACCGTCCGGGCGAGCCGGCGCACGGGCAGCGACCAGGCGTCGGCGCCGTCGACGGCGACGCGTCCGGACACGGGGCGCAGCACGCGGTACACGGCGCGCAGCAGACTGGACTTGCCGCTGCCGTTCGGTCCGACCAGGCCGATCACCTCGCCGGGGCGTGCGGTCAGGGAGACGTCCTCGACCAGGCGGTGCGCGCCGGCGGTGAGGGTGACCGCGTCGACGACGAGTTCCGTGCCGCTCATGACCCTCCTCGGTCGGCGCTCCGGCGGGCGTCCCTGCGCATCAGCCACAGGAAGAACGGGCCGCCGCACAGGGCGGTGAGCACGCCCACGGGTATCTCCATGGGCGCGGCGACGACGCGGGCGGCGATGTCGGCCCAGACGAGGAACACCGCACCGCCGAGGGCCGCCGCCGGCAGGACACGGCGGTGGTCGCCGCCGACGACGAGGCGGACGATGTGCGGCACCATGAGGCCGACGAAGCCGATCGGGCCGCACGCCGCGACGAGCACGCCGGTGACGAGGGAGAGCAGGACGAACATGCGGGCGCGGAAGCGGGCCACGTCCAGCCCCATCGTGGTCGCGGCCTCCTCACCGGCGAGCAGCAGGTTCAGGTTGCGGGACTGGACCATGAGGACGGCGACGCCCAGGACCAGGGCGGCGCCGGGCAGCCACAGCGTGTCCCAGGTGACGCCGCCGAGGCCGCCGAGGGTCCAGGCGAGCACCGCGCGGGCCTCGTTGCCCCGGTCGGTGGTGAGCAGCAGCAGGTTCAGTACGGCGGTGAGCACCGAGGCGACGGCCACCCCGGACAGGACCAGCCGCCCCGAGGTGATCCGGCCGCCGGTGCGGGCACTGGCGTAGACGAGCAGCAGCGCGCCGAGAGCGCCCGCGAAGGCGGCGGCCGACAGCGAGGCCGGCCCGAACAGGGTCACCCCGAAGACGATCACCGTGACGGCGCCCAGGGACGCCCCGGAGGAGACGCCGAGGAGGTACGGCTCGGCGAGCGGGTTGCGGATCAGGGCCTGAAGGGCGGTGCCCACGACGGCGAGTCCGGCGCCGGCCACCGCCCCGAGGAGCACGCGTGGGGCGCGTACGTCCAGCACGATGGTCTCCCGCGCCCGCGACCAGTCCGGCTCCACCCAGCCGGCGCCCAGCGCGCGCGTCACGATGCCCCACACCTGGCCGGGCGGCACGTGCACCGAGCCGATGGCCAGGCCCGCGACGGCGGAGCCCAGGAGGAGGGCGGCCAGGACGGTGAGGGCGAGGGGGAGGGGGAGACCGTTTCGTCCGTCGCGGTCCGGCCTGCCGTCGTGCCCGGGCCGTTCCGGCGCGGCCCGCTCGACGTCGGCCCGGGCGGCCGGGCCGGTCACGCGAAGCTCTCGGGGTGGATCCCGCGGGCCAGGTCCTCGACCGCGTAGGCCGAGCGGATGCCGACCAGCGTCGCCGTCAGCGGCAGGACGACGAACCGCTTGTTCCTGATCGCGGGCACGTCCCTCAGGGCGGGCTGGGAGAGCAGGAACTCCTTCTTCCGCTCGACGCTCCCCGCGCCGGCGTAGTCGTAGACGGCGATGACCTCGGGCGCGCGCTCGACGACCTGCTCCCACGAGACGTCCCCGAAGACGTCGTCGAGGTCGGCGAAGACGTTCTCGCCGCCGGCCAGCCGGATCAGCTCCGTGCCGAGGCTTCTGCCGCCCGCCGTGAAGGCGGCCTTGTCGCCGCTGTCGTAGACGAAGACCGGCACCTCGTCCTCGCCCTCGACCTCGGCGGCTGCGGTGTTCACGCGGCGGGCGAGGTCGGCGACCAGCTGGTCCGCCCGGTCCGGGACACCGAAGATGCGGCCGACGGTGCGGATCTCGTCGTACGTGTCCTCCATCGTGACGCGTTTCCTGCCGCAGTACTCGCGGTTGAGGTGCGTGTCGATCCCGGCGTCGGCGAACGCCTCCCGGGAACGGCCCTCGTTCTCCGCGAAGGCGCTGCCGTAGCCGCCGTAGACGAGGTCGGGCCCGGCCTCCAGGATCGTCTCGAACGACGGTTCTCTCTCGGCCAGTTCAGGGATCGACGCGTACGCCTTCCTCAACTCGGGCAGGACGGCGGAGTCGGGGAAGGCGGTGCCGACCATGCGGTCCTTCAGACCAAGGGCGAGCATGAGTTCCGCCGGGTGCTGGTGGATGGTGACGACACGGGAGGGCGGCCTGTCGTACGTCGTCCGCACACCGCAGTTGTCGATCGTGACGGGGAAGCCCGCGGCCGGCCCGGCCGTGGCCCTCGCGCCCTCGGCGGTGTCCTGCGACGAGCCGCAGCCGGCGGTCAGCAGGGCCACCGCGCACAGGGCGACGGCGGCGGCCGTCGCCCGCAGGGCGTGCCGCCCGCGGGCAGGGGTGAACAGCGGGGGACGGTCGTACACGTGAAGCCTCCTGCGGAGTCCGCGCTCCTCGGATCGGGCCCGCGACAGGCCAGTGTCCTGACTCCCGGATCGACGCTCCCCCTCGCCTTCCCGCGCGGCGCGCAGTGGCGTGTCGAAGGGTGCACTCCCCGGTCACAGTGGCGGGACCGTGCCGGATTCACACCGGCTTCCTGCTTCCCGTCGCGGCGATGACCCGCTGATCCTACGGTCCGCCCGGCGAGGACCGGCCGGTCAGGTCCGCCCCACGCGCCACTCTGGCCGGATGTGGCCTCGGTACGGCCGGGCCGCCTCGCTGACACTGGTTCCTCCGACCACCGCCCGTGCACACCGCCCTCGTCGGTGTCCCGCGCCCGGGAAGGCCCAGGATGCTGCCAGAGACGACGCCCGAGGGCGACGGCACGACCGCGCCGCCCGCCCGCGACAGGCGCCCGGCCGACCGTGTCACGCTGCGTTCCGACCTGCGGGCCGCGCTGCCCGACGCGACCGCGGCGGTCGTCGTCACGGCGGCCGTCTTCGTGTTCTTCTGGGCGCGCATGGAGTCGGGCGAGTCGGCGACCGTCGCGGTCATGCCGTTCATGGACGACGCCCGCACGTACTGGATGTACCTCCTCAGCCAGGCGTTCGGCTGGTCGGCACTGCTGTGGGCCTGGGGCACGGTCATGCTCGGCCTGCTGCTGTCGGGGCCGCGCCCCGCACGGCTGCCGGTCCCGCGGGGGACCCTCGAACGCTGGCACCGCACCACCAGCCTGACCACGACGGCCCTGATGTTCGCGCACGCGCTGATGTTCGCGACCGAACTCGTACGTTACGAGGCCAAGTTGGGGTGGGCCGGGCGGCTGTGGGCGGGCTTCGCGGACTCGTTCGTGCCCGGCTGGTACGACTCCGGCACCGGCCGCGTCGCCATCCCCATCGGCCAGGGCGCCCTCTACCTGGCCGTCCCGCTCGGCCTGCTCTTCTACGTCCGGCACCGCATCGGAGCGAACAGCTGGCGCCGGCTGCACCGCTTCGTCATCGTCGTCTACGTGCTGAGCGTGTGGCACACCCTGCTGTACGGCACCAACGTCTGGTACGGCGAGTGGCCGCGCACGGTGCTGTGGCTGCTGCAACTCCCGGTCGCGGTGCTGCTCCTGCTCCGTCTGCTGCGGCCGGCGCGGCGGGCGGAGCGGCTGGGCGCGGCCGGGGGCCGCGGGCGCGGGTCGCTGCCGGGCTGGGTGGTGCGGGCCGCGGGCCGAGTGGTGGCCGTGGCCGTAGTGGTGGGGCTGCTCGTCGTAGTGGCGTCCGGCCGGGACGGCGGCCGCGAACGCCCGGCCGTACCGCCGACGACGGGCCCGCACGCGCCCGAGACCGAGTGAGCACGGGCCCGTACGATCCCGGCGGCCGGCTGACGGGATGATGACCGGCGACAGGGCGACGACGGTCCGGGGAAGCCGGTGCGCATCCGGCGCGATCCCGCCAGTGTGATCGGCGAGCGAACCCCGTACGACGCCACTGCCCCGCGAGGGCAGGAAGGCCGGGGCGAGCCGCGACCCGCCCCGGCGCCGCACCGCTCCTGAGCGGCGGCGACCGCCGTGCTCGCGGGCCGCGGGACTCACAAGGGCTGCGGCACGAGATGGCGGGCGGGATGGCGCGGGCCGAGGAAGACGACGACGCCTCTGCCGTCGGGGGACGGATGGGTGGCCTGGATCCAGCCCTGGCGGCGGTAGAAGCCCAGGGCCCTGGGCGCCCGGACGGACGTGAGGAGCCAGCAACGCCCGTCGGGGGCGGGCGCGGTGACCGCTTCCAGCAGCCTTCCGGCGAGCCCGCTGCCCTGCGCGCGTGGCCGGACGGCGAGTTCGTCCAGCTCGAAGGCTCCGCACAGCCAGTCGTTCGTCCGCCGGGCGCCGAGCCCCGCCGCGGCCTGCGGGTAGCAGCGGTCCGTCGGGAAGGGCGGAAGCGTGGTCCACCCGGTGGCGAAGCCGACCACGTCACGGCCGGCGAAGGCCAGCGCCGCCGTGAAGCCGGGACGCCGCACGTCATGGGTGAGGCGCCCGGCGAACTCGGCCGCCCTCTCCTCGTCCTCGTTCCACGGCGGTGCGGCGAAGGCGTCCGCGTAGACCGAGCGCAGCGCGTCGGCGTGGGCGAGCACGTCCCGGCCCTGCAGCACGCGGACGACGGGATCCGCCGGAGTGTTCACGCGACCCCTCCCCTTCCTGCAACCTGATCCTTGTTGCAATCAGTGTGCAACAAGGGTCGAGCGCTGGTACAGGAGGCCTCGCGGCCGAGCGCGTTCAGGAAGCGGACAGTTCCTCACGGACGGTACTGGCGGCGGCCACCAGGTTCTCCAGGGAGGCGCGGGTCTCGGGCCAGGCGCGGGTCTTCAGGCCGCAGTCGGGGTTGACCCACAGCCGCTCCGCCGGGATGGCCTCCAGCCCGGTGCGCAGCAGCGCGGCGGCCTCCGCGGCGTAGCACATGTGGGGTGTGGATCTGCGTGTCCGGCCGCACTCCCGCCGTGGTGAGCCGGAACGCCTCGGTCGCCCACGCCAGGTACGCGGCGCGGTCGGCGGTGCGCAGCGGCAGGGTCTCACGCAGCGCGGGCTCGTCGACCTGGATGACCGCGGTGCCGGCCGCCTCCAGGTCGGTCACCTCGTCGCGCAGGGCGAGGGCGACCTGGCGGGCGGTGTCGGCGAGGGGCTGGTCGTCGCGGACGAAGGACCAGGCGAGCATGGTGACCGGCCCCGTGAGCATGCCCTTGACCGGCCGGGAGGTGAGGGACTGGGCGTACGTCGTCCAGCGCACCGTCATCGGCTCGGGGCGGGAGATGTCGCCGGCCAGGTTCGGCGGGCGGACGTACCGGGTGCCGTAGGACTGGACCCAGCCGTGCCGGGTGGCCAGGCAGCCGGTGAGCTGCTCGGCGAAGTACTGCACCAAGTCGCCGGTCGGTACCTCGTCGATGCCGGCTTCCGCCAACTGCCGCCGGTTGGCATGGCGCAGCCCGGCGGCGGTGGCGTGCAGGGCGTCCGCGGAGACGCTGCCCTTCCAGTAGCCCTCGATCGCCTTCTTCAGTTCTTGGTCCTGTCCCTGGCGGGGGTAGCCGTACACGGTGGCCCGTGCCGTCGCGGCGGCGGACTGGGTGGTCACGGAGATCTCCTTCGCGAGATGAATCCCTGAGATCCCGGGACGGGACGAGAGCGCGAAGGGGTCTACGGCCGGCGTCCGGCGCGAGGTGTGGGAACGCGTACGCGGGGGTCCTAGGTCCGACGTCCGATCGCGCGCTATCGTTCCTGCTGCTAGCGTGCAGTTGCACATGACTCGCAATAACGTCGGAGGACGTTGGACATGGCGCTTTACACGCTCCCTGAGCTCCCGTACGACTACGCGGCGCTGGCTCCGGTGATCAGCCCGGAGATCATCGAGCTGCACCACGACAAGCACCACGCGGCCTATGTGAAGGGGGCGAACGACACCCTGGAGCAGCTGGCCGAGGCGCGTGACAAGGACGCGTGGGGCGCGGTCAACGGGCTGGAGAAGAACCTGGCCTTCCATCTGTCGGGCCACATCCTCCACTCGATCTACTGGCAGAACATGACCGGCCCGAAGGAGGGCGGCGGCGAGCCGCTCGCGCAGGACGGCGTGGGGGACCTGGCCGACGCGATCACCGAGTCCTTCGGTTCCTTCGCCGGTTTCAAGGCCCAGCTGTCCAAGGCCGCCGCCACCACGCAGGGCTCGGGCTGGGGCGTGCTCGCGTACGAGCCGCTGAGCGGGCGGCTGATCGTGGAGCAGGTCTACGACCACCAGGGCAACGTCGGCCAGGGCTCCACCCCGATCCTGGTCTTCGACGCCTGGGAGCACGCCTTCTACCTCCAGTACCGGAATCAGAAGGTGGACTTCATCGAGGCCATGTGGCAGGTCGTCGACTGGCAGGACGTCGCGAAGCGTTACGAAGCCGCCAAGGCCCGCACCGACGTACTGCTGCTGAAGCCCTGACCCCGCCGAGCCGTCCTGCCTCGTGATCGTCTTCTCACCGTTTCACCGGGCAGGCGCGACGAAGGGCCCCGCGAGCACGCGGCTCGCGGGGCCCTTCCGTGGGTGGGGTGGGGTGCCGTCAGCGGACCGCGTACCCGAAGTACTCACCGTGGGACGGGAGTCCGCCCTGACCCGGCTGGTACGTGGTCGCGGGGGCGCTGGTGCCGCCCGTCACGGCGTTCGGGAACGGCAGGACGTGCACGGCGCCCGTGGCGGCGGGACCGTACGGCAGGCCGATGTACAGGTTCCGCGGGGTGAAGTGGATGCTGGTGCCCATCTTGGCGCCGGCGCTCGGAGGTCCGGGGACGCCGTCGCCGTCGCCCGCCTCGATCCACGAGTCGTTGGCGCCCGCCGATCCCAGCAGGGAGAAGGTGTGGACGGCGCCGGCGTCGGTGACGCCCGCGAGGTCCTCACCCGGGGTGCCCACCGCGATCTTCAGGGTCGCGGCCGAACCGACCTCGCGGGGCGCGGTGTTGACCGCGCTGAGGGCCGCGCCGGTCTGGTCGCCCGCCTCGATCGTGCCGGAGCGGTCGTCGGTCCCGGAACCCTGGTTCAGGGCGTGCATGTACTCCCAGGTGCCGTCGCCCTTGATGTGCACGAGGAGCACGTTGCCCGCGCCGGCCTGCTGCGCGCCGCCGGTCTCGGCCGCCAGGGCCTCGCCCGGGGCGCCGACCGCGAGGATCGAGTCGGTGGCCGTGGCCGCGCCGGACGGGCGGTACGCGACCAGCGCGAGGGCCTGGCCGAACTTGTCACCGGCCTCGGCCCCGGCGTTGAGCTCCGGGTTGTCCTGGTCGAGTCCCGTGACCACGGTGGGCCGCCCGGCGGCGTCCAGCGTGTGGCTGAACACGGACAGGTTGCCGGCGTTCGCGTCGCCGCCGATCGCGTCGCCGGGAGCGCCGACGGCGATGAAGTTGGCGTCGCCCGCCACGGCCGTTCCGAAGCCGTCGTTCGCCTCGGCCGCGCCCGGGACGCTGCCCGAGTCCTGGTTGATGTCGATGCTGGTGTTGTCGTGCACGTAAAAGGCGGCGCCCGCCTTAGCGAGCGAACCGATCGCCTCGCCCGGCGCGCCGATCAGGACCCACGGCCGGCCCTCGGCGGTGGTGCCCGCCTCGAGGGCGGCGCCCATCCGGTCGTTGCTCTCGGCCTTGGCGGTGCCGATGGAGCCGGTGCCGGAGCCCTGCTCGAAGTGCGCCGCCGCCGGGCCGCTGCCGAGACCGCTCCTGCCGCCGAACAGGATGTCGACGAAGCCGGCGTCGGTGGCGGTGCCGAGGTCCTCCTCGGACGCGGACACCACCAGGTCGGTGTAGCCGTCCTCGTTGTAGTCGACGGTCGCGAGATGGTTGCCGAAGTGGTCCCCGGCCTCGGCGCCGCCGGGCACCCAGTCCAGGTCCTGGGTGATCTCGGCGGTGCCCTTGCCGCCGCCGAGGACGACACGGACCAGGCCCGCGGTGGTGTCGCCGCCGACCGTGGCCATCGGGTCGCCGACGGCGATGTCCTCGACGGCGTCGCCGTTGAAGTCGACGATGCGGGTGGCGCCGGCCTTCGACGCGACCCAGGCGGCGAGGTCGTCGACGCGCGCGACGACACCCGCCGTGGAGGTCTGCGTCGCGTCGGTGCCGAGGCAACCGCCCTGCGAGGACCGGCTGGTGAGGCCGACGAGCTTGCCGCCGGAGAGGACCGGACCGCCGGCGTCGCCCATGCAGGCGGCGATCCCGCCCTTGCCGGTGACGTTCGCGGAGGTGGCCGCGGCGGAGTCCACGGTGTAGACGCCGGTGTGCAGCTGGTTCGGCGCCCACACGGTCTTCGTACGGCCGTAACCGGCGAAGGTCAGCTCCGTGCCCGCCGCGGGCGCGCCGGCGGCGAACGCCGCCGGGGTCACGCCGGTCACGGGCCGGCTGAGGCGGGCCAGCACCACGTCGCGGTCCGTGCGCGGCACGATCTCGACGACGCGGCGCTCGGCGCCCCGCGTGCCGGTGAGGTCGGAGCGGCCGACGACCGCGGTCGTCGCCTTGGCGGGGACGCCGGCCGGCACGGCGAGCGAGGCGGCCGGGTCGTCGGCGAAGCAGCTGGCCGCGGTCAGCAGCCACTCGGGGTCGACGAGGACCGCGGAGCAGCCGCGGTCGTGGGCGCCGACGGTGATCTTCGCCGTGTAGGCGTACGCGGTGTCCGAGGCGGCCACCGGAGTGCCGCCGGTGACGGCGAGGGCGGGGGCCGCGCTCAGCACGAGCGACCCGGCGGCCAGGACGGCGCAGAGCGAGGCCGCCGAAGGACGTCTGACGAAGGACATGAAGGTGGGTTCCTCAATCATGGGGAGTGGCGGCTCAGTTGCTGACGTTGATCTCGACGAGTACGTGCTCCCGGCCGTCGACGGACTCGCCGACGCCCTCCCAGGTGTCCGCCGGGATGTCGTACTCGACCTGCTCGTCCTCGACCGTCATCTCCAGATGGGTGTTGGCGGAGTCGTCGGTCTTCACGCCGTGCACCGCGGGCAGTTCGAGGGTCAGGAAGCCGGTGTCGGCGGTGACCTGGAAGCAGACGTCCTCGCGGTCACGGGCGAGGAACCGCAGGAGGTCGGTGCTGTCGGTGCATTCGGCGAGCACGATGTGGCCGTCGCCGCGCTTGAGGACGATGTCCTGCTCGGCGAGGATCCGGTCGGCGTCCGGGTAGGCGTAGTCCTCGACGGCGTAGCCGGGCGCGGCGTCGACGACGGCCTCGGCCGGTGAAGCGGCGGCGCCGGCGTTGCCGTGGGCGAGCACGGCCCAGGCCAGCGCGCCGGCGGTGGCCGCGGCGCCCAGAAGGCGCACGAGTGCGTTGCGTGTCTTCATCACAGTCCTAGAAAGTCGGAACAGTCCTGGAAGGTCGGGTCTCCTGGGCTCGCGCCCAGGGGGAAGCGGGCGGCTCAGTCCGCCCTGTCGTACGTCTGCGTGCCCGGACCGTCGGGATCGAGCTGGAAGTACAAGGTGTCCTGGTCCTCCACGTAGAGCTGGATCCCGCCGGTGGCGCCGAGCCCGCCGTCCTCCACGCCGAGGTACACGAAGTCGTCGGACGTGCCGGGGTCCTCGTAGTCCCAGCTGCCGCCGAAGTCGGCCGGACCGGCGCCCTCGGACGTCGTCACCCGGGTGGCCGAGAACGTCCCGTCCGCCGAGAGCTCGATCCGCCCGCCGTCGTCGTTCCGGTACACACCGGGCAGCTGCTGCGGGTCGATCCCGCCCGAACACCCCGAGGCGAGCAGGGCGGACGAGGCGAGCACGGCGGACAGCCACCGTGCCCGTGCCCTCCCGCGCGTCACGGGCCCAGGGTGACGTCGAACTCGATCACCTGGGTCTTGGGCGACAACGGTCCCTCGTCGCCGACGATCTTGTCGACGAGCGCGCCCACGGTGTCGCTCCACAGGTCCGTGTACCCGATGACCGGGGGGTGCGTCGCCGACTCGATGTCCGACTCGTTGTACGCGGTGTAGCGCCAGGTGACGGAGCCGTCCGCGTTCTCCCGGATGGGCGTCATCCGGACCTGGTGCGAGCCCAGGAACGTGTACGCGAGGTTGCCGGTGAGCCCGGCCGTGGTGAGCGTGCCGTAGTCGGTGAGGTACTTGCCGACGCCGTCGAATCCGCTGAGCTTGTAGTCGTACATGTAGGTGTGGCCCAGCTGGTACTTCCCGGTGCGCTGCCACTCGCGGAGGAAGTAGTCGATCACGCCCCTGGTGTGCGCGTGCTCGCGGTAGAGACGGGTGAACTCGTCGTTCGGGCCGAAGCACTGCGTGCGGGGGCCGTCGCCCCACACCCAGCTCCAGCCCAGCTCCCACGGGTTGCTGTCGTTGCGGTGCTCGATCGGGTCCCCGAACGGCGTCAGACAGCTCTCCGCGCCGTCGGGCAGCCCGGTCTCGCCGTCGATCGGCACCTTCGCGTTGTCGATGGCGTCCTGCATCGCCTGCCGGATCGCGGCCTGTATCACCAGGATCCGCGCCTCCGTGGCGGCCTTCGCCGCCTGGGCGTACGACTTGCCCGCCGCGAGCTCCGCCTGCCGGGCCGCCGTCGCCGAGGCCTGCGCGTCGGCGGCGAAGGCCGCGGCGGTGGACGCCGAGCGCACGGCCCGGTTGGACGCGTCCCGCGCCACGGCGCTCGCCTTGCGGGCCGCCGCCGCCGCGTTCGCCGCGGTCTGCGCGGACTTGGCGGCGGAGGCGGCGGAGGCTTCCGCGGCCTCCGCGTTCCGGCGGGCCTCCTCGGCGGAGACCTTGGCGTCCTCCGCCCAGCCCTTGGCCGCGTCGGCCCACTTCGTGGCGTCCTCGCCGGCCTGACGGGCGACGGCCGCGGCCTCGGACGCGTACGCCGCGTCCTCGAGCGCGTCCTGCGCGACCTTGGCGGCCCGGGCGATGGCCGCGCGGATCGCGCTGATGTGCGTGGCGTGATCGTGGTCGATGCGCGCGAACTCGTACTGCGTCGTCCCGATGAACTGGCGCAGCATGTGCGTGTCACCCTCGAGGGCGACCTGCGCCGCGGCCCGTACATAGGGACCGCCGGACGCCAGGAGCGTGGTGGCCGCCACCCGGTCGTCCTCGTGGACGGCCGCGGCGCGCTCCACGTGCAGGAAGGTGTGCAGCGCCTCGGCGGAGCCGTCCTCCAGGGCGGCCTCGGCGGCCCTCCGCACGGCGGTGCCGGTGGCGGGGTCCGCGAGGAGCGTGGTGATCTCCACCTCGTTGTCGTCCCGGGCCGCCTCGACCGCGCCCTTCTCCAGGAACGTCCTGACGGTGGCGGCGTCCTCGGTGCCCAGCGCCGCGGCGGCGGCCTCGGCGACCGCGCGCGTGGAGATCGCGGCGACGGCCGCGGCGTTCTCCGCGTTGTCCTGCTCCAGGGCGATCAGCCGGTCGGCCTCGATCCACCGCAGGACGTCCTCGTCGGAGCCGGCCAGCGCGAACTCGGCGGCCTCCCGGGTCCAGGTGCCGGACCGGTCCAGGAGCAGGACGGCGGCCTGCCGCCCCTTGTCCACGGCCTCCCCGGTGCGGCCCTCGGCGAACGCCGTGTCCATCGCGGTGATCAGCGCGAGGAGTTCCTCGGAGAGCCGTGACTGCTGGGTCCGCTCCTGGTTGGCGCGTTCCAGACGGTCGGTCTCCTCGCGCCGCTGCTGCCGGGCGACCTCGATCGCTTCCTCGGTCTCCTCGTTCAGCCGGGCGATCTCGGCCTCACGGGCCTCCTCCTCGACCTCCCGCGCCTCGGTGACGGCGTCGTAAGCCTTGTTCGCGGCCTCCACGGCGGCGTTCGCGGCGGCGGTGGAGCGGTTGGCGTAGTCCACCGCCTTGCCCGCGTTCGCTGCCGCCTCCTCGGCGGCGGCCGCCGCCTTGTCCGCGTGGTCGGCCGCGCTGTCGGCGGCGTCGGCCGCGGTGCGCGCGGCGGCTGCCGACCTGCGGGACAGCGTCGAGGCCCGGCTCGCGGCCGCGGTGGCCCGGCCGGCCGCGGCCTCCGCGATCGCGGCCTGGCGCTGCGCCTCGGCGGCCTCGGACTGCGCGGCGCCGGACGCGGCGGCGGCGTCGGCGGAAGCGCGGGCGGCGGCGGCCGAGTTGACCGCCGCACCCGCGGCGGCGTTGCCCGCGGCCTCCGCCGCGTCGGAGGCGAGGGCCGCGAGCCGGGCCTTCGCGGCCACGGTACGGACCCAGTTGACCATGGCCTTCGCGGCCTGCGCCGCCTGGTTGGCGGCCTCCGCCATGCCCGCGTTCTTCGACGCGCTGATCGCGGCGTGGTAGGCACGCGACGCGGCGCGCCCCGCGGCGGCGGCAGCGGCCGCGGCGGCGTTCGCGGCGGACACCGAACGACGGGCCGCGGCCTGCGCGGTGCGCGACGCGGACACCGCGGTCGACGCGGCGGCCGCGGCGCCCTGGGCGGCCCGCGCCGCCTTGTTCGCCGCCTTCGCCGAGCGCTGCACGTCCTGTTCGGCGGCCTGCGCCTCGGCCTTCGCCTCCAGCGCGGCCGCCTTGGCCTTCGCGGCGGCCTCGACCGCCTGCTGCGACAGCTCGACGGCCTCGTCGGTCTTGCGCTCGGCGAGCTGGCCCTCCGATTCCACGATCTTGACCAGCTGCTGGATCGTGGCCGACTCCTCGTCCCGCGCCCGGGCGATGTACTGCCCCGTCGTCAGGAACCACTGGATCGCCCGCGGCGATCCGTCGTCGAGTGCCCGCTCGGCGTACTCCCGCACCTGCGGCGACGCGGTGACGAGGATGGTGGTGACCTGCACGCGCCGGTCCTCGTGGAGCGCGTCGTACTGCCCGGTGCTGAGGAACGACCGCAGCGCGAAGTCCGTACCGGCCGTCAGCGCCTCGGAGGACTCGCGCTTCACGGCCTTGCCGCCGTGCGCGTTGACGGTGGTGACGGCCACCCGCAGGTCCTCGTGCACCGCCGACTGGAAGCCGCCGGCCAGGTAGGCGGCGACCGCCGCTTCCCCGCCGGACAGCGCCTGTCCGATTCCCGTCCGTGTCGCCTTGCCCGCGCTGACGAGGGCCTGGGTGAGGGTGAACCGGTTGTCCTCGGCGGTGGCGGCCGCCAGCCGCTCGCTCAGGAACGTGGCGACGGCGTCCGCGTTGCCGACGAGCGCCGCCGCGGCGGCCGTACGCACCGCGCGACCGCCCGTCCGGTACGCCTGCACGACCTTGGCGCGGTCGGTGTCGGGCAGCCCCGCCCCGCCGTCGGCCGGCACCGGGTCCGCCGCGAAGGCGGGCCGCGACCCGAACACCCCCAGGGGAAGCGCGGTACCTGCCGCGATTCCGCCAAGGATGGCCAGTGACTGGCGTCTGCTGAATATCTCCCGTGCGTGTGGCATCGAGACCCCCTTCTCGGCTCCGAGGGGACGTCCCGCCATCCCCGCGGTTCAACGCCCTCATGGAAACCGGATCTTGGCGGCCCGTCCAACGCGAAAAAGGGGTGGAAACAGGGTTAACCCACGGTTACGCGCGGTGATGTGCGTCACGTAGAGAAACGGTTGTAGTGCTCTGGGTAAAGATGTGTTTCGGCCTGTGGCATGTCTTGATCAAATCGATGGAGATCATGTTTAGGCGGGGTGGCGTGTCGTTGTGGACCTTCGAAACTTTCGCTGCCCGCGTAGAGGATTGCGTCGCTTTCGCTGTGGCGTGCATGCATCGCGCTGAGCGTACTCAGTGGACATGGCATCTGAACTGCGGCGACGACATCCGTGAGGTCGCGATCGTCAAGACGAAGTTTCCGAAAGACTGTCGAAACTGTTGACACGCCCATGTCGCTCCACGAATCTGTGGCCACCGCACGACAGCCGCCCCCCGTCCCCGGCCTCCCACGCCCGGGGACGGTGGGCCGGCCATGCAAGGCCGCGGGCGGCAGCAGCCACCCGGCCCCCCACCAGCCTTCATCGGGAGGACGCATGAATCAGGACGGCAAGCGGTTCGAGACCGGGACCGAGCAGAACCCCGCCCCCTTCAGCGGCTTGAGCCGGCGCGGTTTCCTCGTCGGCGCCGGGGCGGGCGCCGCCGCGGTCGTCACCGGGTCCGGGCTGCTGCTGCCCGGCACCGCGCACGCAGCCACCACCATCACCACCAACCAGACCGGGTACGACGGCATGTACTACTCGTTCTGGACCGACGGCGGCGGCTCCGTCTCCATGACGCTCAACGGCGGCGGCAGCTACAGCACCCGGTGGACCAACTGCGGCAACTTCGTGGCCGGCAAGGGCTGGGGCAACGGCGGGCGCAGGACCGTCCGGTACACCGGTTACTTCAACCCGTCGGGCAACGGCTACGGCTGCCTCTACGGCTGGACCTCCAACCCGCTCGTCGAGTACTACATCGTCGACAACTGGGGCAGCTACCGGCCCACCGGCGAGTACCGGGGCACCGTGTACAGCGACGGCGGCACGTACGACATCTACAGGACGACCCGGTACAACGCCCCGTCCGTCGAGGGCACCCGCACGTTCGACCAGTACTGGAGCGTCCGGCAGCAGAAGGTGACCAGCGGTTCCGGCACCATCACCACCGGGAACCACTTCGACGCCTGGGCGCGCGCGGGCATGAACCTGGGCCAGTTCAGGTACTACATGATCATGGCGACCGAGGGCTACCAGAGCAGCGGCAGCTCCACGATCACGGTTTCCGGCTGAGACCGGCCCGGGCCCGTTCCGGACCCGGGCCCGGACCCCACTCCCCGGCGGGCGGTCTCGCACAGCGAGGCGCCGGCCGGGGAGTGGCGTGTCGGCCGTCGGCGCCGGACGGTCCCCTCAGTCACGGCCGCGGGCGTGACGGAAGCGGGAGAGTCCCTCGGCGAGGTCGACCACCGGGTCGGGGTAGCCGAGGGCGTCGCGCCGGTCCGGCGGGAGGCGCCACGGCTCGTGGATCCGCGCGCCGTCGACCTCCGCGAGTTCGGGCACCCAGCGGCGTACGTAGGCGCCGTCCGGATCGAACCGCCGGGCCTGCACCGTGGGGTTGAGGACCCGGTGGGGGCGGGTGTCGGTGCCCGTGCCGGCGGCCCACTGCCAGTTGAGCTGGTTGTTGACGACGTCGCCGTCCACCAGCAGGTCCAGGAAGTGCCGGGCGCCGATCCGCCAGTCGACGTACAGCGTCTTGGTCAGGAAACTCGCGGTCAGCAGGCGTGCGCGGTTGTGCATCCAGCCCTCGTGGCGCAGCTGGCGCAGGGCCGCGTCGACGATCGGATAACCGGTACGCCCCTCCCGCCACGCGGCGATGTCCCCGGCGGCGTCCTCCTCGTCGCGCCAGTGGTCGTCGCGGGTGCGGTAGTCCCGCCAGGACGTCTCGGGGCGCGCCGCCAGCACCTGGTGGTGGAAGTCCCGCCAGCACAGCTGCCGCACGAAAGCCTCCGCGCCCGGACCGCCCTGCTTGCGGGCCTGGTGGATCGCCTCCGCCGCGGAGAGCGTCCCGAAGTGCAGGTACGGCGACAGCCGCGAGGTGGCGTCGCCCGCGAGGTCGTCGTGCCGGTCCGCGTAGGCCGCCATGCCCCCGGAGCGCGTCCACCGCGCGAGTCGGTCCCGGCCGGCCGTCTCCCCTCCCGGCGGGAGACCGGGGGAGGTGCCGGACACGTCCGCGCGGTCGGGCAGGGGCTCACCGCGCACCCCGTCGGGCACGCGGACGGCCCGCGGCGCCGCGAGCGGCGTACGCAGGGTCTCCTGGGACCAGCGGCGCAGGTACGGGGTGAACACGCCGTAGTGGTCCGAGCCGGCCGGGGTCACGGCGCCCGGGGCGAGGGCGGTGATCACCGCCTCGTGCACCCGCAGCGCCACGCCGGCGGCGCCGAGTGCGTGGCGCAGCCGCTCCTCACGGCGGTGCGCGTACGCGGTGACGCCCGCGGCCATGTGCACCTCGGCGGCCCCGCACGCGGCGGCCACCGCGCCGACCTCCCGCTCGACCGGCCCCGAGCGGACCACGAGCCGGCCGCCGCGACGCCGCAGCGAGGCGTCGAGGTCGCGGAGGCAGTCGGCGAGGAAGGCCCGCCGGTTCGGCGCGTCGAAGCCGGCCGCGTGGATGCCGGGGTCGAGCACGAACAGGGGAACCGTCTCGTCAGCGGAGCGCAGTGCCGCGTGCAGGGGTGGGTGGTCGCGCAGGCGCAGGTCGGCGGTGAACAGGACGACGGAGACGGTCACGGTGCCACCTCGCTCACGTCCGCGGCCGGGAGGGACGCATGAGGCGCGAGTAACCCGAGCGGGTGCGTGGGAAACGTGCGCGGAGACGGTGCGCGGGAACGTCGCCCGTCGCGGGCGGGGTGCGTGACCTGGGCCGGTGGGGTTACTCGTCCCGCATGACTGACACACGGCCCCTCGCACTGATCACCGGCGCGTCCAGCGGCATCGGCCTCGAGCTGGCCCGGCAGTTCGCGTCGCACGGCTACGACCTCGTGGTGAACGCCGAGGACGAGGAGCTGGAGGCGGCGGCGCGGCAGCTGCGGGAGTCCGGCACCGAGGTCCGCGCCGTACGCGCCGATCTGCGGACGGGCGAGGGACGCTTCCTGCTCCTCGACGCGCTCGACGGCCTGACCGTCGACGTCGCCGCCCTCAACGCCGGGGTAGGCCAGGGCGGCGCCTTCGTGGACACCGATCTCACCGACGACCAGGCCGTCATCGACCTCAACGTCACGGCCACCGTACGGCTGGCCAAGCCGCTGCTGCGGGCGATGGTGGCGCGCGGGGAAGGGCGGCTCGCCTTCACGTCGTCCGTCGCCGCGCAGATGCCCGGCTCCTTCCAGCCGGTCTACAACGCGTCCAAGTCGTTCGTGCAGTCCTTCGCGCAGGCGCTGGCGGAGGAGGTGAAGGACACCGGGGTGACGGTCACCGCCTTCATGCCGGGCCCGACGGAGACGGAGTTCTTCGACCGGGCGGACATGGCGGACGACACCCGTGTCGGCACCATGAAGAAGGACGCGGCGGCGCAGGTGGCCGAGCAGGCGTTCGAGGCGATCGTGAAGGGGGAGAAGAAGGCGGTCACCGGGTCGCTGATGACCAAGGCGCAGGGGCTGGCGGGGAAGGTGTTGCCTGACGGCGTCAAGGCGGCGGCGCATCGGCGGCTCGCGGAGCCGGGGTCGGGGGAGGGCGCGCGGGACTGACCCGCGGCCCGTTCGCTGCGGTCGTGGGGGTGCCGGGGCTGTCGTACGCCGGGTGCGGGTCGCATCGTGGCTGGGCGCGCAGTTCCCCGCGCCCCTGGGGGTGTGCACCCCGCGTGTCTTGGTGCGCTCGCCACGGCCACCGGGGTGCCGGAACCTGTCGTATGCCGGGTGCAGGCACGCCGTGGTTGGGCGCGCAGTTCCCCGCGCCCCTGAAGGGGTGCCTCAAGCGCGTGTTTCGGCGTGCCCGCACGAGTCACCCGTGAACCGCACACCCGCAGGCGACGCAAGGAGGAAGCCGATGTCGAACCCGCAACAGCCCGAGCTGCGGCGCAGCGACAAGGGCGGGGCCACACCGCAGGACAGTGAGGCCCGCAAGGCGTCCCAGCCCGGCCGGGGCGCGGGCGGGCACGCCCACGGAACCGACCGCGGCAACAAGGGCGGCGGACGGGGTGGCGGCAAGCCGCCGGAGCAGCAGCCGGATCATCCGGCCTGAGGAGTGCTGACCACGAGGGGCGCGCCGTGAACGACGGCGCGCCCCTCGGGCCTGCCGCTCGACCGCCGCACCCCCGGTCGGGCGGCCCCCAACTCGCGGCGCGCCACCGTCGGTTAACCTGACAAGGGGGCATCTCACGGGGGTGGGCGGCACGGTGACGGTGACGGACGGCAAGGTGACCGCTGCGGCGGTGCTGCCGGTGAAGCTGCGCGGCTGCCTCGCTGTCGTCGCCGTGCTCGCCGCGCTCGTGGTCGTCGTCCTCGGCGTGCGGTACGCCGGAGACGCCGGGCCAGGGCGGGCGGACGCCCGGATCGGGCAGGCCGCGTACGGGGTCGGGGCGCCCTGGTGGCACATCGCCTCCGCGACCGACTTCCTGGGCGACCCGGCGGGCGCGCTGCTGCTGCTCACGGCCGGTGTCGTCGGCTGCCTGAGGGCCCGCCGGCCCCGCGCCGCCGTGCTGCTGCTCGCCGGACCCGGGCTCGCCGTCGGGGCCACGCGGCTGCTGAAGCCGCTCGCCGCCCGCACCATCAACGGCGACGACAACCTCGCCTTCCCCAGCGGCCACACCGCGTTCCTCACCGCGTTCGCCCTCGCCCTCGCGCTGCTCGCGGCCGGGCGGCTCGGGCTCGGCCCGGCGTCCGGCACCGCCCTGGCCCTGGGCGCCGCCTCCGCCGCAGGCGCCCTCATGGGCTGGGCCCAGGTCGCGACCGGGGCGCACTACCCGACCGACACGGTGGGCGGCTGGTGCACCGCCCTCGCGGTCGTGCCGGCGGCGGCGTGGGCCGTCGACCGTGCGGCCGGCCTCCCACGCCCCCGCCTCGGTTGACGGGAGTTTTTCGGCGGCGGCGTGAGTCATCGACCGTACGGGCCGGCTCCCCACGCCCCCGCCTCACCTGACGTACGTCTGCGCCGTCTCCCTCACGCCCTCCGCCGGAACACCGGCCGTACCGGCCTGCCGCCCAGCCACGGTGTCGGATCGCCCGCGTCCAGCGCCTTGCGGTACACCGCGCACGCCTGCCCGACCACGTCCACCGTGCGGTCGATGTCGGCCTCCTCCAGCGCGCCGCTCACCACGAACGACGGGGCCAGCACCCCGCCCAGCAGCAGGCGGCGCAGGAACAGCGTCCGGTACTCCTGCGACGGCCGGCCCTGCGCGTCCAGCGTCGCGAAGACCAGGTTGCTGGCGCGGCCCCGGACGCGCACATGGTCCGCGACCCCCATCGCGGCCGCCGCGTCCCGGACCCCCGTGGCCAGCCGCTCGCCCAGCGCGTGCAGCCGGGCGGTGACGCCCTCCTCCGTGTACGTGGTCTGCACGGCCATCGCCGCCGCCAGGGCGTGCGTCTCCGCGCCGTGCGTGGTGGACAGCAGGAACACCCGGTCGGCGTCGTGACGCAGCCCGCCCCGCTCCATCAGTTCGCGGCGCCCGGCCAGCGCGGACACCGCGAAGCCGTTGCCCAGGGCCTTGCCGAAGGTGGACAGGTCGGGGGTCACCCCGTAGAGGCCCTGCGCGCCCGCCTCCGACCAGCGGAAGCCGGTGATCATCTCGTCGAAGACCAGCACGCTGCCGTGCCGGTGGGCCAGGTCGCGCAGTCCGGCGAGATAGCCGGGCGGCGGCTCCGCCTGGGTGGCCGGCTCGAGGATCAGGCACGCGATCTCGTCCGGGTACCGGTCGAACAGCGCCTCCACGGCGGCCAGATCACCGTAGGGAAACGTCACCGTCAGGTCCGCGGTCTCCGACGGGATGCCCGCCGGCATCGGCGTGGTGCCGATGAACCAGTCGTCGACCGAGAAGAACGGGTGGTCGGCGCAGAGCGCCACCCGGGTGCGCCCGGTGACGGCGCGCGCCAGCCGCACCGCCGCCGTGGTCGCGTCGGAGCCGTTCTTCGCGAACTTCACCATCTCGGCGGTCGGCACCGTGGCGAGGAACCGCTCCGCCGCCTCCGCCTCCACCACCGACGGGCGCACGAAGTTGCTGCCCCGGTCCAGCTCCCGGCGCACCGCCTCCAGCACCCGCGGATGCGCGTGCCCGAGGCTCACCGACCGCAGCCCCGAGCCGTACTCGATGTACTCGTTGCCGTCGACGTCCCAGACATGGGCGCCGCGCCCGTGACTGATGACCGGCGCCAGGTCCTGCGGGTACTGGTCGTCGCCCTTGGCGTACGTGTGCGCACCGCCCGGAATCGCCGCGTGCAACCGCTCGTTCACCGCCCGCGACCGGGTCAGGTTCAACTCCTCGCCGCTCATGGCGCCTTCACCTCCAGCGTCCTCAGCACCTCCGCCAGGCCCGGCGCCTTGCGGTCCCGTTCGGACGTCAGCGTGACCGGCAGCGGCCAGGGGACGGCCAGTTGCGGGTCGTCGAAGGCGATCGTCACGTCCTCGGACGGGTCGTGCTCGCGGTCGATCCGGTACGACGTGTCGGCGGTCTCCGTCAGCGCCTGGAAGCCGTGCGCGCAGCCCGCCGGCACGTACAGCGTGGCCTGCGTGTCGCCGGACAGCTCGACCGTGGCCCGGCCCAGGTAGGTCGGCGAGCCGGGCCGCAGGTCCACCACCACGTCGAAGATCCGGCCGTACGAGCAGCGGACCAGCTTGGCCTCGCCCTCGCCGGACCGCAGATGCATGCCGCGCACCACGCCCCGCACCGAACGGGACAGGCTGTCCTGGACGAACGCGTCCGGGTCGATCCCCACGGAACGCGCCACGTCCGCGTCGAACGTGCGGCAGAAGAAGCCGCGTTCGTCGGTGAACGGCGTCGGCTCGAACAGAAATGCCCCGGCGATCGCCGGGACTTCGGTCACCTTCATGGGGTCTCCTGTCGTGCGAGGTCGGGTGCGCCGCCGGAGGCCGGTAACAGCGCGTTCAGCGCCTCGAACTGCCGGCGGACGCGCTCGGCCAGCACCGGGTTGCGTTCGGCCAGGGTCCGCCGGACCCGCGCCCGGTCGCGCTCCAGCGCGCGGAACTGCTCCAGCAGCCGGTCCGCGTCGATCTCCCGCGCCGGATGGCAGTGTTCGCCCAGCCCCATGTCGGCCATCAGCCGGTCGCTCTTGGCCGCGTAGCTCACGGCGAGGGCCGGGGTGCCGACCTTCAGCGCGCACACCAGGTTGTGGTACCGGGTCGCCACCACGGTGTCCGCGACCGCCATCTCCTTCATCAGGTCGCCCAGCGACGCCGTGGCCGCGGCGACGACCAGCGGCGAGTCCACCGCCTCGAGGATCGCCTCGGCCACCGTCCGGTCCACGTCGTCGCCGGTGAGCAGCCGCACCGGCCTGCCCTCCGCGGCCAGCCCGCGCACGAAGCGCGTCATGCCGTCCAGGTAGCGGCGGCGCAGTTCGTCCGCCCGGTCCCGCTCGTCGTTGCTGCCGCCGAAGTCCATGACCCCGACGCACACCGGTCCGGGCGGCCCCGAGTCGCTCCCCGAGGGCGGAGTCGCCAGCGCGAACACCAGGTCCGCGTAGACCTCGTCCCGCCGGGTGTTTACGCCCATCTCGCGGAGCGCGTCCCGCGACAGCGTGTCCCGGTACGAGCGGTAGGCGGCCAGCCGCGCCGCCCAGCGGATGAGCGTCCGCACCGGCCGGCTGCGGGTCCCGGACGCCCCGACGCCGACCAGCGCGACCGGGGTGCGCAGCAGCCGCCCGGCCGCGCACACCAGGAACAGCGAGTACGGCATGCCCCACGGCCGCAGCGGCAGCGTGCTCTCCAGGATGCCCGTGCCGGGGACGATCACCACGTCGTGCCGGCGCACCCACGCGGCGATGCGGAAGGCGTCCACCAGCTTGCCGAGGCCCTTGCCCGCGATGTCGGCGGGGCGCGCCGCCGTGCGGTACTCGCCGCGGAACCAGTGCAGCCGCGACGCCGGAATGCCGTACCGGGCCGTGACGGTCTCGGGGCCGCCGCACAGGGCGTCCACCTCCGCGTCCGGACGGTCCGCGCGCAGCTGGTCCAGCACGGCCACCAGCGAACCGTCGTTGCCGACGTTCCCGGAGCCGAACAGACCGAAGAGGCCCACCCGGGCAGACGTCACGCGGCACCCCTCTCACGGCCGGCGACCAGGGCGTCCACGGAGATGTCGAGCGCGGCCGGGTCCACCGGGGCCCGGTCCTCCACCCGCTCGCCGGCGCCCGGCCGGACCCGGCTGGTCGCCCACGCGGCCAGATGCCGGTGGCAGGCGCGCCGGTCGGCGGGGGACAGCGGCGCCCGTTGCACCGCCGACACGAACCCCCACACGTACTCGGCGAGCAGCCGGGGTGTCGGGTGCAGCGGGCCGGCGCGGCGCGGGTCCAGGTTGACGCAGCGGGCGCGCTTGGAGGGGTTGGCCCGCTCGGCACGGGTGGGGTGGTCGCGGCGGAAGTACAGCAGCTCCGGCACCTGGTGGAAGGGGCCGTGCAGGGTGAGCTCGGCGACGAAGGTGCGGTCGGCGTGGTGGTAGCTGTCGTGCGGCTTGACCCGGCGCAGCACGTCGGCGCGGATCACGCCGTAGAAGTCGTCGCCGCCGGGCTCGAACAGCAGGCTGCGGAAGCGCTCCGGAGCGTGCGGCGAGCCGGTGTCCAGCGTGTACGCGTAGGGCACCTTGACCTTGCCGTCGGCGTCGATGACGGCCTGGTCGCTGTGCGCGAGGATCACGTCGGGGCGCTCGTCGAGCGCCTCCACGCAGCGCTTCAGCAGGTCCCGTGCGTACAGGTCGTCGTGCGAGGCCCATTTGAACAGCTCGCCGCGGCACTGGGTGAAGACGTAGTTGTGGTTCGGCGCGGCGCCGATGTTCCGGGCCAGCCGGATGTACCGGATCCGGGAGTCCTGCTTCTCGTAGCGGCGGCAGATGTCCTGGGTCCCGTCGGTCGAGGCGTTGTCGGTGATGACCAACTCGAAGTCCTCGTACGTCTGGCCGAGCAGGGCCTCCAGCGACTCGGCGAGGTACTCCTCGCCGTTGTACACGGGAAGGCCGATGCTCAGCCGTGGTTGCGCGGTCATACGTCCTCACTTCACGGATGAGAGATCTCGGTGGTGCTCGCGCAGTGCGATCCTCAGGTGCAGCCACCACGCGGCCGAACCGCACACGGACGCGGCGGCGGCCCCCCAGGCCGAGCCGACGGTGCCGCCGAGGGCCGCACCGCCGATCCCGAGCCCCACGTAGCAGACGGACGCGAAGATCTGGCACCGGAGACTGAGCCGGGCCGCGCCGAGCGCGCGCAGCCCGGCGGCCGCTCCGGTACCGACGCCGGCCCCCGCGACACTGAGGGTGGCCGGAACGATGAGCTCCTTGGCGGCGGGCCAGACGTCGCCGAGGACCAGTTCCCCCGCCCGGTCCGGCATCAGCAGCAGCACCCCGCCCCACAGCAGGGCGGCCACCGCCTGGCCGCCGCCCAGGAACAAGCAGAACCGGCCGAGCCGGTGCGGGGCCTGCCGCAGCATCCGCGCCGCCTCGGCCACGGTGACCAGCGTCAGCCCCATCAGCACGGCCAGGAACGGGCCTTGGAGCAGTTCGGCGCCCCGGACGACGCCGACCGCGCCGACGCCGACGATGGCGCCGAGCCCGTACGCGCGCAGCTGGCCGGCGCCGCTCACGCAGGTGTTCTCGACCAGGTACCGGTAGCCGAGGTCACGGTGGTCGCGGATCCAGGGCCGGGCCCCGGTGAGCCGCGGCCGGATGCCGGACTGCGCCCAGCCGTACGCGGCGGCCACCGCGGCCGAGCCGCCCCAGGCGAGCACGAACGCGGGCACGGTGCCCGCCCGGGCCGCCACGACCATGGCGGGCACCAGCGCCACGCCCCACACCACGTCGTTGACGAACGCCTTCCGGCCGACGCCGGCCGCGAAGAACGAGTACCGCCAGGCGTCCTGGAGCAGCAGCCCGGGCAGCACCACGCCCAGGCAGGCGAAGGCGGCCCCCACGCTGCCGTTGAGCAGCGGCCACGACGCCAGGCACACCGCGCCGATGACCGCGCCGACGCCCAGCGAGGTGCCCGTCGAGCGGGACACCGCCTGCCGCCAGGACGCCTCGGACACGGCGCTGAACCGCACCACGAGCGGGTCGGTGGCCAGACCCCGGGAGACGCTGAGCACCACGCCGTAGGTCACCCAGGCCAGGCTGAACACGCCGAACGCGGTCAGTCCCAGCGAGCGTGCCACGTACACGCCCACGGCGAAGTTCGACAGGCTGGAGGCCGCCTGGTCGGCGAGTCCCCACGACAGCCTGCCCGCGACGGCCCGCGTGACGGTGCGGGCCGGGCGCGCCGCCGGCGCCGCTGCCGTCGTCGGCGGCGGCGGAGTCGGCGGATTGTCTCCCTCGGTGGCCACCGGGCTCACGCCTTGACCAGCCCGGCGCCGTGCAGGGCGTCGGCCGCCGCGACGACGGTGTCGAACGGCAGACCGGCCCGCTCGGCCACGTCCAGCAGACCGTGCTCGCCGTCGGAGAGGCTGAGCACCCACAGCATCGCCATCTGGGCCTCCTGCGCGTCACTGCGGCCGCCGAGCGCCCCGTACAGCCCGCGCCGCCCCAGCTGCGGCTCCCCGTACGGGCTGAGGTTGACGTACCGCCGGTTGCGGTCGAGCACGGCGAACACCTCCCGGCAGACGGCCAGGGTGTCCTCCATCGCCTCGGGCGTCACGAAGTCCAGGTCGTCCGCCGAGGTGTGGTACTCCGGGTAGCCGGCGTACGGGGTCCGGCTGAGCGAGCCCACGCCCAGGTCGAAGCCCGGCGAGCAGAACTGCCGCTCGTCGTAGCCGTACGGGGTGAACTCCCGTGTCTCGTGCGGGCGCCCGGAGGTCTCCAGCACGTACCGCATCACCCGGTCGATCTCCGCGTCCCCGCGCCTGCTGCGCTTGTACGTCAGCGAGCCGCGGTCGCCGGCACAGGCCAGCACCAGCCCGTGCTTCACCCGCTCCACCCGTCCGGCGTTGCGGGCCAGCCAGGTGATCGCCCCGATGGTGCCGGGCGCGAACAGGAACCGGTACGTGTAGTACGGGGTGGACCCGGCCAGCGACCGGGCGAGGAACGCCGCCACCGCGATGCCGGCCAGGTTGTCGTTGGCCAGCGCCGGGTGGCAGACGTGACTGGAGACGAGCACCTCGTCCGGCACCTGCCCGGGCACCACGTGCTCGCCGTAGGTGAGGTGCCCGTCCGCCAGGGTGGAGTCGATGCGCACCTCGTACTCGCCGTCGGGCAGCGCGTCCAGGGTCTCCTGCGCCAGGCAGAACCCCCAGTCCGGCTTGTAGTAACTGGTGCGGTACGGGACCCACTTCGGGCGGTCGGGCAAGGTGTGCAGATGCGGGCGCAGCTCGGACAGCGGCATCCGCGCCGACACCGGCACGCTGTACCCCAGCACGTGCAGGCTGGAGTCGGCGAGGTCGACGACCCGCCGCCCGGACGGGTCGGCGATCCACGCCTCGCGGACGTTCCACTCCTGCGGCACCGTCCAGTCCAGCACCTGCGTGCCGGTGGGCACCTCGTGCACCTCGAGCGGCAGCAGCTCGCCGACGACGTCCAGGGTGGCGCGCACCCCGTCGCCGGTGATGCTCCGGCGGAGCGGGTACATCCGCTCCACCAGGGCGTGCATCTCCTCGCCGGGCGTGGTCACGACCGCCGCCGCAGGGTGTCGTCGACCTCGCCCGCCTCGGACGCGGCGCGCAGCACCGCGAGCCGGGTGAACCGCTGCTCGAAGTCCTCCCGGGTCAGCCCGTGCGCGCGGTAGGCGTCGGCGAGTTCCAGCGCACCACGCTTCACCGTCCACTCGCACGCGAAGCCGGGCACCGCCGCGCGGAACCGGGAGAAGTCCACCCGGTAGGAGCGCGGATCCGCCCCCGTCTCCCCGGTGATCACCACCTTGGAGCCGTCCACCGCCTCCGCGACCTGCTGGGCGATCTCCGCGACCGTGACGTTGTTGGTCTCGCTGCCGATGTTGAACGCCCGGTCGTGCACCGCCTCACGCGGCGCCTCCAGAGCGGCCGTGAACGCGCGCGCGATGTCCGCGGCGTGCACCAGCGGGCGCCACGGCGTGCCGTCGGACAGCACCAGCACCTCGCCGGACAGCAGGGCGTGCCCCACCAGGTTGTTCAGCACGATGTCGGCGCGCAGCCGCGGCGAGTACCCGAAGGCGGTCGCGTTGCGCATGCAGACCGGGCTGAAGTCGTCGTCGGCCAGCTCGTGCAGGTCGTCCTCGACCCGCACCTTGGACTCGGCGTACGGCGTCACCGGGCGCAGCGGGGCGTCCTCGGCCACCAGGTCGTCGCCGCCCGCCGCGCCGTAGACCGAGCAGGTCGAGGCGTAGAGGAAGCGGCGCACGCCCGCGTCCCGGGCCAGCTTCGCCAGCCGCACGGACGCGTGGTGGTTGATGTCGTAGGTGAGTTCCGGCGCCAGCGCCCCCAGCGGGTCGTTGGACAGGGCGGCCAGGTGGATCACGGCGTCCACCCCGGCGACGTGGTCGGCCGTGACGTCCCGCAGGTCCACCCGCGTCCCCGGAGGGTCCGCGGGCCTCGGCCCCAGCACGCAGTCGGCGAACAGGCCGGCGTCCAGCCCGACGACCTCGTGTCCGGCGGCCGTGAGCACCGGGGCCATCACGGTGCCCAGATAGCCCTGGTGTCCGGTGAGCAGTACGCGCAAGGTTTCAACCCCCCAGGTCGACAGTCAGTTTGGTGACGGCGAACGCCTCGGCGTACCGGGCGTTGCTCTCGATACCGCGGATCCGGGCCAGCCCGAGGAAGGCCTCCCGGTCGTACCACGGCCGGTGCCGCTGCGAGGGGTAGTGCTCCTGCAGCAGCCGCACCTTGTCCTCGGCCGTGTCCGGGGCCAGCGGCTGGTACACCACCGGACGGCCCAGGTCCCCGTCCCACTTGACGATCTCGTAGCCGAGCACGAGATGGTCGCGGAACGCGGTGGTCATCAGCTTCGCCACGCCCCGGTGGTCCTGGTGCGCGTCCTCGGTGCGCGGGGCGAGCACCAGGTCGGGCTCGGTGCGGGCGCGCAGCTCCTCGACCGCGGCCTTGGCGTCCGCCCAGTGCGCGGGCAGCCGCCCGTCGGGCAGCTTGTCCACGGTCAGCCGCAGGTCGGCGCCGGGGCAGAAGGCGGTGAGCGCCTCCTGCTCCTCCTGCTCGCGTTCCGTGCCGCCGCCGGACAGCACCAGCGCGTCGACCCTGAGGCCCGGGTGGGCCCGGCACAGGGTCAGCAGGGTGCCGCCGGCGCCGATGGCGATGTCGTCGCAGTGCGCGCCCACCGCGACGACCCGCTCCAGCCGCCCGGTTCCCAGCCGAATCACGCGCTCACCCCCGTCCCCGCACGCTTCCGCTCCCACACCGCCCACGGCCGGTCCCCCCTGGCGTAGGCCTCGTCCAGCGCCGCGCGTTCCTTCACGGTGTCGGTCGGCTTCCAGAAACCGCGATGCCGGTGCGCAACGAGCCTTCCCCGCTTGGCGAGTTGGGCACACCCGTCGGCGACGAGATCTCCGTCCTCCGGGATGTGGTCGAAGATCTCCTGGCGCAGCACGAAGTAGCCGCCGTTCTCCCACAGCGGCAGGTCGCTCACCGGGGTGATGCCGCCCACCAGGCCGTCCTGGCCCAGCTCCACGCAGTGGAACGACGACTGCGGCGGCACCACCATCATCGACGCGCCCGCGTCCCGGCGGGAGAACCGGTCGATCATCTCCGGCAGCGGGGCGTCGGTCAGCACGTCCGCGTAGTTGGCGAGGAACATCTCGTCGCCGTCCAGATGGTGCCGCACCCGGCGCAGCCGCTCCCCGATCGGCGACTCGATGCCGGTCTGCGCGAACGTGATGGTCCAGTCGGCGATGTCGGTGGTCAGCAGTTCGGTGCGGCCGCCGCGCAGCACGAAGTCGTTGGAGGTGGTCTCCTCGTAGTTGAGGAAGAAGTTCTTGATGTGGTGGGCGCCGTAGCCCAGGCACAGGATGAACTCCTTGTGCCCGAAGTGCGCGTAGTAGCGCATCACGTGCCAGATCAGCGGGCGCGGCCCGACCATCGCCATGGGCTTGGGGATGTCGTCGTTCGCCCCGGCGCGCATGCGCAGCCCGTAACCGCCGCAGAACAGTACGACCTTCATCGCTCGACCTCGACAATGCTCAGTTCCGGGATGGGGAAGACCAGCCGGCCGCCCCACTCGTGCACGTACGCCAGCTGTTCGGCCAGCTCGGCGCGCAGGTTCCAGGGCAGCACCAGCACGTAGTCCGGCCGGTCGGCGGCGATCCGGTCCGGCGGCAGGATCGGAATGCGCGTGCCCGGCGTGTAGCGGCCGTGCTTGTACGGGTTGCGGTCCACCGTGTACGGCAGCAGGTCGGGCCGGATCCCGCAGTGGTTGAGCAGCGTGTTGCCCTTGCCGGGGGCGCCGTAGCCGACGACCGTCTTCCCCTCCTCGGCCGCGTCGACCAGGAAGCGCAGCAGGTCCCGGCGCACCTTCGCCACCCGGGCGGAGAACTCGGTGTACCCGGACAGCTCCTGGAGCCCGGCGGCCTTCTCCCGGGCCAGCACGTCCGCCACCCGCCGGCTGGGCTCCCCGGCCGCCTCCTCGGGCCGCGCCCACAGCCGCAGCGAACCGCCGTGCGTGGGCAGCAGCTCCACGTCCACCAGGGCCAGTCCGCCGCTCGCCAGGGCCCGGATCGCGGAGGCGACCGTGTAGTACTGGAAGTGCTCGTGGTAGATCGTGTCGTACTGGTTCTCCTCGATCAGGGTGAGCAGGTGCTGCACCTCGATCGACACCCAGCCGTCGTCGGCGACCAGCGCGCGCAGCCCCTGGGTGAAGCCGATGACATCGGGGATGTGCGCGTACACGTTGTTGGCGACCACCAGGTCCGCCGGGCCGTGCTCGGCGCGCACCGCCGCACCCGTCTCGGGGCTGAGGAACGCGGTGAGCGTGGGCACGCCCGCCTCCCGCGCCGCCGCGCCGACGTTCACCGACGGCTCGACGCCCAGGCAGCGCACCCCCCGGTCGACCACGTGCCGCAGCAGATAGCCGTCGTTGCTCGCCACCTCCACCACGAACGAGTCGGCGCCGAGCCCCAGCCGCGCCGCCGCATCCGCCACGAAGACGCGCGCGTGCTCCACCCAGGAGGAGGAGTACGACGAGAAGTACGCGTACTCGCTGAACGTCTCCTCCGGCGTGATCAGCGGCGGGAGCTGCGCCAGCCAGCAGTCGGTGCACACCCGCAGATGAAGCGGGTACGTCGGCTCGGGCGCGTCCAGCTGCTCCGCGGCGAGAAAACTCTCGCACGGCGGTGTCGCCCCCAGGTCGACGACGCTCTCCAGCGCCGTCGAACCGCACAGTCGGCAACGTGTCATCTGCTTCCCCCATCCCGCTCGCGCAGGTCCCCCCGGCGCGAGCCCGTGTGCGTGTCCCCTCGCGACGGGTCCGCCCCGCCGTGTCCCGCGATCGCCGCGCGGTACCCCTCCTCCAGGCGCGCCAGCCCGACCTCGGGGCTGAAGCCCCGCTCGTAGCGGAGCCGCGCGGCCCGTCCCATCTCCCGGTTGTCGTCGCTCCCCGCGCCGATCCGGCGCAGCGCGGTGGCCAGCGACGCGGCGTCGTCCGGCCGGTGCAGCAGTCCGGTCACCCCGTCGTCCACCAGCTCGGTGAACGCGCCGTGCCCGGCGGCGACGGCCGGCACCCCCGCCGCCATCGCCTCCACGACGACCAGGCCGAACGCCTCCTTCCACGTCGACGGGGCCACCACGGCCACCGCCCGCGCGACGGCCTCACGGCACCGCGCCCGGTCGTACAGGCCGACGTAGCGCACGTCGTCCCGGCCCGCCGCCCAGGCCGCCACCTCCGCCTCCAGCGGGCCGGTGCCGGCGACGACCAGCGGCACGCCCACCCCGCCGCCGGCGGCGAGCTCGTCCCACGCGGCCATCAGCAGCCGCACGCCCTTCACCTCGGCGAGCCGGCCCAGATACAGCAGGTGCTCACCGGGGCCGGTGCGGCGCACGTCCGTCTCGGGCACGAAGTTGTGCTTCACCACGAGCCGTTCGGCCGGCATCCCGGCGCCCGCCAGCACGTCGCGCTGCGCCGCCGAGATGCAGAAGAACCGCTCCACGCCCGACCACCAGCGCCGCCGGTTGACCGACAGGCTCACCGCGAGCGGCACCGTCGCGAGACGGGAGCCGCGGTAGCAGCCGTGCCGGACCGCGGGCAGTGGCGCCCGGCCCACGCACGCGGTGCACGGCGAGCCGTCCCGGTGCAGGGTGCCCGGCGGGCACACCTGGGTGTAGTTGTGCAGCGTGGCGACGGCCGGCACCCCCGCGTCCGCGCAGGCGGCGATCACCGCGGGCGACAGCAGCGGGAAGACGTTGTGCAGGTGCACCACGTCCGGCCGTTCGGCGCGCAGCCGCTCGGCCAGCCGGGTGCGCACCGCCGGGTTCCACGGCACCAGCAGCGGGATCGCCGCCTTCGCCGGCAGCGAGCGGGCGGCGATGTCGTCGCTGCGCCGCTCGAACACCTCGACCCGGTGGCCGGCCTCCCGCAGCAGCGCCACCTCCTGGTCGACGACCTTGTTCTCCCCGCTCGGCTGCGCCGACGCGTAGCGGTTGTGCACCACCATGACGTGCATTCACGCCACCTCCTTGCCGCGGACCGGCCGCGCGACGGCCCGGCGGACGGGTTCCGGCGCCGGCGGACCGGCCCCGGGCGCGGGCGGGCCGGCGGGCGCCGCCAGCAGCGAGGCCGCCAGGGCCAGGTGCAGCAGATACGGCGAGGCGTCGCCCAGGCCGGCCTCGGTGTACGAGGCGAGCCCGCAGTAGGTGATCAGGAAGAGCGCGCAGGCCCGCGCGAGCGACGGCGGACGCAGCAGCGCGACCGCGCCCAGCACGAGCACGAACCCCGCCACCAGTCCCACGCCCAGCAGGCCCTGTTCGTGGTAGACGGCCAGCCAGCTGTTGTCGATGGGCAGCCCGTCGAACGACTTGTCGCCCAGCCCCACCCCGAACAGCCGCTCCGCGCCCGTGCGGGGCGCGTCCAGCAGCGCCTCCCACACCTTGGCGCGGCCCGTGAGGGTGGAGAAGTTCTCCTCGGTCTGCCCGCGCAGGAACCACGCCTGGAGCAGCGACCCGAAGGCGACCGCGGCGACCGCCGCGGTCAGCATCGCCCAGCCGAACCAGCGGCGGGCGGCGGCGCTGGTCAGCACCATCGAGCCGATGGCCACCACCAGACCGGCGAGCAGCCCGATGGTCGCCGTCCGGGTGTGCGTGAGGGCCAGCAGCCCCAGCGACGGCACGATCACCAGCGCGGCGCTCCCGCGGTCGGTGCGGCGGCCCAGCACCAGCAGCACCGCGAGCCCCACGACCACCGCCGCGTACTGCCCGATCTGCGGCGGCGTCAGCGGCCACAGCGCGCCCACGAGCCGGCCGCCGTACAGGTCGGGCAGGGCGGCCCCCGGAGACAGCAGCAGACCGGCGGCCACCGAGCACAGCACCAGGAAGTACCAGCGGATGTGGTACCGCACGAACGTGGTGGAGCCGTCCCACCAGCGGCTGACCAGCCACAGCGTGGCGACGAACACCGCGAACCGGCCGCACCGGAACAGCGCCCCGAACCCGGCGCTCAGGTCCACGCTGGAGATCAGGCTCGGCACCAGCAGCAGACCGAGCAGCAGCAGGAACGCGCTCGCCCGCACCCGCAGCCGCAGATTCAGGGCGAGCGCCAGCACGAACGCGGCGACCAGCGCGCCCATCGTGACCATCTGGATCAGCGACCGGGGCAGCGGCACGATCGTCTCCGCGCCCGTGGAGCCGAGGGTGTTGAGGACCAGCAGCCCCCACACCGCCTGGACCGTCCTCGGCGTGTGCTCCACCCGCACGTCAACCACCGTCCCCGGCGCGGTAGACGCTGCCCGCGTCCTGCCGGTACGGCGCGCCCCGCCACTCCTGGAAGTCCAGCTCCCCGCTCGGGTCGTGCGCGACGAACGTCCACGGCCCCTCGTAGACGTTGTCCCGCCAGCGGTTGTGCTGCTTCAGCGTGATCGCGTCGGCGACCTTCTCGCCCATGTACGGCGACCAGTCCGGATAGGTGCCGTAGTTGGCGAGCACCGCCATGCGGTCGCACATCGACGTGCAGTCCACCGCCGACTTGTCCAGCAGGAACCGGTTGTCGTGGATGTCCACCCGCTGGGTCCGCCACCGGCAGTCGGAGTACAGCGGCGCGGAGGCGATGCCCGGCCGCGCGCAGCGGTCGATGTCCTCGACGAGCAGCGTGCAGTCGGCCGAGGAGGTGTTGGCGGGGCTGTTGCAGAACCGGTCGGCGTTCTCCCACAGGGTGATCGCGTTCCAGTTGTCCTCGAAGAGGTTCCCGGAGATCTCCAGCGTGTCGGTGCGGGCCCTCACGCGGGGCTCGCCGCCGGACTCCGAGATGTAGACGGTGGCGAACGGGAAGGTGTCGCCGCGCTCGGCGTACCGGCTGCCCTCCACCCAGTTGTTCCGCCGGATCGTGTTGTCGCGGACGACCGCGTTGTAGCTGGTCTCGTACATCAGGGCGGCGCCGTCGTTGTCCTCCAGGACGTTGCCCTCGATCAGGAAGTCGTTGTTGTTGGTGTCCGCCCACAGGCCGGTGCCGCGGTTGTCGTGCACCCAGTTGCCGCGCACGTCCGCGCCGTCGACCGCCCAGAACTTGACGCCCCCGGTGCAGCCGCAGCCGGGCCGCTTCCGCTCCCAGTCGTGCCGGTTGTTGCCGGTGATCTCGTTGCCCTCCAGCACCAGGTCGCGCAGCGGCCCCGACCCCTTGTAGGCGTTCATGCCGTACTGGCCGTTGCCGCGCAGGCAGCTCGCCCGCACCCGCTGGCCCGACCCGGCCATCAGCCCGGCGCCGGAGTTGTACTGGATCCGGGAGTGCTCGATCACCCAGCCGTCGGCCGAGTCGTGGTTGACCACGCCCTCGTCGTGCGGCGCGACGAACCCCTGCACGGTCAGGTGCCGGACGGTCACGTCGCGGGCGCCGCCGCCGAAGGCGTACTGGTTCGTCCGCCGGCCGTCGAGCACCGCGCCGGGCGCGCCGATGTAGGTGTCGCCGTCCTTGGGCTCCACCTGGGCGTACCGGTCGTCGGCCAGCCGGTGCCTGCCGGGCTTCAGCCAGAACGTGGTGCCGGCCGGGTGGGAGTCGGTCTTCGCGGAGAGGTCGCCGGGCACCGAGGGGTCCACGGTCACCGCGCCGGACGGCGCCTTCGCCGGTCCCGGCTTCGGCTTCTCGCACACCCGGGCCACGGGCCGCGGCGCCCCGCCGGAGTCCTCCGGCCGGGTGCGGGCGTCCGCCCGTGACCGCCCGTCCGGCTTGTTCGCCGACTCGGGAGTGTTCTCGCAGTCGGCGGTCGCCATCAGCGCCAGCGCCAGCCCGGCCGCCGACGCCCAGCGCCACCACCGGCGCACGTCCCCTCCCCGCAGACCCATCGCAGCCCCCTAGCCGTCGAACCCGAGAACGGTGGTGAACTCGGCCGTCCCGTCGACGGATCCGCTGCCGACCAGCGTGGTGCTCGGCACCTTGCGCCCGAACCCGGGGGAGTACCAGCCCAGCGGCGGCCCGGTCTCACCCCGGTGCGCCCGCCAGGTGAGCCCGGCCGGCAGGTCGAGCACCGCCGAGCGGTCCTCGCCGTCCCGCGTCCAGGTGAGCCGCGCCCGGTTCCCGTCCAGCTCCGCCGTCACCGACGGACCGAGGTGGAACGCCAGACGCACCTCCCGGCGGTCGCCGCCCACCGTGTCGACCACCCGCACCTCGCCCCTGTCCCGGGCCACTTCCACCTGCCGCCGGTGGGTCAGCGGCAGGTAGCCGTCGTGCTCGGCGACCCAGCGGGCCGCCCTCTCCCCGCCGGCGTCCACCGCCAGTACCCGCGTCACCGCGTGCCGGGTCCACAGGAACGGGCCGCCGGACACCGACTGGTCCCGGCCGCCCGCCTCGAGCGTGTTGTGGCCGAGCGTGGACCGGAAGTAGCTCCGCCACTCGGGCTGTCCGTGGTAGCAGTACGTGCCGGGGTCGGCCAGCACGTCCACCCCGTCGTGCCGCACCTCCACGGACAGCGCGTCCGCGTGGGCGTGCGCGGCGATCGACAGGAAGCCGTGCGGCCCGCCGTCGCAGCGGCACCAGATCTCCCCGGGCCCCCGCAGCACGGTGAGCCCCGCGTCCGCGAAGTGGGCGGGCCGGCTCTCCGGACGGGCCACACCCGCGCCGTACGGCGTGACCAGCGACGCGAGCAGCGGGGTGCGGACATCGGCGCCCGGCACCCCGGGCCACCAGGGGAGCCGGCCGAACACCGCCTCCCCGGTGGCCAGCAGCGACCCCCAGCGGTCGGTGTCCGGGCCGTCCAGCACCAGCCCGAACCCGTCGTCGGCGTCCCCCTGACGCGGCGGGCGCAGCCGGTTGTCGACCACGGCCGCGAGCGCGTCCGTCATCCTCAGCAGCACCAGCCGCGTCGTCGGCGGGACGGCCACACCCGCGGCGTCCGCCTCGGCGAGCGCGGCCAGGCCCAGCTCCAGCACCAGCCCGTGGTACTCGCTCGCCAGCTCCCGGTTGATGCCGGACAGGAAGGTGTTGCCGCGCAGATGCCGGTCCAGGTCGCGCAGCGCGTCCGCCCGCCACCGCGGCGAGTACGGGAACCAGCCGAACGCGCAGGACGCGGCGAGCTGCCCGGCCGCCTCGGCGACCGCGTGGTTGTTCGCCGACGACCCCCGGCTGGGGAACGCGGCCAGCCACCGCTGGTGGTGCCAGATCTGGTCCAGCGCCGCCGGGTTCTCCTCGAACAGCGCGGGCGCGCCCGCCCAGCCGTCCAGCAGCCGGCGGACCCACACCCACGACAGCAGCCGGATGCCCAGCTCGATCCCGCTGACCCAGTGCGCGCCCCGCAGCGGCGGGTTGGCCTCCCACCACGACCGCAGATGCGCGGCCACCCGCTCCGCGTACCGGTCGTTCCCGGTGAGCGCGTACGCGGCGGCCAGCACGGTCAGGTACTGGTGCCGGGACGGCTCCCAGATCTGCTTGATGTCGCCGACCGTCTCCTCGTCCCGGTACGGCACGTCGAAGGCGTGCTCCAGCGGGGCGCGCCGCCCGGTCTTGGGGTCCCGCTGCCAGTCCGGGTCCGCCATGTCGTCGCGGACCACCCCGAAGAACTCGGCCCGCCCCGCCATCAGCCGGTCCGCCTCGGCGACCAGACGCTTCACCGCGTCCGGCGCCACCGCGTCGAGCGCGCCCCCGGGCAGCACGGCCGTGAACCGTACGCCCGTCACCGGCGGGCGCTCCGGCGGCGCCGACCGCCAGCGCCGGCGGCGCACCGCGTCGGCCGCCCGGCCGCCGGCCTCCCGCGGCCCCATCCGGGACAGCCGCCGCAGGTACCACCCCGCGCCCATGCTCATCGCGCCCCCGCCAGGGTGACCGGGACACCGCTCGCCAGCGCCGTGCGCACGGCGAGCGTGGCCGTCGTCGTCGCGGCCAGCGACTCCAGCGGCACCGGCATCGGCCCGCCGGTCCGCACGGCCTTCACGAACGCCGCCAGCTCCGCGTTCTGCCCCTTGTCCCGCGCCTTCGGCAGCCGGGAGCCGACCCACTGCCGGCGCCGGCCGTCGTGCACGGCGGCCCGCACGAAGTCGTCGAGCCGCAGCACCTTGTTGTCCGCGATGAGGTCCAGCGTCTCCTTCGGGAAGGACGCCGGTCCCGAGGTGACGTAGCTGATGGTGGCCGTGGAACCGTCCGGGTAGCCCAGCACGATCTGGAGGTCCTCGCCGCCGGCCGGGGCGGCCGCGTACACCGACACCGGGTCGGCGTCCAGGAGCCAGCTCGCGGTGTCGACGAAGTGCCCGCCCTCCCCGGCGAACCGCGACCCCTCCGTGTCCTGCCGCAGATACCAGCTGCCGTGCTCCAGCCGGCCCGCGTTGACCAGGTAGCGCAGGCTCGCCGGGCCGCCACGGACGCCGAACCGCTCCTTGGCCTCCCGCAGCAGCGGAGCGAACCGGCGGTTGAAGCCCACCTGGATCCGGTCGTTGCCGGACTCCTCCACCGCCGCCAGCACCCCGGCCAGCTCCTCCTCGGTGAGCGCCAGCGGCTTCTCCACGAACACCGCCTTGCCCGCGAGCAGCGCCCGCCGGGTCAGCTCGGCGTGCGAGCTGTGCCGGGTCACCACGAACACCGCGTCCACGGCCGGGTCCCCGAGCACCGCGTCCAGGTCGGTGGTGGCCTTCCCGAAGCCGAACTTGCGCTGCGCGTTGGCCGCGGACAGCGCCGTGGTGGTGACCACCGTGGACAGCTCCACGCCGTCACGCCCGGTCAGATGCGGCAGCAGCATCGACGAGGCGTAGTTCCCCGCGCCGACGAACGCGAGCCGCACCGGGCCGGAGCGCCGCGCGGCACCCGTCCGGCCGGACGGCCGCGGCACCTCGGGCACCTTGGGCACCGTCACCTGCGGCGCCTCGGCGGCGGGTGCGTCGTCGGACGCGGGCGTGTACCGGAACAGCACGGCCACCGCCTTGAGTTCGCCCTCCTCGAGCCGCCGGTAGGTCTCCACGGCGTCCTCGAAATCGGCGACGTGCGACACCAGCGGCTCCACGTCGACGCTGCCCCGGGCGATCAGGTCGAGGAAGCACGCCAGATTGCGGCGCTCGGTCCAGCGGACGTAGCCGATCGGGTAGTCGCGGCCCTGGAGTTCGTACTCCGGGTCGTAGCGCCCGGGCCCGTAGCTGCGGGAGAAGCGGACGTCGAGTTCCTTCTCGTAGTACGCGTTCCACGGCAGGTCGAGCCGGCACTTGCCGATGTCGATCACCCGGCCGCGGTCCCGGCACAGCCGCGCGGCCAGCTCGACCGGCTGGTTGCTGCTCCCGCCGGCCGCCAGATACACCTGGTCCACGCCCATCCCGCCGGTGAGTTCGACGACCGCGCTCTCCACGCTCGCCGAGCCCGGGTCGCCGCAGGCCGCCGCGCCCAGCCGCTCCGCCAGCTCGCAGCGCGCCGGGTCGGGGTCCACTCCGACCACCCGCACCCCGGAGGCGTTCAGCAGCTGCGTCACCAGCTGCCCGATCAGGCCCAGCCCGATCACCAAAGCCACCTCGCCGAGCCGCGACTCGCCCTGCCGCACGCCCTGCAACGCGATCGACCCGACCGTGCCGAACGCCGCGTGCCGCGCCGCGACCCCGTCCGGGACCGGGACGTACAGGTTCTTCGGCACCCAGTTCAGCTCGGCGTGCAGCGCGTGCTCGTTGCCCGCGCACGCCACCAGGTCGCCCGCCTTCACGTCGTCGATCCCGGCGCCGACCTGCTCCACCACCCCGCACAGCGAATAGCCCAGCGGCGTGTAGGAGTCGAGCTTGCCCATCACCTTGCGGTACGTGGCGGGCACCCCGTTGGCCGCGACGCTCTGCACCACCTTCGCCACCTGGTCGGGACGCGACCGCGCCTTGCCCAGCATCGACATGCCGGCCTCGGACACCTTCATCAGCTCGGTGCCGGTGGAGATCAGCGAGAAGGCGCTGCGCACCAGCACCCCGCCCGGCTTGCAGCCCGGCACCGGCACGTCGAGCAGCGCCAGCTCACCGCTCTTGTAGTTCTGCACTACCTGCTTCACGGAAGTTCCTCTTGTCTCTACGCCGTCGAGGTGGGGGAGTCGTGGCCGGCCCTGGAGGTCGCGTCGCGGTACCAGTGCTCGAGGGTCAGCACGTGCCAGAGGTGCTTGGAGTGGTCCCGCTGCCCGGCCGCGTCCTCGGCGACCATGCGCGCCAGCGCGTCCTCGCGCAGGAAGCCGGAGCGGACCAGCAGCCCGTCGTGCACCACCTCCCGCACCAGCGGCGCGAGGTCCCGGCTCATCCAGGCCCGCAGCGGGGCGCTGAACAGGCCCTTGGGCCGGTACACGATCTCCTTCGGCAGCACCGTCGTGGCCGCCTCCTTCAGCACCGCCTTGCCCTGCCGTCCGGCGATCTTGCGCGCGCCGGGCACCGCGAACGCCGCCCTGACCACCTCGACGTCCACGTACGGCACCCGCACCTCCGTCGACGCGGCCATGCTCGACCGGTCGGTGTAGGCGAGGTTGAGGCCCGGCAGGAACATCCGGGCGTCCGCCAGGCACATGCGGTTCACGAAGTCGTCGAGGGCGTTGTCGTGGTAGACGTCGGCGTGCTCGGTCAGCACGTCGTCCACCGCCGGGGCCAGGTCCGGGTCGAGCAGCCCGATCAGCTCCTCGCGGTCGTACAGGGTGTAGCTGCGGCGGAACGCGGTCTCCTCCGGCAGACCCGCGAACGTCAGGAACCGCTTGGCGAACCGCACCGACCGCAGCCCCCGCCGGCGGGTGGCGACCGGCAGCCGGTCCACGGCGGCGGCCACCGAGTGCCGCACCGGCCCCGGCACCCGCCGGTAGCGCACCGCGATCAGGTTCGCCAGGTGCTTGCGGTACCCGGCGAACAGCTCGTCGGCGCCCATCCCCGACAGCATCACCTTCACCCCGGCCTCCCGGGCGGCCGAGCAGATCAGGAAGGTGTTGATCGCCGCCGGGTCGCCGACCGGCTCGTCCAGGTGGTACGTCATCCGCGGCAGCAGCTCCTGCACGTCCGGGGCGATCTCGATCTCCCGCAGATCCACCCCGAACCGCTCCGCCACCCGGCGGGCGTAGCGCAGGTCGTCCGGCATCGCCTCGAACCGCGCGTCCTCGGCCCGGAACCCGATCGTGTACGCGGGGATGCCGGGCCGGTCGCGGGCCGCCAGCGCGGTCAGATAGCTGGAGTCCAGGCCGCCGGACAGGAACGTCGCCACCGGCACGTCGGACAGCAGATGGCGCCGTGTCGACTCCTCCACCACGGCCGCCAGATCCGGCACGTCCCCGGACCGCGCCCGCTCCTGCCCCTCGGCGGCCACCTCCCGCAGATCCCAGAACCGCCCGCGCCGCACCGAGCCGTCCGGGCGGCACGACAGCCAGGTCCCCGGCGGAAGCTTCTCCGCCCCCCGGAACGCGCACCGCGAGTCCGGCACCCAGTAGTACAGCAGCGAGGCGACCAGCGCCGCCGGGTCCACCTCCAGCGACCCGCCGGTCACCGCCGCGAGCGCCTTCAGCTCCGACGCGAACACGAGCCCTTCGCCGCGCCGCAGCAGGAACAGCGGCTTGATGCCCAACTGGTCGCGGGCCAGCACCAGTTCACCGGTCCGCTCGTCGAAGATCCCGAACGCGAACATGCCGCGCAGCCGGGGCAGGCAGTCCGTGCCCCAGCGCCGCCATGCCTCCAGCAGCACCTCGGTGTCCGAGGTGCCCCGGAACCGCACCCCGGCGCCCTCCAGTTCGGCCCGCAGCTCCGGCGCGTTGTACAGCTCGCCATTGTACGTCAGCGCCAGACCGTCCGACACCATCGGCTGGGCGCCGGTGCCGGACAGGTCGAGGATGGCGAGCCTGCGGTGCCCGAGGTGCACCTCGCCGTCGCCCAGGGAGTGGGCGTAGGTGCCGGACCCGTCCGGGCCGCGGTGGGCGAGGGTCTCGGTGAGCCGGTCGGTGACCGCCTTGCCGTCCGGCCACCGGTACGTGCCTGCGATGCCGCACATGAGCTACCGCGCCTCCTGGTCGCTGTCCGGGATCCGCGCCGCCCACATCGGCAGCCGTTCCGTGCGCCGCGGCCCGTCGGCCACGGCCTGCACGGCGTGCGATCCGCTTCCGCCGTTCTGCCGGGCCGGCCGTCCCTCGCGGACCCGCGGCACCGGGAACGGCCCGTCCCACAGCGTCCCGTCCGTCCGGTCCCGGGGATCCGGGTCGACCAGCACCACGCCCGCCACCTCCACACGCCGGTCGGCGAGCTGCCGCGCCACGGTGTGCAGCCACGCCGTGGTGCCGTGCCCGGCGGCCACCACCAGCACGGCCCGGCCTGCCAGGTCGGCGAGGTCGGACCAGGCCGCGCCCGGCGCCACGGAGGCCACGCCGATCCGGCGCCGGTCGGACGGCAGGGCCGCGGCCCGCTCCACCCCGACCACCTCCACGTCGCCCGGCTTCGACCGGCGTCCGGCCGGGCCGTGCCGGGGCAGGGCGTCCACCACGACCACCGGCTCGTCCGCCGCCAGCGTCCGCCCCAGGTCCAGGGCGATCACGCCCGCCCCGCGCGCACAGCCCAGTTCCAGCAGCGCCAGCGGCTCCGAGGAGCCGCGCACCGTACGGGCCAGGGAGGAGGTGAGCCGGGTCCGCGCCGCATGCCGGCGCTTGCGCCGCCCCGGCAGGCCCCGCCGCAGCGCGGACCGGGACAGCTCGGCGGTGACCGAGGCGCCCAGGTGCCGCGCGATGTCCCGGCGCAGCACCGGGCGGTCGCCCACCACCGAGGCGACCGCGGCGACCACGAGGCCCAGCACCAGGCCGAGGACCAGCCCGATGCCGCCGTTCGTGGCGACGGCACGCGGCAGCGAGTGCTTCACGGTGTGCGGGGCGTCCACGATCTGCGTGCCCGCGATCAGCCGGGGCGTGCCCACCCGGGCCTCCGCGGCCCGCTGCGAGAAGTCGCTGATCCGGGAGCTGAGTTCGGCGCGGCGGGCGAACAGCGTCTCCAGGTTCGCCGACTCCTCAGGGCTGCCCTCCGGCGGCCCGTCGCCGATCGCCTTGTTCACCTCGTCGAGTTCCTTCTGCATGCGGTCGCGCTGCGCGAGCAGCGTCGAGGCGTCGGCGGCCGCCGCCTGCTTGATCCGCCGCACGTGGTCCGCGACGAACGCCTCGGCCACCGCGTCGGCGCGCGCCACCGCCTCCTCGCCGGTCTCACCCGTGGCCTTGATCTCCATCAGGTTGTTGGTCAGTCCGGCGCCCGCGTAGTCCTCCATGAAGTCCTCGGCGCTCTCCGAGGAGTTCAGGGACGTCAGGGCCGCGTCGGCGATCCGCGTGGTGTGCAGCAGCGCCACGTCGGTGCGGATCAGCGTGCCGGGGTCGTTGGGCTGGTCGTCCTGGTGCGCGACCAGCACCTTGGTCACGGCGGTCGGCGGCGGGGGCAGCAGCACCGCCACCGCCACCCCGAGCAGCAGCCCAAGCAGCGCCAGGCAGCCCCACAGGCGGCGGCGTCTGCGCACCGACACCACCAGGGCCTGGAGATCCAGCAGGGGAGCGGCGGCCGCCGGCTCCGCTGTCGTACTCGTCATCGCGCACCTCCCCGCGCGCCGTCGCCGAGGGCGAGCGCCGGGGCGGCGGCCTCCCGCGGCGGGCCGGCGGACCGCGCCGGACGCGCCGGACGGGTCCGGACCGCGTCGGCCACGACGATGCCGACGACGTCGTGGCCCGCGTCCGCGCACGCCTCGGCGACACCGGCCAGTTCGGCGCCGGTGCGGCTGCCCGCGCCCAGCACGACCAGGACCCCCGACTCCTCCCCGCGGTCGGGCACCAGCGGCGCCTCGGCGGACACCTCCGTCACCCGCAGCAGCGGGTCACCCCCCGCCTCCTCCGCCAGCCGCTCGGCGGCCCGCAGGGCGACGGGGTCGTCGTCGGCCACGACGAGCAGCAGCCGCCGCGCGCCCGGCACCAGTTCGCGGATCCGCCCGCACACCCGCCGGTACCGGATGCCGAGGCTCGCCTCGTCCCCGGCGGTGGGCGGGGCCGGCGCGTTCCAGGGCGTGTCCACCCCCAGCAGCCGGCGGAGCCGCTGCCGGGCGCCGCCGCCCTCCGGCCGGAGCGCGCCCCGCCGCACGGCCACGTCGACGCCGCCCAGCAGCCCGGACCCGAGCGCGGCGGCGATCTCCCGCTCGGAGCGCGGCCGGCGGTTCGCCCGGGCCGCGGTGAGATGCCCGACGACCGCCAGCAGGAAGAACAGCACCGCCCCGGCGGCGATCAGCTGCACCCGGGTCGGCGGGGCCTCCCCGGACGGCTCGGCCGCCGGACCCATCACGACCAGCCGGGAGCCGGCCGCGGTCGAACCGGCCTGGTCCAGTTTGCCGACCGCCTCCTGGAGGGCGGTGCGCAGCTTCGCCAGCTCCGTGCGGGTCTGCACGCTCTCCACGGTCCGGCCGGGGTCGGCGGAGTCGGCCAGCTCGGTGATGCGGCGGCTGGTGGTGAGCACCATCTGCCGCAGCTGGTCGGGGCCGGCCGCCGCCGTCGGGTCGGCGGTGTCGTCGACGATCCGCGCGGAGAACGCCACGAACTGCCGCGCCAGTTCGTCCGCGAGCCGCCGGGCCTTCGCGGGGCTCTCGGCGGTCCCGGAGATCTTGATGATGTTGCCGTTGGTCACCTTGGCGCGCACCCGCTCGCGCAGCTCCTCGCCGTCGACCCCGGCCCAGCGGAGCTCGGCGGCCGTACGGTCGGTCACCACCGTGCTGGTGGCGATCTCCGCCTGGGTCAGCAGCACACGCTCCTCCCAGGCGCCCGGCAGCAGCACCGACGCCGACGTGGTGAAGCGCGGCGGGAACACCAGGGAGGCGCCGAAGCCGGTCAGCGCCCCCAGCACGACCAGGACCGTCAGCAGCCGGCCGCGCCTGCGGAGCATCCGCCCGATGGTGACCAGGCGTATCGCGTCATCGCTCAAGGGACGTGCCTTCTTCCCGCCCGCTCCGGGCCGCCGCCGCGTCCGCGCCGCCCCCGACGGCGGCCTCGTAGGCGGCCAGCAGCGCGGCCTGCGAATTGCGCCAGGCCAGCGGGCCGTTGATCCGTTCCTGCCCGAACTTCCCCATCCGGGCGCGCTGTTCGGGGTCGTCCAGCAACTGGGCGACGAGCCGCGCGAATGCGAGCTCGTCGTCGCCCGCCGCGTACACGGCGGCCTCCCCGGCGGAGACCCGCGCCTCCTTCAGGTCGAAGGAGACGATCGGCCGGCCCATCACCATGTACTCCAGGACCTTGTTCATGGTCGACACGTCGTTGAGCGGGTTGCACGGGTCGGGGGAGAGGCACACGTCCGCGGAGGACAGCCAGCGCACCAGGTCGGCGTCCGGCACGCGTCCGGTGAACTCCACCTGGTCCGCCAGCCCCAGCTCCCGGGACAGCCGGACCATCGCGTCGAAGGTGTCGCCCGCGCCGACGAACACCGCGTGCCAGTCGGTGCGGCCCAGCTCGTCGCGCAGCTTCGCCAGCGCCCGCAGCGCGTAGTCGACGCCGTCCTGCGGGCCCATCACGCCCAGGTAGCACAGCAGATGGGGCTTGCCGCGCCTCAGCTCCGGCTCCGGCTCCACCGGACGGAACCGCTCGGTGTCCGGCGCGCTGCGCACCACGAACACGTCCTCGGGCCGCCGCCCGCCCCGGCGCACCGCGACGTCCTTGTAGCTCTCGTTGGTGGCGAGCACCACGTCCGCCGCCCGGTACGTCATCCGCTCCAGCGCGCACACGCCCCGGTAGAGCAGGTCCTTGCCCCGGCCGAACCGGGACAGGTACAGCTCCGGCACCAGGTCGTGCTGGTCGAAGACGAACTTCGCCCCCTGCCGCTTCAGCCGCAGCGCCGGCAGGAACAGCAGGTCCGGCGGGTTGCAGGCGTGCACCACGTCGACCGGGCCGACCTTGCGGGCCAGCCGGGCGGTGTGCCACAGCGCGGCGCCGTACTCCTTGAGGTAGCCGGCCGGTCCTCCGGTGGCCGCGCGCAGCGGGTAGCGGTGGATCCGCACCCCGTCGATCACGGCCTCCGGCTCCGTGTCCCGCTTCGTGCCCCGCGGGCAGATGACGTCGACCTCCCAGCCCGCGTCGCGCAGCGTCCGGCACTCCTGCCACACCCGCCGGTCGAACGGCACCGACAGGTTCTCCACGAGGATCAGCGCGCGGCGGCCCCGCACTCCCTTCGGCTCACCAAGCAAGGCCCACGTACCCGGGTTCGGCCCGGCGCGCGTCGGCGTCGGGGAGGCGGACGAGATCGACGATGACGGGGTCGTCGCCGTGCGGCAGCGCCGCGAGCACGGCCGGGTCCTTCGTGCCGACCAGGACGACCTCGGCGTGGTCCAGCACGTCCTCGACGGAGTCGGCGAGCAGCTGCGCGAGGTGCGGCAGCCGGGTCTCGATGTACTCGCGGTTGGCGCCGAGCAGCCGGGACAGGCTGACGTTGGCGTCGTGGATCTTCAGGTCGTACCCCTTGCCGAAGAGCCGCTCCGCCAGTTCCACCAGCGGGCTCTCGCGCAGGTCGTCGGTGCCCGGCTTGAACGACAGCCCGAACAGGCCCACCTTGCGCCTTCCGGTGCGCTCCACCAGCTCCACCGCGCGCTGGAGATGCTCCTCGTTGGACGGCAGCACATGGGACAGGATCGGCACCGACACGTCGGCCCGGTGCGCGGCGTGCACCAGGCTGCGCAGGTCCTTCGGCAGGCACGAGCCGCCGAACGCGAAGCCCGGACGCAGGTAGGCCGGGCTGATGTTGAGCTTGCGGTCGGCGAGGAACACGTCCATCACCTGGTGCGAGTCCACCCCGAGCGCCCGGCACACCGCGCCCAGTTCGTTGGCGAAGCCGATCTTCAGCCCGTGGAAGGCGTTGTCCGCGTACTTGATCGCCTCGGCCGTCGGCACCGGCACCCGGAACACCTCGCCGGGCAGGTCCGCGTACAGCGCCGCGACGACGTCGCCGCTCGCCGTGTCGAGCTCGCCGATGACGGTCTTCGGCGGGTCGAAGAAGTCCCGCACGCTGGTGCCCTCGCGCAGGAACTCCGGGTTGACCGCCACCCCGACGTCCACGCCCGCGGTGCCGCCGACGTGCTTCTCCAGGATCGGCACCAGCAGGCCCAGGCAGGTGCCCGGCAGCATCGTGGAGCGGAACACCACCATGTGCCGCCCGCCCCGCTCGGCCAGCGCCGCGCCGATCTCCTCGGTGACCCGCTCCAAGTACGTGGTGCACAGGCTGCCGTTGGGCTCCGACGGGGTGCCCACGCAGACCAGGGACACCTCGCTGCCCTCGATCGCCTCACGCACGTCGGTGGTCGCGCGCAGCGCCCCGCTGCCCACGACCTCGGCGACGACCTCGCCGATCCGCTCCTCGACGACGGGCGCCTTGCCGTCGTTGACCAGGTCCACCTTCACCGGGTTGACGTCCACCCCGATGACCTCGTGACCCATGCTCGCCAGGCACGCGGCCGACACGCAGCCCACGTAGCCGAGCCCGAACACGCTGACTCTCATGACCCGTTCCTCCCCCCGGGCAGGCCCTCTCGGCCTGCGCTCCGCACCCCGGCCGCCCCACGGCCGCCGCGCATCAGTACGCCCCCTGTCCCTGCACCACGGCGCGCAGCGTCTTCCACAAGATCACCGTGTCGAGGGCGAGCGACCAGTCCTCCACGTACCGCAGGTCCAGCCGGACCGCCTCCTCCCACGACAGGTCGCTGCGTCCGCTGATCTGCCACAGCCCGGTCAGCCCCGGCTTCACCTTCAGCCGCCGCCGGATGTCCGGGCCGTACGCCGCGCACTCCTCCGGCAGCGGCGGCCGGGGGCCGACCAGCGACATCGACCCGGTGAGCACGTTGAACAGCTGCGGCAGCTCGTCCAGCGAGTAGCGGCGCAGCACCGCCCCGATCCGGGTCACCCGCGGGTCGCGGCGCATCTTGAACAGCGGCCCGGCGCCCTCGTTGAGGCCGGCGAGCGCGGCGCGGACGCGGTCCGCGTCGGGGATCATCGTGCGGAACTTCAGGATGGTGAACTCGCGGCCGTCCTTGCCGACCCTGCGCTGCCGGTAGAACACCCCGCCCCGGCTGTCCGTCGCCACGAGCAGCGCGACCAGCAGCATCAGCGGCGCGAGCACCAGCAGCAGGAGCAGCGCGCCGAGCCGGTCGACGACGCCCTTGACCGCGCGGCGGCCGCCGGTGAACGCCGGCATGCTGACCCGCAGCAGCGGGATGCCGAGCACCGCGTCGACGTGCAGCCGCGGCCCGGCCACCTCCATCAGCACCGGCGCGACGACCATCTCGGCGTCGGAGCCCTCCAGGTTCCACGACAGCCGCTGGAGCCGGTCCGGGGACCAGTGCGCGTCGGGCGTGACGGCGACGACGCGGTAGCCGTCCCGGCGGACGTGGTCGGCGACGTCCGCCAGCCGGCCCACCACCGGCACCCCGTCCAGCCGGTCCCCGTCGATCCCGGGGCCCTCGGTGGTGCACACGGCGTCCACGCGCCAGCCCAGGTGCGGGTACTTGCGGGTGCGGGCGATCAGGTCGCGCACCGTGTCCGGGCTCCCGGCCGCGAGCACCGGCCGCAGGCAGCGGCCCTCCTTGCGCCGGCGGTGCAGCCGCAGGCGCAGCAGATAGCGCATCGTCATGGTGACGAGCGCGATCGCGGGGACCGCGACGAAGATCCAGAGTTTGATGTTGCGCGAGGTCAGGGCGATCCCGCCGAGCGCGAGCACGACGGTCGCCATGAACAGCGAGCGGCCCAGCCGCCGGAACTCCTCGGCGCCCTGGCCGAGCACGGTCGGCGACCACGACCGGCTCACCGCCAGCGCGCCCAGCACCAGCAGCCAGGTGCCGAAGGCGAGGATGCCCCACTTCTCGTGCCAGTCGGCGGCGTCCCGCACGCCGAAGAAGTTGCCGATCCCGGCGACCACGACGGCGGTCGCCACGGTGTCGCTCGTGATCACGGTACGGCGGTACCGGTGCTCCCAGTCGGCCGTACCTCTGTGAAACGCCCCGTCGGCCAGATCCCGTTCCGACGGGAACGGGCCGACCAATCCCCCTTGCCGCACAGAACCCCCCAGGTCCCCAGTGATGCGACGTGTTCGCCTGACACTGTTTCCGCCGGGGGGACCCCACCCCCCGGCGGAAACAGTGTC
>MUNG01000200.1 GCA_002154585.1 Streptomyces pseudogriseolus
CCCCCCGGGCGCCCCTGTGGCGGGCCGGTTTGTGCGACCACCCCCCTCCGGTGGCAGCATGGGCAGTGTGACGTCACCCGCACCCCTGGAGATCGAACGCACCGAGTCGGCGGAGGAGGTCTTCGCCGTACCCGAGCCCGACGTCCCGTGGGTCACGATCGTCCACAACGATCCGGTCAACCTCATGAGCTACGTGACGTACGTCTTCCAGACGTACTTCGGCTACTCCAAGGACAAGGCCACCAAGCTCATGCTCGACGTCCACCACAAGGGCCGGGCCGTCGTCTCCAGCGGCACCCGCGAGGAGATGGAGCGCGACGTCCAGGCCATGCACGGCTACGGCCTGTGGGCCACCCTCCAGCACGACCGGAAGTGACGCCGGACATGACCGCACCGGACGTGGCCCGCCCCCGCCCGCAGGACCGGAAGTAGCGAATCGCCTCCATGCCAGGAACCTTCGAACCGCTCCCCGGCGGCGGCGCGGCCGTCGCCCTCGACGACGTCGAGATCTCCATCATCCGCTCGCTCGCCGTGCAGCTGATGGAGATCATCGGCCCCGGGCCCGCCGAGGAGTCCGGCGGCGACCCGCTCGCGGAGCTCTTCGCCGACGGCCCCAGCGAGCCGCCCTCCGACCCGGTGCTGCGCCGCCTCTTCCCGGACGCCTACGTCGACCCGGAGGGCGCCGGGCGGCCCGAGGAGGCCGAGGAGCAGCGGGCGTACTCCGCCGAGTTCCGCCGCTACACGGAGAACGACCTGCGGGCCGGCAAGCGGGACAACGCGCTGGCCGTGATCCGCTCCCTGGACGCGCTGAGGGCGGCCGGCGAGGGCGGCGCGGTGCTCGAGCTGACGCCGCAGGAGTCGCAGCGCTGGCTCGGCGCGCTGAACGACCTGCGCCTGGCGATCGGCGCCCGGCTGGAGATCACCGACGAGGACGACAGCGACCTGCTGTTCCACCTCCCCGACGAGGACCCGCGCAAGCCGATGGTGATGGCGTACCTGTGGCTGGGCGGCCTCCAGGAGACGCTCGTCTCCACGCTCATGCCGTGAGCCCGGCGGGCGCGCCGCCCGCCCCGGTGGACGTGCCGCCCCGTTCCGGGCGGCATGCCGGACATCCGGGGCGAAAATCCGGACAAATCCGCTGACGCGTTCGCTCAGAGGACACTCAAATCCGGATAACGATCGCGTCAAATGCCCCGCCGTCTATGGGCTCTTCAGGTGCCTTTTGTCCGCTTCTTCCTGTGGGGCGCGTCACAGCACCCCCCTGTGATCAGTATGGCGGCCGTGATACATCTTCACGACCGCCCGGCGAACGCCACCCGAACGTTCGGCCGGGTGCGCCACCGAGCCGGTCACCGCCGGCCTGGCAGGAGCGGGCCCGCGCGCCCGCTCAGCTCCATCAGTCCGGGGGGATCGAGACCCGATCCGCGGCCGAGCAGCGGCCCGGGTCGGCATGGAGAAAGGCGCACGACACATGACCTCAGCGAAGGTCACCGAAGCCTCCGAAGAGGGCTACGAGCGGGGACTCGGCAGCCGCCAGGTCCAGATGATCGCGATCGGCGGCGCCATCGGCGTCGGCCTCTTCATGGGCGCCGGGGCGAACATCGCCAAGGCCGGCCCCAGCATCATCCTCATGTACGCCCTCGCGGGCGTCGTCATCTTCTTCATCATGCGGGCCCTGGGCGAGCTCCTCCTCTACCGGCCCGTCTCCGGCTCCTTCGCCGAGTACGCCCGCGAGTTCCTCGGCCCGTTCTTCGGGTTCGTCACCGGCTGGACGTACTGGCTGATGTGGGTGGTCACCGGCATGGCCGAGCTGACGGCCGCCGCCATCTACATCCACTTCTGGTTCCCCGAGATCCCGCAGTGGGTCAGCGCCCTGGTCTTCCTCGTCGTGCTGTTCGGCGTGAACCTGATCTCCGTCAAGATCTTCGGCGAGGTCGAGTTCTGGTTCTCGATGATCAAGGTCACCGCCATCATCGGCATGATCGTCATCGGTCTCGGCGTGCTCACCCTCGGCTTCTCCGACGCCGGCGACACCGCCGCCGTCTCCAACCTCTGGTCGCACGACGGCTTCTTCCCCAACGGCATCGGCTCCAGCCTGATGACCCTCCAGGGCGTCATGTTCGCCTACCTCGCCGTCGAGCTGGTCGGCGTCACCGCGGGCGAGTCCGAGAACCCCGAGAAGACCCTGCCCAAGGCCATCAACACCCTGCCCTGGCGCATCATCGTCTTCTACGTCGGCGCCCTGCTGGTGATCCTCTCCGTCGTCAAGTGGACCGAGTTCTCCGCCGGCGAGAGCCCCTTCGTCCACGCCTTCGGCAAGATCGGCATCCCGCTCGCCGCGGGCATCGTCAACTTCGTCGTGCTCACCGCGGCCCTGTCGTCCTGCAACTCCGGCATGTACTCCACCGGCCGGATGCTGCGCGACCTCGCCGCCAACAGCGAGGCCCCGCAGGCCTTCGGCAAGCTCAACGCCCGCCGGACGCCCGCCGTCGGAATCTCCGTCTCCGTGGCGCTCATGGGCATCGGCGTGATCCTCAACTACGTCGTCCCGGAGAAGGCGTTCGCCTACGTCACCTCCGTCGCCACCGCGGCCGGCATCTGGACCTGGATGATGATCCTCGTCAGCCACATCCGCTACCGCCGCGCCGTCGACGCCGGCCGGCTGCCCGCCTCCTCGTTCCCCGCCCCCGGCGGCGCCCTGTTCAGCTGGGTCGCGCTGGTCTTCCTGCTCGGCGTCACCGTCATGATCGCGGCGGACGCGGACGCGCGCGTCTGCCTCTACGTCGCGGCCGGCTGGGCCGTCGCCCTGGGCGTCGGCTGGACCGTGCTGAAGCGGAACAACCCGGCGCTCGCGGACCGCGACGAGAGCCGGTTCGAGAAGGTCGGCTGACCACCCCGAAGGACACCGGCGCCGGGGAGCACTCGTGGGGTTCCCCGGCGCCACCCGCTCAAGGTGTCCGGCATCCGGGCCGTTCCGTACCACCCCTCGGTACGGGACGGCCCGTCTGCTTATCCTGAGCCCCATGCTGACCATCACCCAGGACCTCTACGACCGGATCGTCGCCCACGCCCGCGAGGACCACCCCGACGAGGCGTGCGGCGTGGTGGCGGGCCCGGTGGGCGCCGGCCGCCCCGAGCGGTTCATCCCCATGCTGAACGCGGCCCGCTCGCCCACCTTCTACGAGTTCGACTCCCAGGACCTGCTGAAGCTGTACCGGGAGATGGACGACCGCGACGAGGAGCCGGTGATCGTCTACCACTCCCACACCGCCACCGAGGCCTACCCCTCGCGCACCGACATCTCCTACGCCAACGAGCCCGGCGCCCACTACGTCCTGGTCTCCACCGCCGACACCGACGGCGCCGGCGAGTTCCAGTTCCGCTCCTTCCGCATCGTGGAGGGCGAGGTCACCGAGGAGGAGGTCAAGGTCGTCGACGCGTACTGATCCCGCATGGCGGATGGCTGACGTCCAGGATGTGGGATCACACTCCGGATCCCGGACGGGGAATCGATACGATGCCCGCATGGTTCTCTTCGACGTGGACGACAAGGCGCCGGGCACCCTGCTCGTGGCGCGGCTCCACGTCGACCTGTGCAGGCTGAACAGCGCCATCTGTTGACGTTCCGCCGCCGCCCGCGGCCGCGAGCCGCGGCGCCGCCGTGTGCCCTTACGCAGAACCCACGACACCTTCCGACAGGAGCCCTCAGCCATGGCCATCGAGGTCCGCATCCCCACCATCCTCCGCCAGTACACCGACGGTCAGAAGGCGGTGGAGGGCACCGGGGACACCCTCGCCGAGCTCTTCGCCGACCTCGAGACCCGGCATGCGGGCATCCAGGCCCGCATCGTGGACGGCGGCCAGCTGCGCCGGTTCGTCAACGTCTACCTCAACGACGAGGACGTCCGCTTCCTCGACGGCATCAGCACCAAGCTGTCCGACGGCGACAACGTGACGATCCTGCCGGCCGTCGCCGGCGGTACGGCCTGATCCCCATGCGTTACGACTCCCCGCTGGCCGCGGTGGGCAACACCCCTCTGGTGCGCCTGCCGCGGCTGTCGCCGTCCGCCGAGGTCCGCGTCTGGGCCAAGCTGGAGGACCGCAACCCCACCGGCTCGATCAAGGACCGCCCGGCCCTGTTCATGATCGAGCAGGCCGAGAAGGACGGCCGCCTCACCCCGGGCTGCACCATCCTCGAGCCGACCAGCGGCAACACCGGCATCTCCCTCGCGATGGCCGCGAAGCTCAAGGGCTACCGCATGGTCTGCGTGATGCCCGAGAACACCTCCCAGGAGCGGCGCGACCTGCTCGGCATGTGGGGCGCGGAGATCATCTCCTCCCCGGCCGCCGGCGGCTCCAACACCGCCGTCCGCGTCGCCAAGGAGCTGTCCGCCGAGCACCCGGACTGGGTGATGCTCTACCAGTACGGCAACCCGGACAACGCGGGCGCCCACTACGCGACCACCGGCCCGGAGATCCTCGCCGACCTCCCGTCCGTCACCCACTTCGTCGCAGGCCTCGGCACCACGGGCACCCTGATGGGCGTCGGCCGCTACCTGCGCGAGCACAAGCCGGACGTGAAGATCGTCGCCGCCGAGCCGCGCTACGACGACCTCGTCTACGGCCTGCGCAACCTCGACGAGGGCTTCGTGCCGGAGCTGTACGACGCCTCCGTCCTCACCACCCGCTTCTCCGTCGGCTCCGCCGACGCGGTCACCCGCACCCGTGAACTCCTCCAGCAGGAGGGCATCTTCGCCGGCGTCTCCACCGGCGCCGCCCTGCACGCGGCGATCGGCGTCGCGAACAAGGCCCTCAAGGCCGGCGAGAGCGCCGACGTCGTCTTCGTCGTCGCCGACGGCGGCTGGAAGTACCTGTCGACCGGCGTCTACACGGCGGCGACCACGGAGGAAGCCATCGAGACCCTCCAGGGCCAGCTCTGGGCGTAGGGCGTCAGGCGTGACATGAGGGGCCGGGGAACGCTCCCCGGCCCCTCACGCGTTCCCCGGGTACGTCACTCCGCCTCACCGTCCCGCCGCGCGCGACGGTCTCTGCGGGGGCGGTGCCCCCGCCCCCAGCCGTCCACGAGAGCGGTGACCAGGGCGAGCAGGACCACCGCGGCGAGCGCGAGCCACCAGGCCGTGTTCATGACCAGACCGTACCGGCGCGGGCCATGAGCGCGCGCCCCCTCCCGCCCCCGTACGCGCCCCTTCCAGCCGAACCGGTGACAGGGCAGGTGAGTTCGCCCACAACGGCGCCTGGTGGAGGAGCGACCGCAGGTTTTGCGCCTTACGCTCGACGAACCGCACGACCCCCGTCTTCCCACACCCGCCAGCGGAGGTTTCTGCTTCATGAAGCTCACCGTCGTCGGCTGCTCGGGGTCGTTCCCGTCCGCGGAATCGGCCTGCTCGAGCTACCTCGTCGAGGCCGACGGCTTCCGGTTGCTTCTCGACATGGGCAACGGCGCCCTGGGCGAGCTGCAGCGCCACTGCGGTCTCTACGACCTCGACGCGATCTTCCTCAGCCACCTGCACGCCGACCACTGCATCGACATGTGCGCCTACTTCGTGGCGCGTTACTACCGGCACGACGGCGGCCGCTGCGCCCCGCTGCCGGTCTACGGCCCCGAGGGCACCGAGCACCGGCTGACCACCGCCTACGCCGACACCCCCTCGGCCTCCTCCATGAGCGAGGTCTTCGACTTCCACACGGTCAAGCCGTCCACCTTCGAGATCGGCCCGTTCCTCGTGCACACCGAGCGCGTCGCGCACCCGGTCGAGGCGTACGGCATCCGCATCGAGCACGGCGGCAGGACGCTGACCTACTCCGGCGACACGGGAGCGACCCCGCTGCTGGACGACCTCGCCCGGGACGCCGACCTCTTCCTGTGCGAGGCCGCCTTCACGCACGGCAAGGAGAACATCCCGGACCTGCACCTCAACGGCCGCGAGGCGGGCGAGTCCGCGGCCCGCGCCGGGGCCCGCCGGCTGATCCTCACGCACATCCCGCCGTGGACCGACCCGCAGGTCAACCTCACCGACGCCCGCGCGGTGTACGACGGCCCGGTGGGGCTGGCGGCGCCGGGGGCGACGTACGAGATCTGAGGCCGCGACGCGTCACGCGGCACGGGGAAGGCCCCGGAACCTGACCGGTTCCAGGGCCTTCCTCGTCGTACGGGGACCGCTCACGCCTTGGTGAGGTCCTCGACCTCCTCCTCGGGCTCGCGGCCCGGGGTCGGCAGGTTGAACTTGGTGATCGCGAAGCGGAAGAGCACGTAGTAGATCGCCGCGAACACCAGGCCGATCGGGATGATCAGCCAGGGCTTGGTCGCCAGGTTCCAGTTCAGGGCGTAGTCGATGAAGCCCGCCGAGAAGGTGAAGCCGGCGTGCACACCCAGCGCCCAGGTGATCGCCATGGACAGGGCGGTCAGCACCGCGTGGATCACGTACAGCGCCGGGGCGATGAACATGAACGCGAACTCGATCGGCTCGGTCACACCGGTCACGAACGAGGTCAGCGCGAGCGAGAGCATCATGCCCAGCACGGCCTTGCGGCGCTCGGGACGGGCGGCGTGCGCGATGGCGAGCGCGGCGGCCGGCAGACCGAACATCATGATCGGGAAGAAGCCCGACATGAACTGGCCGGCGTCCGGGTCACCGGCGAAGAAGCGGTTCAGGTCGCCGTGGACGACCTCGCCCGCCGCGTTGGTGAAGTCACCGATCTGGAACCAGGAGACGGTGTTCACGAACTGGTGCATGCCGATGGGGATCAGCGCGCGGTTGATCAGACCGAACAGACCGGCACCGGCGGCGCCGAGCCCGGTGATCCACTCGCCCGCGTCGGAGATGAGCTCGCCGATCGGCTCCCACACCAGGCCGAAGAAGACACCGACCAGCGTGCCGACGAACGCCATGATGATCGGGACGAGCCGACGGCCGTTGAAGAAGCCGAGCCAGTCCACCAGCTTCTTGCGGTGGTACCGCTGCCACAGCGTCGCGGCCAGCAGACCCATCAGGATGCCGCCGAGAACACCGGGGTTGTTGTAGGTCGCGGCTATGTCCGCGCCGTCCTGCACCTTGGCCTCGGTGACCGGGAAGGCCTTCAGGACGTTGCTGTAGACCAGGAAGCCGACGAGCGCGGCGAGGGCGGTCGAGCCGTCGGCCTTCTTGGCAAAGCCGATGGCCACACCGATGCAGAACAGCATCGGCAGGTTGTCGAAGATGGCGCCACCGGCGGTGGCGAAGACGGCTGCTACCTTGTCCCAGCCCAAGCCGTCCGCGCCGAACACGTCCGGCTGGCCGAGGCGCAGCAGAATGCCCGCCGCAGGCAGCACGGCGATCGGGAGCTGAAGGCTGCGGCCGACCTTCTGCAGGCCCTGGAAAAGGCCGGATCCCCGCTTCTTCGCGGGGGCCGCCGAGTCGGTGGCGGTGCTCATACTTCCTCCATCGGTGGTGGTCTACACCACTAGTGGTGTAGACCTGTTGTAGCACGATGAAGGCCACGTAAGGAACCCGCGAATCCGCGACCGTGGGACTACACACCGTGCCTCCGCCGAAGGGCCGGAGAGACCCCCTCACGAGCACACCGAAAAGCCCCCGGAACTCAAGGTTCCGAGGGCTCGGCCGGCCGCCGCCAGGCTACGGGATCACCGCCGCGCCGCGTCCTCCACCTCCTCCTCCGGCTCCCGCCCCGGAGTCCGCAGATCGAACCGCGTGATCGCGAAACGGAACACGACGTAATACACCGCCGCGAACACCAGCCCGATCGGAATGATCAGCCACGGCCGCGTCGCCAGATTCCAGTTGATGACGTAGTCGATCAGACCCGCCGAGAAACTGAACCCGTCGTGCACGCCCAGCCCCCACGTCACCGCCATCGACACCCCCGTCAGCACCGCGTGCAGCGCGTACAACAGCGGCGCGACGAACAGGAACGAGTACTCGATCGGCTCCGTGATGCCCGTGACGAACGACGTCAGCGCCACCGACAGCATCAGACCGCCGATCTCCTTGCGCCGGTCAGGACGCGCACAGTGCGTGATCGCCAGCGCCGCCGCCGGCAGCGCGAACATCATGATCGGGAAGAACCCCGACAGGAACTGCCCCGCGTCCGGGTCACCCGCCAGGAACATGTTGATGTCACCGTGCACCACCGTCCCGTCCGGCTTCGTGTACGAACCGAACTGGAACCAGATGGGCACGTTCAGGAACTGGTGCAGGCCGATCACCAGCAACGCCCGGTTCGCCACACCGAAGACACCCGCACCCCACGCGCCCAGCCCCGTCATCCAGTCGCTGAAACTCTCCAGCGCGTCACCGATCGGCGGCCACACCCACAGACACAACGCCGCGAACACGATCGCCGCGAACGCCATGATGATCGGCACCAGCCGCCGCCCGTTGAAGAACCCCAGCCAGTCCACCAGCTTCGTCCGGTGGAACCGCTGCCACAGATACGCCGCCGTCAGACCGATGACGATGCCGCCGAACACCCCCGGATTCTGGTAGTCGAACGCCGTCACCGTCCCGTCCGCCAACTGACAGCCGACGTTCGGCACCGCCTCCGACCCCTCCGGACAGTCCTTCGGGAACTGCCGCAGCACATTGAAGTAGACGAGGAACCCCGCCACCGCCGCCAGCGCCGTCGACCCGTCCGCCTTCTTCGCCATCCCGATGGCCACACCCACGCAGAACAGCAGCGGCAGCCCCAGCGAACCGTCCAGCAGCGCCCCGCCCGCCCCCGCCATCACCTTCGAGACGTTCGTCCACCCCAGACCGTCGTCCCCGAACACGTCCGGCTGCCCCAGCCGGTTGAGGATGCCCGCCGCCGGCAGCACCGCGATCGGCAGCTGAAGACTGCGGCCCATCTTCTGCAGGCCCTGGAACAACCGATGCCAGCGCTCCCGCAGCGGGCTCACCCCCGCACCGGCACCCGCGGGGCTCTCGGTACTCATCAAGTCCCCTTCGCTGGACGACCCGGAGGGTTTGGCGGCAGTCCACCCGGTGGTGTAGACCAGTGAGGCAGGACGGTTCCGCTGTCGTGACGCCCATCATCGAGCGCCCACGACATGACCGCTCGCAAAGATGGGCCAACTGTGGGTTACTGCGACAAAGCGGTTCGGATCAGGGAGTACGAACATGGCCACCAAGGCTGAGAAGATCGTTGCCGGGCTCGGCGGCATCGACAACATCGAAGAGGTCGAGGGCTGCATCACCCGCCTCCGCACCGAAGTCGTGGACCCCTCCAAGGTCGACGACGCCGCCCTCAAGGCCGCCGGCGCCCACGGCGTCGTCAAGATGGGCAGCGCCATCCAGGTCGTCATCGGCACCGACGCCGACCCCATCGCCGCGGAAATCGAAGACATGATGTGACCCACGGCCACACCTTCGGGGCCCCTCCCACACCTGTGGAAGGGGCCCGCCCCTTGTACGGCTAGGCTCGGCGCCATGTCTCGCATCGACGGCCGCACCCCCGACCAGCTCCGCCCCGTCACCATCGAACGCGGCTGGAGCAAACACGCCGAAGGCTCCGTCCTCGTCTCCTTCGGCGACACCAAGGTCCTCTGCACCGCCTCCGTCACCGAAGGCGTCCCCCGCTGGCGCAAAGGCAGCGGCGAAGGCTGGGTCACCGCCGAATACGCCATGCTCCCCCGCGCCACCAACACCCGCGGCGACCGCGAATCCGTCCGCGGCCGCATCGGCGGCCGCACCCACGAGATCAGCCGCCTCATCGGCCGCTCCCTGCGCGCCGTCATCGACTACAAGGCCCTCGGCGAGAACACCGTCGTCCTCGACTGCGACGTCCTCCAGGCCGACGGCGGCACCCGCACCGCCGCCATCACCGGCGCCTACGTCGCCCTCGCCGACGCCATCGGCTGGGCCCAGGGCAAGAAACTCGTCAAGCCCGGCCGCAAGCCCCTCACCGGCACCGTCGCCGCCGTCTCCGTCGGCATCGTCGCCGGCGTCCCCCTCCTCGACCTCTGCTACGAGGAGGACGTCCGCGCCGATACCGACATGAACGTCGTCTGCACCGGCGACGGCCGCTTCGTCGAGGTCCAGGGCACCGCCGAGGCCGAACCCTTCGCCCGCGACGAACTCAACGCCCTCCTCGACCTCGCCGTCACCGGATGCACCGAACTCGCCGCCGCCCAGCGCGCCGCACTCGATACCCTTCCCGAAAGGTAAAGGGCACCCCAAGGACACAGGTCGGCGCGAGCAACCGCGCCGACCGCCGCCGCGTCTGAAGGGATACGGGCGCACGGGCACCCCCCGCGCGCCCCGCCGACACAGCGGGCCCCACCGGCCCGACGAGGGAGGGAACGTTCCATGGCAGCGAGCCGCCGACGCCGCACCGCAGCCGTCGCCGCCACCCTGGCGGCCGTCGCGCTGACCGCCGGACTCACCACCGGCTGCGACGCCGTCGACAAGGCCCTGGACTGCGTCCAGACCGCCGATGCCATCGCCGACAGCGTCACCGACATGCAGCAGGCCGTCGAGAACGCGGGCAACGACGTCACCCAGCTCGAGGAGTCCCTCGACGCCATCGACAAGAACCTCACCGAGATCGGCGACAAGACCGACAACGCCGACGTCTCCAAGGCCGTCGACGACCTCGACAAGGCCGTCGGCAACGTCCGCACCTCCGTCGAGAACGGCGACGCCACCCCCGACATCGGCCCCGTCACCGACGCCGCAGGCGAACTCACCAAGGTCTGCACCCCGTAGCAACACGCCGGGTCATGCGCCCAGGGATACTGGGCCCATGACCCGCCTGATCCTCGCCACCCGCAACGCCGGAAAGATCACCGAGCTCCACTCGATCCTCGCCGACGCGGGCCTGCCCCACGAACTCGTCGGCGCCGACGCCTACCCCGACGTCCCCGACGTCAAGGAAACCGGCGTCACCTTCGCCGAGAACGCCCTCCTCAAGGCCCACACCCTCGCCCAGGCCACCGGCCTGCCCGCCGTCGCCGACGACTCCGGCCTCTGCGTCGACGTCCTCGGCGGCGCCCCCGGCATCTTCTCCGCCCGCTGGTCCGGCACCCACGGCGACGACAAGGCCAACCTCGACCTCCTCCTCGCCCAGCTCGCCGACATCGCCGACGCCCACCGAGGCGCGTACTTCGCTTGCGCGGCGGCGCTCGCGTTGCCGGACGGCACGGAGAGGGTCGTCGAGGGCCGCCTCCCCGGCACCCTCCGCCACACTCCCGCCGGCACGAACGGCTTCGGCTACGACCCGATCCTCCAGCCCGAGGGCGAGACACGCACGTGCGCGGAGCTGACCCCGCAGGAGAAGAACGCGATCAGCCACCGGGGGAAGGCGTTCCGGGGGCTGGTACCGGTGGTGCGGGAGCTGCTGGGCTGAGCGACGGCTGAGGGGCCGCCCGGGCGGACGGCCCCTCAGATGTGCGGCCGGTGGGATTCGAACCCACACGGGCTTTCGCCCACGGCGTTCTAAGCGCCGACTGTCTACCCTTCCAGCACGGCCGCATGCCAGGCCATGCTAGCGGTCAACGGCCACTTGCCTACCCCGGCCTCCTCGGCACCACGTGCTCGTAGTGGCGTGGCAGTTGGGACACAGCAACCGCAGGTTTTCCAGCCGATCGTCGCTCCAGTCCCCGTCGATGTGATCGACCTCCAGGGTCATCGGCCTGCCGAGCCGCTTGGGCCCCGTGCCGCATTCGGCGCACTTGTTCGGCACGCCGCCGCCTCCTCCAGCCGTTCCTTCGTGTACGTGCTCGTTCCCATCGGACCCCCTCCGTGCTTCCGTCCACGTGTTCGTGGTCTCGTACGGAGCAACGATCCGGATATCGGACGGTCACGTACGGAAAGCGGAACGGCCGGGTCAGATGCCCAAGTCCTTGATGATCTTGGCGACGTGGCCCGTCGCGCGGACGTTGTAGAGGGCGTGTTCCACCCTGCCCTGTTCGTCGACGACGATCGTGGAGCGGATGACGCCCATGTAGGTGCGGCCGTAGTTCTTCTTCTCGCCGTACGCGCCGTAGGCGTCCAGGACCTTCTTGTCGGGGTCGGCGAGGAGGGTGACCTTCAGGGACTCCTGCTCGCGGAACTTGGCGAGCTTCTCCGGCTTGTCGGGGCTGATGCCGATCACGTCGTAGCCCGCGCCGGCCAGCAGGTCGAGGTTGTCCGTGAAGTCGCACGCCTGCTTGGTGCAGCCCGGGGTCAGCGCCGCCGGGTAGAAGTAGACGATGACCTTGCGGCCCTTGTGGTCGGCCAGGGACACCTCGTTGCCGTCGGCGTCGGGCAGGGTGAAGGCGGGGGCCTCGTCCCCGGGCGTGAGGCGTGCGCTCATCGGTCTCGTCTCCTCGTACGTGCACTGCGTGGATCGGGTGCCGGGATCGAGGGTAACCGGGGGTCCTGACAGTGCGGCGCGGCCTGAAGCTGACAGACTGTCCGGCACAGGCAACACAGCGGATCGTGGAGGCGACACGGTGGCGGACACGGCGGACACCAGGACCCCGGCGCAGATCGAGGCGGACATCGCGCGTCGCCGTGCGGCGCTCGCGGAGACCCTGGACGAGATCGGGGTGCGGGTGCACCCGAAGACGATCGTGGGGGACGCGAAGGCGAAGGTCGTGGCCCACGCGGACCACACGCTGGGGCGCGCCTACGTGGGTGTCAACCGCGCGGTGAGCCAGGTGAAGGCGCAGTTCGTGGACGAGAAGGGCGCGCCGCGGCTGGAGCGGGTGGTCCCGGCGGGGCTGCTGGTGGTGGGTGTCGTGGGGCTGCTGGCCCTGGGGACCCGTAAGCGGCGGCGCTGAGATGCGGTCCGACGGTGCCCCCTCCCGCGTGCGTCCGTCGTCGAGGCAGGTAGGTTTCAGGCTGTGAGCGCCAACAGAAACGACAGTTCTCCGCACGACAAGCTGCCGATCCGGATGCTGCACGACCGTGTGCTCGTGCGGCAGGAGACAGGTGAGGGCGAGCGGCGTTCGGGGGGCGGCATTCTGATTCCCGCGACGGCGGCGGTGGGCCGTCGGCTGGCCTGGGCCGAGGTGGTCGCGGTGGGACAGAACGTGCGGACGGTGGAGCCGGGTGACCGGGTGCTGTTCGACCCGGAGGACCGTGCGGAGGTGGAGGTGCGCGGGACGGCGTACGTGCTGATGCGGGAGCGCGATCTGCACGCGGTGGCCGCGGACCGTTTCGAGGGGTCGGAGGATTCGACCGGGCTGTATCTGTAGGACACGCAGGTGCGTGGCGAGGGGCCGGTGACTGCCGTCACCGGCCCTTCGTGTGTGGTGGGGTAGCGTGGGACGTCCTGTGCGGCCCGGCCGTGCGGGCCCCGACGAGACGCGCCGTACCGGGGTGATGGCGAAGACGACGCACCCCCGTTTCGCTGTCTCGTCCCGGAGGTGCCTGTCATGGCCTGGGTGTTGTTGGTGGTCGCCGGTCTGCTGGAGGTCGGCTGGTCGGTCGGCATGAAGTACACGGACGGTTTCACGCGTCTGTGGCCGAGTGTGCTGACGGGCGCGGGCATCGTGACGAGCATGCTGCTGCTGTCGTACGCGGCGCGGACGCTGCCGATCGGGACGGCGTACGGCGTGTGGGTGGGGATCGGCGCGGCGGGGGCGGCGGTGCTGGGCATGGTGGTGCTGGGGGAGCCGGTGACCGCCGCCCGGATCTTCTTCATCTGTCTGCTGCTGGTGGCCGTGGTGGGTCTGAAGGCGACCTCCGGTCACTGAGCCGAGCGGGAAACGCGGGAGTCCCTAGTCCCAGCGGCGTCCGTCGAGGGCGCCGCTGAGGCCGCCGGGGCCGGGGAGTTCGTCGCGGTTGGAGTCGTCGGTGGCGCCGCCGCCGGTGTCCTCGCCGCCCGTGCCGGTGCCGCCGTCGCCGGTGTCGCCGCCCTGGCCGCCGCTGGGTGACCCGGTGCCGGTGCCGCCGCTGTCCTGGCCTTCGCTCTCCGTGCCGCCGTCGTCGCCGCTGCCGGTGTCGCTGCCGCTGCTGTCGTCGCCGGGCGTGCTGCTGCCGGTGTCCCCTTCGCCGGGGTCGTCGGAGCCGTCGGTGGCGGGGGCGGAGGGGTCGTCGGAGGAGGACGGTCCGCCGCTGGAG
>MUNG01000201.1 GCA_002154585.1 Streptomyces pseudogriseolus
GGAACGGCACGTCGGCGGCGCATCGCGCACAGCATGGTGCGGCGCGCCGCCGACGTGCCGTTCCTGTCCAGCGTGGAGCTGGCCGAGCTGGCCGGGGTGAGCCAGCCCTCCGTGACCCGGTTCGCGGTCGCCCTCGGCTTCGACGGCTACCCCGCGCTGCGCCGGCACCTGCGCGAGGTCGCGCCGGCCGAACCCGCCCCGGAGACCGGCTCGGCCAACGAGTACCAGCAGGCGGTTGAGGCCGAGATCGAGAACCTGCGGCACCTCGCGGAGGTGCTGGCCGACCCCGCGCCCGTACGGCGTGCGGGGCGGGTCCTCGCGGAGAGCCGGCCGTTGCCCGTGCTCGGTCTGCGGGCCGCCGCCGCGCAGGCGCACGGCTTCGCCTACTTCGCCGCCAAGGTCCACCCGGACGTACGGCTGCTCAACGAGGGCGGCACGATGCTGCTCGACCGGATCGACGCGGCCGTGCGGGCGGGGGCGTCGGCGCTGCTGTGCTTCGCGCTGCCGCGGCATCCCCGCGAGGTCCTCGACGCGCTCGTCCACGCCAAGGAGGCGGGGCTGACCGTCGTCACCGTCGCCGACTCGCCGTTCGCGCCGGTCGCCAAGGTGTCCGACCTGCTGCTGCCGGCCGCCGTCGGCACCGCGCTGGTGTTCGACACCGCGTGCGCGCCGATGCTGCTGGGGCGCGTGCTGCTGGAGGCGATGTGCGACGACCTGCCGGACGCGCAGGCGCGGCTGGAGGAGTTCGACACCCGGGCGGCGGCGCGCGGGCTGTTCGTGGAGTGACGCGAGGGCCTTCCCCCCGCGTCTTCTCAGACTCGTCTCAGCTTGCCCCGCTAGCGTCCGGCGCGGGGGACTTCCCCCGGGACCGAGAGGGACTTCCTCAGAATCGGATGACGGGAGGCTGGACGTGACGCGCGGAGGACAGGGGCTGGCCCGGGTGGCCGTCGTCGTACGGGCCGGGGCCGCGCCACTGTGGTGGCTGGGAGTCGTCGCCGCGGGCGCCGGGGCGTTCGTGCCGGGTCTGACGGGGCTGCGGATCGGGGCGCTGGGCGGGGCCGCGCTGTTCCTCGGGGCCGCGGCCGTCGTGGCGCTCACGCGGCGGGGCCGGTACCGCGCCCTGGCCCGGGCGGCGGCCCGGGCGGGCCGCAACGACGTGCTCCAGGACCGCGCGGTCACCGCGCGCAACTGGCGCCGGGCGCACCGCTGGTGGCTGCTGCTCGCCTTCCTCGCCGCGCTGGGCTCGGCGTGGGCGGCGCCCGCCGCGGGGGGACTGCTGCTCGCCGGGTGCGGTGCGGGGCTGTGGCTGAAGGCGGCGTGGATCGGCCGCCTGGAACGGGCCGACGACGTGCTGCTGTGGGTCCGCGTGGACTGGCTCACGTCCGCGGGCCGCCCCGTCGGCCGCACGGTCAAGGCCTACCGCACGACAGGCATCGCCGCAGGCGACGCGGCCCCGGGCGGCGCCCGCCGCAAACTGGCCACGGCGGCATAGCGGGCGCCCCGGGCGCGGGGTGGTCAAGCGCCCCGCGCCCGGGGCACGGGGGCGTACCCCGAGTCACCCCAGTCCCGTCAGGGCGTCCCTCTGGGCCGCGCCCGATTCTGTGACGATCTCCTCGATCGGCTGGGCCGGGCGGACCGTGGCGAAGGTGATGTCGCCGGAGGCGTCCTGTGCGTAGCCGAGAACGGCCGGGCGGGGGAGTGAGTTGTAGGCGTAGTGGTGCGCGAAGTAGTACGCGCCCGTGTCCAGTGCCGCCGCGTGGTCGCCCTGTTCCAGCAGGGGCAGCTCCTGCCCCTGTGCCAGCAGGTCGCCCGCGAAGCAGGCCGGGCCCGCCACGTCCTGGACGACCGCCGGGCCCTGTTTGGGCAGTCCCTTCGCGTCGTACGCGGCGATCCGCAGCGGCCACGACTGCGGCGCGTACACCGTGCGCGTCGCGACCTGCACGCCTGCGTGGGTCACCGCGACCGGGCGGCCGCCCGCGCTCTTGGCGTACTCCACGCGCGTGACCACCGTGCCGTGCTTGGCCAGCAGGGACCGGCCGAACTCGGTGACCAGCCCGTACCGCCCGTCGAACAGCCCCGGCACCGTCTCCTTCAGCAGCCGCGCGTACTCCGCGTACGTGGGGCGGCTGTCCTCGGAGGCGAAGTTCACCGGCAGTCCGCCGCCGATGTCGAGGGTGTCGACCTGGCGCCGTCCGGCCCGCCGGTTGATCTCCTCGGCCAGTTCGTACGTCTCCGCGACCCCGCGCGCCATCATCGTCAGGGCGATGCCCTGGGAGCCGGTGTGGGCGTGCAGCCGGGTCAGCCACGGCCGGTCCAGGTACGCCCGCACCACCCACTCCCGTGCGCCCTCGTCGCGCAGCGCCACCCCGAACTTTGAGGTGGCCGTGGCGGTCGAGAGCGCCTCGATGGAGCCGCCCCCGACCTGCGGGTTGACCCGGATGCCCAGCGGCGAGCGGACCTCAGCGCCGGCCACCAGCGCGTCGATGCGCGCCAGCTCCTGCGGGTTGTCCGCGTTGACGGCGATGCCCAGCTCCAGCGCCTCCCGCAGCTCGGCGAGGGTCTTCGCGGGAGAGTCCAGCACGGTGCGGCCCGGCTCCACGCCCGCCGCGCGCGCGAGCGCCAGCTCACCCGGGCTCGCGACCTCCGCGCCGATGCCCTCCTCGCGCAGCAGCCGCAGCACCGGCACCAGCGGGCTCGCCTTCACCGCGAAGGCGTGCAGCACCGGTGTGCCGGGCGCGGTCACGGCCTCGAAGGCGGCCCGCAGGTCCGCCGCCGACTCGCGGATGCCGGTGATGTCCAGCAGCGCCACGAGGGGCATGGCGTCGTCGAGAAACCCCCGCTCCACGGCCGCCCGTACCGCGGCGTCCCGGCGGGCCGCCCGCCCGGCGGCCCGCGGGTCGTCCCCGGCCGTCACGTCGCCCGTCCTGTCATCCGTCTGCTCGTTCGCGCGCATGCATCCAGCCAAACATCCCCCGGACGGCGGCGCCGACGCACCCCCTGTATTGACTAGCTCTATTCAGAGCGCGAGGATCTGAATATCCGCTGTCCGACACGCGCCGACGACGCCGTCACCCTGGAGGCACCTCATGTCCGGACCCCGTCCCGTCCGAGCGCCGCGCGGCACACAGCTGAGCGCCCTCGGATGGCAGCAGGAGGCCGCTCTGCGGATGCTCCAGAACAACCTCGACCCGGAGGTCGCCGAACACCCCGACAAGCTCGTCGTCTACGGCGGCACCGGCAAGGCCGCCCGCGACTGGCGCTCCTTCGACGCCATGGTCCGCACCCTCCAGGGGCTCAAGCAGGACGAGACGATGCTCGTCCAGTCCGGCCGCCCCGTCGGCGTGATGCAGACCCACGAATGGGCGCCCCGCGTGCTCATCGCCAACTCCAACCTGGTCGGCGACTGGGCGAACTGGGAGGAGTTCCGCCGTCTGGAGGCCCTCGGCCTGACCATGTACGGGCAGATGACCGCCGGCTCCTGGATCTACATCGGCACCCAGGGCATCCTCCAGGGCACCTACGAGACCTTCGCCGCCGTCGCCGCCAAGCGCTTCGGCGGCACCCTCGCCGGCACCATCACCCTCACCGCCGGACTCGGCGGCATGGGCGGCGCCCAGCCCCTCGCCGTCACCATGAACGACGGCGTGGCGATCTGCGTCGACTGCGACCCGCGCGCCATCGACCGCCGCATCGAGCACCGGTACCTCGACGTGAAGGCCGACAGCCTCGACCACGCGGTGCGGCTCGCCGTCGAGGCCCGCGACGCCCGCCGCCCGCTGTCCATCGGCGTCCTCGGCAACGCGGCCGAGGCCGTCCCGCAGCTCCTCGCCATGGGCGCCCCGATCGACATCGTCACCGACCAGACCTCCGCCCACGACCCCCTCGCCTACCTCCCCCTCGGCACGGCCTTCGAGGACATGGCCGACGCGGCCGCCAAGGACCCGGCCGGCTTCACCACGCGCGCCCGCGAGTCCATGGCCCGGCACGTCGAGGCGATGGTCGGCTTCCAGGACGCGGGCGCCGAGGTCTTCGACTACGGCAACTCCATCCGCGGCGAGGCCCAGCTCGCCGGGTACGAGCGGGCGTTCGCCTTCCCCGGCTTCGTCCCCGCCTACATCCGCCCGCTGTTCTGCGAGGGCAAGGGCCCCTTCCGCTGGGCCGCCCTGTCCGGCGACCCCGCCGACATCGCGAAGACCGACCGCGCGATCCTCGACCTCTTCCCGGAGAACGAGTCCCTCGCCCGTTGGATCACGATGGCCGGCGAACGCGTCCACTTCCAGGGCCTGCCCGCCCGCATCTGCTGGCTCGGCTACGGCGAACGCGACATGGCCGGCGAGCGCTTCAACGACATGGTCGCGAGCGGTGAGCTGTCCGCGCCGGTCGTCATCGGCCGTGACCACCTCGACTGCGGCTCCGTCGCCTCCCCCTACCGGGAGACCGAGGCGATGCTCGACGGGTCCGACGCCATCGCCGACTGGCCGCTGCTCAACGCCATGGTGAACGTCGCCTCCGGCGCCTCCTGGGTGTCCCTCCACCACGGCGGCGGCGTCGGCATGGGCCGCTCCCTGCACGCCGGGCAGGTCACCGTGGCCGACGGCACCCCCCTGGCCGGCGAGAAGATCCGCCGCGTACTCACCAACGACCCCGGCATGGGCGTCATCCGGCACGTCGACGCCGGGTACGACATCGCCGAGTCGGTCGCCGACGAGCGCGGTGTGCGCGTCCCCATGCGCGAGGGCGAACAGGCATGACCCATCACTCGACCAACGCCACTCCGGAACCTTTCGTCCGGCCCGCGCCCGAGCAATGCGGGCAGTCACATCAGTCCGAGCAGTCACATCAGTCCGAGCAGGACTCCTTCCACGAGATGTGGCGGCAACTGCTGCCCTTCGGACGGAACTCCGCCAGCGGCGGCTACCGCCGGTTCGCCTGGACCGGCGCCGACGCCGACTGCCGGGACTGGTTCCGCGAGCAGGCCCGCCGCCGCGGCCTCACCCACGAGGTGGACCGCAACGGCAACCAGTGGGCCTGGCTCGGCGACCCCGCCGACGGGGACGCCGTGGTCACCGGGTCGCACCTGGACTCCGTGCCCGACGGCGGCGCCTTCGACGGTCCCCTCGGCGTCGTCTCCGCCTTCGCCGCCCTCGACGAACTGCGCCGCCGGGGCGTCCGCCCGGCCAAGCCGCTCGGCATCGTCAACTTCGGCGACGAGGAGGGCGCCCGCTTCGGGCTCGCCTGCGTCGGCTCCCGGCTCACCGCCGGCGCGCTCACCGTCGACCAGGCCCACCGGCTCACCGACGCCGACGGCATCACCCTCCCGCAGGCCATGGAGACCGCCGGGTACGACCCGGACGCCATCGGCCCCGACCCCGTACGCCTCGGCCGCATCGGCGCGTTCGTCGAACTGCACGTCGAGCAGGGCCGGGCGCTGGACCTCACCGGCGACCGGGTCGGCGTCGCGTCCGCGATCTGGCCGCACGGCCGCTGGCGGTTCGACTTCCGGGGCGAGGCCAACCACGCCGGCACCACCCGGCTCGCCGACCGGCACGACCCGATGCTGCCGTACGCCGAGACCGTCCTCGCCGCCCGCCGGGAGGCCGAACAGGCGGGCGCGGTCGCCACGTTCGGCAAGATGTCCGTCGAGCCCAACGGCGTCAACGCCGTGCCCTCCCTGGTGCGCGGCTGGCTGGACTCCCGCGCCGCCGACCAGGAGCGCCTGGACGCGGTGGTCGGCGGGGTGGAGCGGGCCGCCCGCGCCCACGCCACCGCCCACGGCGTCCAGCTGGACGTGGAACGCGAGTCCTTCACCCCCGTCGTCGAGTTCGACCACGCCCTGCGCGACCGGCTCGCCCGCATCCTGGCCGAGGACGGCGGCACGACGCCGCCCGTCCTCGGCACCGGCGCCGGACACGACGCCGGGATTCTCTCCGGACGCGTCCCGACCGCCATGCTGTTCGTACGGAACCCCACCGGCGTCTCGCACTCCCCGGCCGAGTTCGCCGCCGAGGACGACTGCGTGGCCGGGGTCCTCGCCCTCGCCGACGTACTGGAAGGACTGGCCGCCCCGTGACCGCCACCCCGCGGACGTACTGGCTGGAGCACGCCTGGCTCGGCACCCACGTCGAGCCGGGCGTCGCCGTCGACGTCGCGGACGGGCGCATCGCCGCCGTCCGCGCCGGCACCCCCGCGCCCCCGCCCGGCGCCGAGATCCTGCGCGGACTGACCCTCCCCGGACTGGCGAACGCCCACAGCCACGCCTTCCACCGCGCCCTGCGCTCCACCGTCCAGGTCGGCTCCGGCACCTTCTGGACCTGGCGCGAGGTCATGTACGCCACCGCCGAGCGGCTCACCCCGGACCGCTACCACGCCCTCGCCCGCGCCGTGTACGCCGAGATGGCGCTGGCCGGCCTCACCGCCGTCGGCGAGTTCCACTACGTGCACCACGCGCCCGGCGGCACGCCCTACGCCGACCCCAACGCCATGGGGGAGGCGCTGCTTGCGGCCGCCGCCGAGGCCGGCATCCGCATCACCCTCCTCGACACCGCCTACCTCTCCTCCGGCTTCGGCCGGCCGCCCACCGCCCACCAGCTGCGCTTCTCCGACGGCGACGCGGACGCCTGGGCCGCACGCTCTTCACTTCTCAAGGACCGGGACCACGCGCGGATCGGCGCGGCCGTGCACTCCGTACGGGCCGTGCCCGCGGAGCAGCTGTCGACGGTGGCGCGCTGGGCCGAGGAGCGGCGGGCCCCGCTGCACGTGCACCTGTCCGAGCAGACCGCCGAGAACGACGCCTGCCGGGAGGCGCACGGCTGCACCCCGGCCCAGCTGCTCGCCCTGCACGGCGTGCTCGGCCCGCGCACCACCGGCGTGCACAACACCCACCTCACCGCCGAGGACATCGCCCTGATCGGCGGCAGCGGCACCGGCACCTGCATGTGCCCCACCACCGAACGCGACCTCGCCGACGGCATCGGACCCGCGGCCGCGCTCCAGAACGAGGGCTCCCCGCTCTCCCTCGGCTCCGACAGCCACGCCGTGATCGACCTGTTCGAGGAGGCGCGCGCGATGGAACTGGACGAGCGGCTGCGCACCCGCACCCGCGGTCACTGGACGGCCGCCGCCCTGCTGCGCGCGGCCACCGTCGACGGGCACGCGGCGCTCGGCTGGGACGACACCGGCGTCATCGAGGCCGGGGCGCGCGCCGACCTCACCACTGTCGCCCTGGACTCGGTCAGGACAGCGGGGCCGCTGCCCCGGCTGGGCGCCGAGACGGCCGTATTCGCCGCGACGGCCGCCGATGTGCGGCACACGGTCGTGGCAGGCCGGCACGTGGTGCGCGACGGGGCGCACACGCTGGTCCCCGACGTGCCCGGAGCACTCGCGCAGGCGATCCAGGACTTGCGCGCCTGACGACCCATGAGGACGCGACCCATGAGGACACGATGAGCGCCACCGTCATCACGAACATCGCCACGCTGGTCACCAACGACCCCTCCCTCCGCGATCCGGACCCTCTCGGCCTGGTCCGGGACGCGGCCGTCGTCATCGAGGGCGACCGCGTCGTGTGGACCGGTGCAGCAAGCAAAGCACCCGCCACTGACAACCGGGTCGACGCCGGCGGCCGCGCGGTCCTGCCGGGCTTCGTCGACTCCCACTCACACCTGGTGTTCGCGGGCGACCGCACCGAGGAGTTCAACGCCCGCATGTCCGGCCGCCCGTACAGCGCCGGCGGCATCCGCACCACCGTCGCCGCGACCCGCGCCGCGAGCGAGGCCGAGCTGGAGGCCACCCTCACCCGCCATCTCGCGGAGGCGCTGCGCCAGGGCACCACGACCTTCGAGACCAAGTCCGGCTACGGGCTGACCGTCGAGGACGAGGAACGCGCCCTGCGGCTGGCCGCCCGCCACACCGACGAGGTGACCTACCTCGGCGCGCACGTCGTCGCCCCCGAGTACGCCGACGACCCGGCCGGCTACGTCGACCTGGTCACCGGCGCGATGCTGGACGCCTGCGCGCCGCACGCCCGCTGGATCGACGTGTTCTGCGAGAAAGGCGCCTTCGACGGCGACCAGGCCCGCGCGATCCTCACCGCGGGCAGGGCGAAGGGCCTGCACCCGCGGATCCACGCCAACCAGCTGTCGTACGGGCCCGGTGTGCGGCTGGCCGTCGAGCTGGACGCGGCCAGCGCCGACCACTGCACCCATCTCACCGACGCCGACGTGGACGCGCTGGCGAACTCCGCGACCGTCGCCACGCTGCTGCCCGGCGCGGAGTTCTCCACCCGGGCCGCCTGGCCGGACGCGCGGCGGCTGCTGGACGCGGGGGTGACCGTGGCGCTGTCCACCGACTGCAACCCCGGTTCGTCCTACACCTCGTCGGTGCCGTTCTGCGTCGCGCTCGCCGTGCGGGACATGGGGATGACGCCCGACGAGGCCGTCTGGGCGGCCACGGCTGGCGGCGCCGCCGCGCTGCGGCGCACCGACGTCGGCCGGCTCGTCCCGGGCGCGTACGCGGACCTGGTGCTGCTCGACGCCCCCAGCCATGTCCACCTGGCCTACCGGCCGGGCGTCCCGCTGGTCACGGGCGTGTGGCGCAGGGGTGTGCGGGAGGTCTGAAAGGCCGCCGGACAGGCTCCCTGACACCCCAGAAGGGCGGCCTGGAACCCCTGAAGGGCGGCCCGGAGGTCCCGGGCCGCCCCTGGAGGACGGACGTCACACGGCGGGGATCACTCCTCGACCGTGAGGCCCTTGCGCAGCTTCACCAGCGTCCGGGACAGCAGACGGGAGACGTGCATCTGGGAGATGCCGAGCTCCTCGCCGATCTCCGACTGGGTCATGCCGGCCACGAACCGGAGCGAGAGGATCTTCCGGTCCCGCGACGGCAGTTCGGCGATCAGCGGCTTCAACGACTCGATGTACTCGATGCCTTCGATCCCGTTGTCCTCGTAGCCGATCCGGTCGGCCAGCGCGCCCTCGGCGTCGTCCTCCTCGGGCTGGGCGTCCAGCGAGGAGGCGGTGTACGCGTTGGACGCGGCCATGCCCTCGACGACCTCGTCGGCGGTGATGCCCAGCCGGTCCGCCAGCTCGGCCACCGTCGGCGCGCGGTCGAGCTGCTGGGCCAGTTCGTCGCCGGCCTTGGCCAGGTCGAGACGGAGTTCCTGAAGGCGGCGCGGTACGCGCACGGACCACGAGGTGTCGCGGAAGAAGCGCTTGATCTCGCCGATGATGGTCGGCATCGCGAAGGTGGGGAACTCCACACCACGCGTGTGCTCGAAGCGGTCGATCGCCTTGATCAGGCCGATGGTGCCGACCTGGATGATGTCCTCCATGGGCTCGCTGCGCGAGCGGAACCGGGAGGCGGCGAACTTGACCAGGGCGAGGTTCAGTTCGACGAGCGTGTTGCGTACGTACGAGTACTCGTGACTGCCTTCGTCGAGCGACTCCAGGCGCTCGAACAGGGTCTTGGACAGGGCCCGGGCGTCGACCGGGCCCACCTCGTCGTACGGGGGGATCTCCGGGAGTCCGGCGAGTAGACCGTCCGGGACGGCTCCGAGGCCGTCCTGCTCGATGGGATCCAGATGTTCCGGAGGTGGTGTCGACGTCGCTCCATGGGTAGGCGATGCGTCGAGCCGGGGTGACATGATGTCCTCCATCGTTCTCGGCATATGGCTGCCGAAGCCGATACGTGCACTGCGGTGTGCGGCGCCTCCAAAGCCGGCCGTGTCGGGTACGTGTCTTTACTAGCCCTACCGGCTGCTCGGAGCCCGCCGCAAGTGCGTTCTGTGCGGTTATGTCCGTTTGTGCGTGATTGTTAGAGTGTCGATGCGTGGCCGGAAGGCGTAATGTTCGAGAGCGTCAGGAACAGTCACGGCCTCGGGAGAGAGAGACGGCATGGACCGCGGGACGGTCGGCAGCGCACAGTCGGGCCGGCTTCTGGTCGAGGTGCGAGAAGAAGGCCCCAGCGCCGTCGTGACCCCGGCGGGTGAGTTGGACCACCACACCGCCGATCTGTTGCGGGAGCCCTTGGAGGACTGCCTCGCGAGGGGTTTCAAGCGGCTCGTCATCGACTGCTCCCGGCTGGAGTTCTGTGACTCCACGGGGCTGAACGTGCTGCTCGGCGCGCGGCTGAAGGCCGAGGCGGGCGGGGGCGGCGTGGCCCTGGTGGGGATGCAGCCCGTCGTCGCGCGCGTGTTCGAGATCACGGGGGCGGACGCGGTGTTCGCCGTCCACGACACGCTCGAGGCGGCCCTGGCCGACGATTCCGCGTGACGCGGGCCGGCGGGCCGGGCGGGGTGCTCGTATCGCACCCGTCGGCCGCGGGGGTCCCCGCGCGGGTCTTTTCGTGCGAACACGGGGGTGTTCCATCCCAAGGCTCGGGCAGGAGACACCCTGTACGTCCCGGACGCGGTGGTCGGGAGGGCGCCGAGAACCATTCGGGCCGTCCGTGCGTGACCGACCGGGTACGGAAAAATTTGCATGGTGAACTGGTGACACGGTGAGGTGAAGCGCTGATGAGCACCACCCGGCCCTATTCGCCGGGCGACCGCGGTCCGGAGCCCAGCGGCGCTTCCGGGACGCCCGGGGGCGCTGCACCGGCCGCAGGCGGCCCGGACGGCGGCGTGGCCGCGCCCACCGCCGCCGCCCCGGCGTCCCCGCCCGGTCCCCCCGGCGGCGCACAGGCGCGCCGGCTGAGCTTCGAGGACCAGAGCGGGGTCGTGCCGATGGCGCGTGACTTCACGCGGCAGGCGCTGTACGACTGGGGCTGGCTGCCGGCCGCCACCGCGGACCGGCGGGCCGCCGCCGAGGACGTTCTGCTCGTCGTGTCCGAGCTGGTCACCAACGCGTGCCTGCACGCGGAGGGGCCGGACCTGCTGACCATCACCTGCGACCGCAAGGTGATCCGCCTCGAGGTCACCGACCGGGGCACCGGCCAGCCGTCGCCCCGCACGCCTCACCGCGCGGGGCGCCCGGGGGGCCACGGCATGTTCATCGTCCAGCGGCTGTGCCTGGACTGGGGCGTGCTTCGGACGCCCGACGTGGCGGGAAAGACGGTCTGGGCCGAACTCGGCACACCGTCGTAACGCCGGGTCACCTCCCGGCACCCGGTACGGCCGGACGCCTGCCTCCGGCCTCCAGTCGCACGCCGGGTGCGGGTTGCGTTGTGGTTGCGCGCGCAGTTCCCCGCGCCCCTGAGGGACGCCGCCGCCTGCGGGCAGTCGTGCCGCTGGGGCGGTGGGGGTACCTCCCGCTCGAGCGAA
>MUNG01000202.1 GCA_002154585.1 Streptomyces pseudogriseolus
GAACCACTCGGGGTGCTTGTGCACCCACGGGTGGTCGGGGGAGCACTGCAGGGCGAAGTCCAACGCGACTTCCATGCCGAGGTCGCGGGCGCGGGCGACGAAGCGGGTGAAGTCCTCCAGCGTGCCCAGTCGCGGGTGGACGGCGTCGTGGCCGCCCTCGGGGGAGCCGATCGCCCACGGCACGCCGACGTCGTCGGGGCCGGCGTCCAGGGTGTTGTTCGGGCCCTTGCGGAAGGTGGTGCCGATGGGGTGGATCGGGGGGAGGTAGACGACGTCGAAGCCCATCGCGGCGATCGCGGGCAGCCGGCGGGCGGCGGTGTCGAAGGTGCCGTGCGGCTGCTCCGGGGTGCCCTCGGAGCGGGGGAAGAACTCGTACCAGGAGCCGTACAGGGCGCGTTCCCGTTCGACGAGCAGGGGGAGCGGCTCGCTGCTGGTGACCAGCTCCCGCAGCGGATGCCGGGCCAGCACCGCGTCCACCTCCGGCGTCAGCGCCGCCGCCAGCCGGGTGGCACAGGGCAGGGTGTCGTCGCGCAGGGTCTCGGCCGCCGCGAGGATCACGTCCTGTCCGGCGTCGCGCGGCACCCCGGCCGCGGCGCGCGCGAACAGGTCGCCGCCCTCCTCCAGGACCAGCCCGGTGTCGATGCCGGCCGGGACCTTGACGGTGGCGACGTTCCGCCAGGTCGTCACCGGATCGCCCCAGGCCTCGACGCGGTAGGTCCAGTGGCCGGGCGCGTCCGCGGCCACCTCCGCGCCCCACCGGTCCGTGCCCGGCGCGAGCTCCCGCATCGGCGTGAACGGACCCGGACGCCCCTCCGGGTCCTTCAGCACCACGTTGGCGGCCACCGCGTCGTGCCCCTCCCGGAACACGGTCGCCGTCACCTCGAACGCCTCGCCGACGACGGCCTTCGCCGGCCGCCTGCCGCGGTCGACGCACGGCCGGACGTCCCGTACCGGGACGCGACCGATGGTCGGGGTCGTCTTCATGGGCCTGTGCACCTCCGCCGCTCGCGATGTCCGGGCAGGCGCCCGGGCGTGGGACCACATGGAGGCGGGAAGGTCATTGCCTTCCCGCCGGAGAACGCCGCTCGACGGCGGGCGGGCCCCGTCGGACCGTGGCGGCCGGACGGGGCCGGTCGTTCTGTTCCTGCAGATAGGTGACGAGCGTGGTGCGCAGATACTTCTCCGCGGCGTCGGCCGCCTCCCGCGCGCAGCGCTTCCCCATCAGCACGCAGAGGGTGTAGCCGGAGTCCTCGAAGGTCGCCCGCACCGTGTGGTCGGTGGGGGCGGCCAGCATCACGCGTTCCCAGGCCCGGTAGCGGCGCAACTGCCGGGCAACTTCGGCTTTTGCGGGTAGCAGCATGCGCCGTTCACCTTTCCGGGGCTCGATGGGTGCGCGTTGTCCCGACGGTCGGGCGGAGCCGTGCGCACCGGTGCACGGACCCGTAACGGCGATCGAGGTCTTCACTCATGGTGCGCGGACAGTGACCCAACGTCTTGTTGGAATTTCAACCACCGGTCCGGGGTGAGCGCGCAGGTCACAGGCTTCAGGAATGCTCAGATGCGGTCCCACCTGTCTCCCGTGCGCTCGTGTTGCACGAATGGACCAACCCCCTCAGTCTGAAGGTGACTCAGAAGCGACACCCGCTCACGTTCCGTGTCCGGGGGCCCGTCCGCCGGACGGGAGGAGCGCGAGCTTCGCGGTGAGGAGCCACGACGATGAAGACCGCAGTGCCCTGCTACTACCACCTCGACGTGGAAGTCAGCCCGGAGAGGGTGGGACAGGTCAGCCGGATACTGGCCGCTCACCTCCGGTTCTGGGACCTGGAGAACCTCATGGAGCCCGTCTGCGGCGGCACCGAGATGCTGCTCCGCGCCATCGACGAGCACGCCACCGACAAGAACACCTCCATCGAGATGTGGTGGAACGGGCAGCACCTGATCACGGCCATCGCGGACAACGACCGCGCCCTGCGCCCCGACCAGGAGCTGCGCGGCTGCCTCGAGCACCTCGCCGCCAGCAGCGACGGATGGGGCTGCTGCGCCACCGAGACCGGCAGCAAGGTGATCTGGTTCTCGCAGCGCGCCCGGGCCGGCGAACGCGTGCCCCTCGTCCCCACCACGCCCGACCCGCGCGAGAGCGAGGGCCTGGACCTGCCCCGCGAGGTGAGCGTCTCCACGGTCACCGCCCAGGTCCGAACGCCCGGCGGCCTCCTGGAGGAGGTCCGGTGACCCGGCGACACGACCGGAAAGGGGCGCCCGCCTGGAGCGGGCGCCCCTACCCGCTGGGCGCCTCCTACGACGGCGAGGGCACCAACTTCGCGCTGTTCAGCGAGGTCGCCGAACGCGTCGACCTGGTCCTCGCCGACGACGACGGCCGGCACCGCACCGTGCGGCTCACCGAGGTCGACGGCTTCGTCTGGCACGGCTACCTCCCCGGCGTCGGACCCGGGCAGCGCTACGGCTACCGCGTGCACGGCCCCTGGGCCCCGGCCGCCGGCCACCGCTGCAACCCGGCGAAGCTGCTGCTCGACCCGTACGCCACCGCGGTCGACGGCCAGATCGACAACCACCCCTCGCTGTACGAGCGGAACCCGCACGGACCCGACCCGGCGGACAGCGCGGGCCACACCATGCTCGGCGTGGTGACCGACCCCGCCTTCGACTGGGGCGACGACAGCCGCCCCTGCCGCCCCTACTCCGACACCGTGATCTACGAGACCCACGTCAAGGGGCTGACCCGCACCCACCCCGACGTCCCGCCCGAACTGCGCGGCACCTACGCCGGCCTGGCGCACCCGTCGGTGATCGGGCACCTCACCTCGCTCGGCGTCACCGCGGTGGAGCTGATGCCCGTGCACCAGTTCGTCCAGGACGGCGTGCTCCAGGGCCGCCACCTGGCCAACTACTGGGGCTACAACACCATCGGCTTCTTCGCCCCGCACAACGCCTACTCCGCCCACGGCACCCGGGGCCAGCAGGTCACGGAGTTCAAGGAGATGGTCAAGGCGCTGCACGCGGCGGGGCTCGAGGTGATCCTCGACGTCGTCTACAACCACACCGCCGAGGGCAACGAGAAGGGCCCCACCCTCTCCTTCCGGGGCATCGACAACTCCTCGTACTACCGCCTGGTGGACGGCGACTGGCGGCACTACTACGACACCACCGGGACCGGCAACAGCCTGCTGATGCGCCACCCGTACGTGCTCCAGCTCATCATGGACTCGCTGCGGTACTGGGTCACCGAGATGCATGTCGACGGGTTCCGCTTCGACCTCGCGGCCACGCTGGCGCGGCAGTTCCACGAGGTGGACCGGCTGTCGGCGTTCTTCGACCTGATCCAGCAGGACCCGGTGATCAGCCGCGTCAAACTGATCGCGGAACCCTGGGACGTCGGCGAAGGCGGCTACCAGGTCGGCAACTTCCCGCCCCTGTGGTCGGAGTGGAACGGCAAGTACCGGGACGCCGTACGGGACTTCTGGCGCGGCGAGGACCACACCCTCGGCGAGTTCGCCTCCCGGCTCACCGGCTCCTCCGACCTGTACGCCCACCACCGGCGCAGGCCCCGCGCCAGCGTCAACTTCGTCACCGCGCACGACGGTTTCACCCTGCGCGACCTGGTCTCGTACAACGACAAGCACAACGAGGCCAACGGCGAGGACAACCAGGACGGCGAGAACGACAACCGGTCCTGGAACTGCGGCGCGGAGGGCCCGACCCGCGACCCGGCCGTCCGGGAACTGCGAGCCCGGCAGCAGCGCAACTTCCTGGCCACCCTGCTGCTGTCGCAGGGCATCCCGATGCTCTCCCACGGCGACGAACTGGGCCGCACCCAGGGCGGCAACAACAACGCCTACTGCCAGGACAACGAGGTCAGCTGGATCGACTGGAAGCTCGGCGAGGACCAGCGCGGGCTGGTGGACTTCACCCGCCGGCTGATCGCCCTGCGCCGGGACCACCCGGTGCTGCGCCGGCGCCGGTTCTTCCGGGGCGAGACCCCGCGGAACGCGGACCAGCCGCTGCCCGACCTGGTGTGGCTGGCGCCGGACGCGCGGGAGATGAGCGACGACGACTGGACCCGTTCCGACGCGCACTCGGTCGGCGTGTTCCTCAACGGCGACGCCATCGCCGAACCGGACCCGCGCGGCCGGCCCGTCGTCGACGACTCGTTCCTGCTGCTGCTCAACAGCCACTGGGAACCGGTCGGCTTCCGGCTGCCGGACGCCGTCTACGGCGAGCGGTGGACCGCGCTGATCGACACCGCCGACCCGGACGGCACCCCCGACGAGGCGGAGCGCAAGGCGGGCACCCGGCTGACCGTGGACGCCCGCAGCCTGGTGCTGCTGTCCCGCCCGTCCCGCGCCGCGCGGTGACCGGGCGGCCCCGGGGAGGCGTCAGTGCTCGCGGCGCGAGGTGACCGTGAAACGGGCGCCCTCGTTGTCGCGCAGCACCGCCTCCTCGGGGTCCAGGGACAGCACGCTGCCCCCGTGCTCCTCGGCGGCGCGGGCGCAGGCCGCCACGTCCACCACGGTGAAGTGGACCTGCCAGTGCGGCCGGATCCGCGGGTCGGGCGCCGACCCCAGGGCCCCCGAGGTGATGCGCGCGACCACGTCACCGTCGCTGCGCAGCACCACCTCCTCGCCCTCGTAGTGCACCTCGCAGCCGCCGGGCCGGCCGGAGGCCCAGTCGAACACCTCGCCGTAGAAGATCGCCGCGTCGAAGGCGTCCCGGGTGTGCAGCCGGACGAACGCCAGCTGCGCCCGGCGCCAGGTGGGCCAGTCGGAGAACAGCTCGCCCTCCCACACGCCGAACGTCGCCCCGTCCCGGTCCGCGAGCAGCGCGGCACGCCCGGGCGGCAGCGAGATGGGGCCCACCGCGGCGGTCCCGCCGCGCTCCTGCACCCGCGCCGCCGCTTCGTCGGCGCTGCGCACCGCGAAGTACGGCGTCCACGCCACGGCCATCTGCCACATGCCGGCCACGGCGGCGATCCCCGCCACCGGCCGGCCGTCCGCCAGGGCGACGCGGAACTGGTCGCCCAGCCGCATGGGACGCCACTCCCAGCCCAGGACGGCGCTGTAGAACCCCTCGGTGGTCTCGAGGTCGCGGCTGGTCAGGCTCACCCAGCAGGGCGCTCCGTACACGGCGTGCGTCGAGACGACGCCCGTGGAGCCGGCGGAGGAGGTCATGTCGTGGTTCATAGCGGTCGCGTCCTGATCTTCGTCGGCCCGGCAGCCACCCGGATGGCACCAGTGTCCGCGCGGCACATGCCCGGGCGCCTGCCGAGTACCCCGGCGGCGGCACCGAAACGGTGACCCCGGCCACCCGCGGGCCACCCCGGTGGCAGGGGGCGGTCCGAGTGGCGACCATGGAGGGATCGGACACTGGGTGAAGGCACTCAAGCACTTGGCGCAGGCGCCGGGAGAGCGGCACACCGGAACCGGAGGTGACCATGCCCACGGACGGGGGCGCGGACCGGATCCTCCAGCTGGAGGAGGAAGTCCAGCAGCTGAAGGACGCGGTCGTCTCGCACGCGGTGGTCGACCAGGCCATCGGGATGATCGTCGCGCTCGGGCGGGTCTCGCCCGACCAGGGCTGGACGGTGCTGAGGGAGGTGTCCCAGCGGACCAACATCAAGCTCCGCAGCATCGCCGACATGATCCTCGTCTGGGGCCGCACGGGCGCCCTGCCCGCCGAGGTCCGCACGGTCCTCGAGGAGACCCTCGACCGGCTCGGCCCCACCCGCCTCCCGGACGTCCCGCCGGAGCCCTGAGCGCTCAGCAGGCGTCCGCCGACGCCAGCTCCTCGCGCACCTGGGCGAAGCAGCTGCTCAGCAGCCGGGAGACGTGCATCTGGGAGATGCCCAGCTGGTCGGCGATGCCGCTCTGCGTCATCCCCTTGAAGAAGCGCAGATAGAGGATGAGCCGCTCCCGCTCCGGCAGCGCCTCCAGGCACGGCCGCACCGCCACCCGGTCCACGACGGCGTCGTACGCCGGGTCGGGGCCGCCGATCGAGTCGCCAAGGGCGTACCCGTCGGTGCCCGGCATCTCCGCCTCCAGCGAGAGCGCGGAGAAGCACTCCAGGGCCTCCATCCCGGTACGCACCTCGTCCTCCGTCAGCCGGGTGTGCGCGGCGATCTCGGCGACCGTGGGCGCCCGCCCCGGCGCGGTCTGCGCCAGCTCCTTGGCCGCGGTACGCACCCGGTTGCGCAGGTCCTGCACCCGGCGCGGCACATGCAGGGTCCACATGTGGTCGCGGAAGTGGCGCTTGATCTCACCGGTCACGGTCGGCACCGCGTACGCCTCGAAGGCGTTGCCGCGGGCCGGGTCGTAGTGGTCGACGGCCTTCACCAGACCCAGGGCCGCCACCTGGTACAGGTCCTCCAGGGCCTCTCCGCGCCCCCGGAACCGGACGGCGATGCGCTCGGCCATCGGCAGCCACGCCGTGACCAGCTCGTCGCGCAGCCTCCGGCGCTCCGGCCCGTCGGGCAGACCGGCCAGACGCTCGAAGGCACGGGCCGTCTCCGGGGCGTCGTCATGGGAGTGGGGCTTCCTGGGACTCGCGGTACGCATCACGCGCGCACCTCCCTGAGCGGGTGCCGGATGGACAGAACACGGACGTGCCTCCTGTCCGAAGCACTGAGAATTCCTTTCCCGGTGCGCCGCGATTTCAAAACGGCTCCGCGGAAAACCGTCGCAGGCGCCGCCCGTTGAATTCCGAAATGCGCACGCTGTGAAATCGAGAGAATTCGCGGCGTGAAAAGCGGAAGGCCGGGGCGCGGGCGGCGGACCGGGCGGGCGGAGCGCGGGCGCGGAGCGCCGCGGGTGCGCGGGTGATCACCACGGTGAACGTGATGTACGGCACGCCCCCGCGGCGCGCCGGAGTCCTTGCCGGGCGATTCCTCCTGCGCAGCGCTTGATCGGCGATCAGATGGGGTGAACTGCCTGACCACAGCGCATTCCGCTCATTTGACAGTGCGCTGAGCCCACAGATAGGAAGCAGCGGACAGAAGTCGAGAGGTGCACTGTGTACGAGCCGAACGTGGTCGGGGACTGGCAGGAGTACGACGAGCATGCCGGTCTGCGGGTCCGCGTCCACCGTCTGGAAGCGGGCGAGCCGCCGCGCGGGCGGGACGACGCCGCCGAAGGGCTGGCGTACTTCCGGGTCCGGGTGACCGTGGAGAACCGGGGCGAGCGCCCCGTGTGCATTCATCTCGAGGACGGCCAGATCGACGTGCGCACCGGCCCCGACGGCGAGAGCGCGTTCATCGACTGGCGCAACTCGCAATTCATCGAGGGATTCGACGTCTATCCGCTGCGCCGCGCCACGGCCGTGGTCTACGCGGCCGCGCCCGAGGCGTCGCTGGCGCAGGTCGACGTCCAGGTGCAGGTGCGCGCCGACGAGGAGTGGGCCGGGCGCCGGCTGTGGACGGGCGGCGTCGGCGTGCTCGAACCCGCGCCGGGCGCGACGGCCGGGGCGGCCCGGGAGAGCCTCGCCCAGCAGGTGAGCCTGTTCCTCCAGGAGCAGGCGGAGGAGGGCACCGCCTGACCCGCCCCCGTCGGGAGGATCAGTGCGGGATGCCGTCGATGACCTCACGGGCGCCCTGACGCAGCAGCGCCACCGCGACCGAGGTGCCGAGCGTCGCCGGATCCAGTCGCCCCGCCCATTCGTGGGCGTTCAGCCGGGTCTTACCGTCCGGGGTGAACACGCAGGCACGCAGGGACAGTTCACCGCCGCCGTCCACGCGGGCGAGCCCGGCGATCGGGCTGTTGCAGTGTCCCTGGAGGACGTGCAGCAGCATGCGCTCGGCGGTGGTCTCGCGGTGCGTGCCGGGGTGGTTGAGGACGGCGACGGCCTCGATCAGACCGGTGTCGCCCTCCCGGCACTGGAGGGCGAGGACGCCCGCGCCGACCGGCGGCAGCATCACGTCCGGGGACAGCACCTCGCTGATCGCGTCGCTGCGGCCGATCCGCTCCAGACCGGCGGCCGCGAGCAGCAGCGCGTCCACATCGCCCTCGGCCAGCTTGGCCAGCCGCCGGTTGGCGTTCCCGCGCAGCGGCACGCACCGCAGATGCGGATGGGTGGCGGCGAGCTGCGCGACCCGGCGCACCGACGAGGTCCCGACGCGGGTGCCGGGCGGCAGCTCGTCCAGAGTGAGACCGTCCGGGTGCACCAGCGCGTCGCGGACGTCGTCCCGTTCCAGGAACGCCGCGAACACCGTGCCCGCCGGAAGCGGCCGGTCCGCGGGGACGTCCTTCACGCAGTGCACCGCGAGATCCGCCTCGCCGGCCAGCAGTGCGGCGTCCACCTCCTTGGTGAACGCGCCCTTGCCCTCGACCTTCGACAGGTCGCCCAGCCACTTGTCCCCGGTGGTGCGCACCGGGACGACCTCGGTGCGCATGCCGGGGTGGGCTGCGGTCAGCTCCGCGCGGACACGCTCCACCTGGGCCAGGGCCATGGGCGAGTCGCGGGAGACGATACGGATCAGTTCGGGGACGGCCATGCCGTCACGATAGACCCCCGCCGACCTTCCCGTGCCGGGGGCACCGTGTCGTGCCCCCGGACGTCAACTCGCCCATGACGGTCATGTGTTCGGATCGGGGGCGACGCTCACCCGTTGTGGTCGAAGGGGATGCCGGACGGCTTGGCGGCGGCGAGGTGGGAGGCGAAGCTGCCGTCCTTCAGGCCGAAGTGGGCGCTGCCGAAGTCGTGCGCGACCAGCTTCTCGCGCAGACCCGGCGGATAGCCGTTCCAGCCGACCAGCGGCGGGTACTGCCAGGCGCCCTTGTGGTTCTCCGGCGGCTCGTCGCCCGCGCCCGCCAGGCGGAAGCAGTGGGTGCTGATGCCGTCCTTGTGGTAGACGACCTTCGCGTGGGTGCCCTCGAAGCGCACCGACGAGCGGGGGTGGATCGTGAACGAGCCGTGGTTGGACGTCGCCACGTACTGCACGGTGTCGTTCTGCACCCACACCACCACGTGCTCCCAGTCGTGGCGGTGGCCGCCGAGACTCACGCCGGGGAGCGCCTGGTCCTTCTCGAAGTAGAGCGCGTAGACCACGGCGCACCAGCCGTTGTTGCACTCGGCGCGCGCGTAGCTGTTGGTGTTGTCCAGGTCGGACGCGTCACGGCAGTTGCCGTTGAGGGCGCCGGTCGGGTTCAGGCCGGGGTTGACGGTGCCGTCCGGTCCGATGGCCGCGGAGGAGTAGCAGCCGTCGGTGTCGTAGTCGAAGGCCGGCTGGTAGGTGCTCTCCAGGGCGTCGGCGTTCGCGGGGAGCGCGGGCGGGGGAGCGGCGAAGGCCGTGGCGGGAACGGCGACGACCAGGGCGGCCGCACCGGCCAGGCCGGTCAGCCATCTCCTGACGTGCGTACGGGACGTGCTCGGTGACACTGCGTCCTCCTCGGGACAGGCGCAGCCCAACTGCTGTGGGGGGCCGGGGAGTCCACAGCATCCCGGTCAGACGTGCGCATGCCAAGAGGGGATCGGGGTGCGGGCGGGGAAATGTCGGTGTCGACGGCGGGAAGCGCGGGTGTCGGCGCGGGAGCGCGGCCCGGGCCGGGCGGGGCCGCTCCCGGGTCACGCCGGGTCGTCGGGGAGGTCGGCCGCCGCGTCCTCGGGCGCCAGGTCCGGCCGGAGCCGCAGCCAGGACGGCTGGCGCAGCATCCCCTCCCGGGTGCGCGTGCTGTAGCGCACCTCGCCGACCAGCCGGGGCACCACCCAGCGCGCGCCCGGGACGGCCGGCGGCGGGTCGAAGGGGCACACGTCGGTCGCCGCGGCCTTCAGCAGCGCGGCCAGCTCGGTGCGTTCGGTCTCGCTCCAGCCGGTGCCCACCCCGCCCACGTAGCGCAGCCGGCCGGCCGCCCGCTGCCCGACCAGGACCGCGCCCGGCAGCCCGGTCAGCCGGCCCTTGCCCGGCAGCCAGCCGCCGACCAGCACGTCCTCGCTGCGCATGTTGCGGATCTTGATCCAGGCGCGGGAGCGGACCCCGGGCTCGTACACGGAGTCCAGCCGCTTGCACACCAGGCCCTCAAGGCCGTGCTCGGCCGTGGCCCGCAGGGCCTCGGCGCCGTGCCCCACGAGCGCGGCCGGTGTGGACCAGGACGGCCCGTCCAGCCCGAGGCCGAGCAGCTCCTCCCGGCGGCGGACGTACGGCTCGCGGAGCAGTGGCCGGCCGTCGAGGTGCATCACGTCGAAGAGGATCAGATGCACCGGCACCGTCTCGGCCCGGCGGGCCGCGCGGGCGGGGGAGTGGGCCAGGCCCATCCGCGACTGGAGCAGCTGGAAGCTGGCCCGCCCCTCCGCGTCGAGGGCGAGGATCTCTCCGTCCAGCACGGCGGACCGCGACCCGAGCGCCGTCGCCAGCGGACGCAGCTCGGGATAGGCGCCGGTGATGTCCTGGCCGGACCGGGCGCGCAGCACGACGCCGCCGTCGCCCGCGAGGTACACCACCGCCCGCTGCCCGTCCTGCTTGGTCTCGTATGCCCAGCGCGCGTCCGCCGACGGGGGCGGCAGCCGGCCGGGCGTGGCGAGCATGGGCGGGATCAGCGGCAGGGTCACGGGTGAGGTGTGGACGCGGCCGCCCGGCTCCACGCGTCCGGCCTCGCGGTTTCGCCCGAAAGGGGCGGCCGGGTGGCCGGAGCGGAATGCTCCGTTCCTCACCGCTCACTTGATTGAGTTACGCAATGAGATGGTAAAGTGCGGCCATGTCCACACCCCCTCCCTCCGACGTCACCCCCTCCCCGGAGGTGGTCGAGATCGAGCGCGCGCTGTACCGCATCACCTACCTCAGCTCGCGCGCCCGGCAGCACGAGCGGCTGATGGCCGCGGCGGGCGTGCCGCTGGACCGGGCCGGGGCGGCGCTGCTGCGGAAGATGGCCGACGCCGAGCCGATGCGGCCGGGGGAGCTGGCCGCGCGCCTGGGGGTGGAGGCATCGCACGTCACGCGCACGGTGCAGCACCTGGAGCGGTCCGGCCACGTCGTCCGCGTCCCCGACCCCGACGACCGCCGCGCCCAGCGCATCGAGCTCACCGACGCCGGCCGGGACGCCGTCGCCCGCATCCGCGAGACCGGGGTCCGGGGCATGCAGGCCGCCCTCGCCGCCTGGTCCCCGCAGGACCTGCACACGCTGGCCACGCTCTTCCACCGCATGGTCGACGACTTCCTCGCCCACTCGGCCGGCATGGACACCCCGTCCCCGGCGGACTGAGCCCCACCCTCCCGTGCCGCTCCCTCCTTACCGTCCGGTAACCTGCGCGGCAGTCACCGGAGGAGGAACCGTGTCACGGTCCGCACGCTCACCCCTGCTGCTCGCCGGCCTGCTGGCCGCGGCCGGCACCGCCCACTTCGCCGCGCCCCGGCAGTTCGACCACATCGTCCCGCGCTCCCTGCCCGGCTCGCCCCGCTCCTGGACGTACGCCAGCGGCGCCGCCGAGCTCGCGCTGGCCGCCGGACTGGCGCTGCCCCGTACCCGCAGGACCGCCGCCCTGGCCGCTGCGGCGTTCTTCGTCGGGGTGTTCCCCGCCAACGTGAAGATGGCCGTCGACTGGCGGCACCGCCCCGCCCCCCAGCGGGCCGCCGCCCTCGGCCGGCTGCCGTTGCAGGTGCCGCTGGTGCTGTGGGCGCGCGGCGTCGCCAAGGCCGCCGGAAACGCCGGAACGGCCGGCAGCACGGAGGGAAGGGCATGAGCGCGCGCGTGGACAAGGGCGCCACGGTCGAGGACTTCGCCGCGCCGGACGAGACCGGCACCGTACGGCGGCTGTCCGAGATGCTCGCCGACGGCCCGGTGGTGCTGTTCTTCTACCCGGCCGCCCTGAGCCCCGGCTGCACCGCCCAGGCCTGCCACTTCCGCGACCTCGCCGCCGAGTTCGCCGAGGTCGGCGCCCGCCCGGTCGGCGTCAGCGCGGACCCGGTGGAACGCCAGGCCGAGTTCGCCGGACGGCACACCCTCGGCATGCCCCTGCTGTCCGACGCCGACGGCGCGATCCGCGAGATGTTCGGCGTGAAGCGGGGCATCTCCGTGGCCCCGACCAAACGGGCCACCTTCGTCATCGGCCAGGACCGGACCGTGCTGGAGGTCGTGCGCAGCGAGCTGCGCATGAACACCCATGCCGACAAGGCGCTCGCCGCTCTGCGCGCCCACCGGGGCTGAGGCGGCCCGCACCCCGGACGCACCCGCCGCGGTTGAGAGGCGACGGCCGCGGGACGATGCTGGACGAATGGACGACTCCTCCGCCGCGCTGGTCGTCGATGCCCGCGGCGTCGTGACGGGGTGGAGCGAGGGGGCCCGGCGGCTGACCGGGTTCTCCGCCGACGAGGCCGTGGGACGTCCCGTGCGGGACCTGCTCGCCGAGGAGCCGGGCGGCGGGGCCGTGCCCGGCCGCCCGCCCCTGCCCGTGGGAGTCGTCACCGTGCGTCACCCCGACGGCCGCACGGTGACGCTCCGGCTCACCGTCTGCCCCCTCGCCGGACCCGGCGACGAGGACGCCGGGTACGTGATCACCGTCGCCGACGTGGGTGAGCGGGAGACGTCACTGGCCGGCCGGGTCTTCGAACAGTCGTCCCTGCCCCTGTCCGTGTGCGACACCGAGCAGCGTTTCGTCCTGCTGAACGCCGCCGCCTGCGAGGCGATGGGCGGCTCCGAGGAGTCCCTGCTCGGCCGGACCTTCCTGGACGTGACGGGCCTCAGCGACGGCACCCGCGCCATCGACCGGCACATGCGCCTGGTCGCCGAGACCGGCCGCCCGATGCGCGACGAAACCTACAGCCAGGCCGCCGCCGACCCGGACCAGCAGGCGTGGGACGTGGAGATGTGGCCGCTGCGCGACACCGCCGGCCGGGTGGTCGGCACCGCGCTGGCCGGCCTGGACAGCACCGAGCAGCACCACGCCCGGCGCCGGCTGGCCCTGCTCGACGACGCCACCACCGCCCTCGGCACCACCCTCGACGTGGTCCGCACCGCCGAGGAACTCGTGGCGCTGCTCGTGCCGTCCTTCGCCGACTTCGCCGCCGTCGACCTGCTCGACTGGGTGCTCGACGCCGAGGCGCCCCCGCTGCGCGGCGACCTCGACATCGTGATGCGCCGCGTCGCGCACGCCTCCGCCGGCCCGGACGCGCCCGTCACGGTCGTCCCCCTCGGCCGCACCGACGTCTACCCGCCCTACTCGCCGCCCGCCCAGGCGTTGCACGGGGGTGCGGCGGTGCTCGCCCGGACGGGCGAGCCGGACTTCGACCGCTGGATGGCCGAGCGAGGCGCGCAGTCCCTCCGGAGGACGGCCCGGAGGGCGGCGACACCGCCCCCCGGCATCCACACGGAGCTGGCCGTGCCGCTGCGCGCCCGCGGCACCACGCTCGGTGTCGCGGTCGCCGTCCGCAACGTCCGCCCCGGCGCGTTCACCGAGGACGACGCCGTCCTGGCCGAGGAGATCGCCGGACGGGCCGCCGTGTGCGTGGACAACGCCCGCCGCTTCGCCCGGGAGCGCGCCACCGCCCTGACCCTCCAGAACAGCCTGCTGCCCAAGGTGCGGCCCGGGCAGGCCGCCGTCGAGATCGCCCACCGCTACCTGCCCACCGCGTCCGCCGCGGGCATCGGCGGCGACTGGTTCGACGTCATCCCGCTGTCCGGGACCCGGGTCGCCCTGGTCGTGGGGGACGTCGTCGGACACGGCATCCCCTCCACGGCCACCATGGGCCGGCTCTGCACGGCCGTGCGCACCCTCGCGGACGTCGACCTGCCGCCCGAGGAACTGCTCACCCACCTCGACGACCTGGTCACCCACCTCGCCGCCGACGACCGCGACGACGTGCCGGAACTCGGCGCCACCTGCCTGTACGCCGTCTACGACCCCGTCTCCCGCCGGCTTGCGGTCGCCGCCGCCGGGCACCCCGCCCCCGCCCTGCTGATGCCCGACGGGACCTGCCGGCTCGTGCCGCTCAACGCGGGCCCCCCGCTGGGCGTCGGCGGCATGCCGTTCGAGGCGACCGAGCTGGAGCTGCCGGAGGGGTCCGTCGTCGCCTTCTACACCGACGGGCTCGTCGGCGGCCGCGACCGCGACGTCGACCACGCCACCCGGGAGCTCTGCCGCGCCCTCACGGTGCCCGCGGAGTCGCTGGACGCCGTGTGCGACGTCGTGCTGAAGCACGTGCTGCCCGAGGAGCCCGGGGACGACGTCGCCCTGCTGCTCGCCCGCACCCGCGCCCTGGGCGCCGGGCAGGTGGCCACGCGGGACGTCGCCGCGGACCCCGAGGAGGTCGCCGCCGTGCGGCAGTGGGCCCTCGACCGGCTGGCCGTCTGGGGCCTGGACGACGTCTCCTTCGTCACCGAACTGGTGGTCAGCGAGCTGGTCACCAACGCCATCCGCTACGGGGAGCCCCCGATCCGGCTGCGGCTGATCCGCGACCGCACCCTCATCTGCGAGGTCACCGACGCCAGCTCCACCTCGCCCCATCTGCGCCGGGCGCACGCCTTCGACGAGGGCGGCCGAGGACTGCTGCTGGTCGCCCAGCTCACCCAGCGCTGGGGGAGCCGGCAGGCGGACGGCGGCAAGACCATCTGGGCGGAACAGGCCCTGCCGCGCCGCTGACCGGCGGGGCCCCGAGGCCCCTGGAGGTCAGCCGTCCTCCTGGGCGACCTGCGCGAGCGTCCGGCCCGTACGGGCGGAACGGGCCCGGCGGGGGTCCGGCGCGCCCCGCCCGCCGGACCCGCCCTTGGCCGCGCGCACCAGCAGCCACGCCTCCTCGCCGTCGTCCCCGCCCCGGAAGCGGGTGAGGGCGTACTCGCCGCGCAGCTTCGAGCCGTGCAGCCGGAACGTGGCGTGGCCGCGCTCCAGCGACTCGGCGAAGTCCACGGCCCGGCCCCGGCGGTCGTGGCTCAGCGGCTCGTACGTGCCGTGGTCCCAGACGATCACCGTGCCGCCGCCGTACTCGCCGCGCGGGATGACGCCCTCGAACTCCTCGTACTCCAGCGGGTGGTCCTCCGTCGGCACGGCGAGACGCCTGTCCCGCGGGTCGGCGGACGGGCCCTTCGGCACCGACCACGACTTCAGCACGTCGCCCACCTGGAGCCGGACGTCGAAGTGCATCCGGCGGGCGTCGTGGATCTGCACCACGAACCGCGGCCGGGCGGACCCCGCCTCTTCCCGGGCCCCGCCGCGCGGCTCCCCGGTCCGGTCGAAGTGCCGCCTGCCGTGGTAGTCCCCCAGCCGGTCCGGTCCGCCCACCGCGCCGCTCCCTTCGCCGCCGCCTGTCGTACGCGAGGGGCCCGGGTACCCGGTCAGAACTCCTCGTGCACCTCCGGGTCGCCGCCGATCCGCCGGTGCGCCCGGTCCGAGACCGTCCGCATCTGGGCGTCGTCCAGCTCGAAGCCGAACACGTCCAGGTTGGCGCGCTGCCGGTCCGGGCCGGACGACTTGGGCACCGGCACCGCGCCCAACTGGACGTGCCAGCGAAGCACCGCCTGCGCCGGGGTGACGCCGTGCGCGTCGGCGACGGCGGCCACCGCGAGGTCGTCCAGCAGCCGCGAACCGCGGCCCAGGGGGCTCCAGCTCTCGGTGAGCACGCCCTTGTCCGCGTGGAAGGCGCGCAGCTCCTCCTGCGGGAAGAACGGGTGCAGCTCGACCTGGTTGACCGACGGCAGCACCCCGGTCTCCTTCTCCAGCCGCTCGATGTGCGCGGGCGTGAAGTTGGAGACGCCGATCGAACGGACCAGACCGTCCTCCCGCAGCTTGATCATGGCTTTCCAGGAGTCGACGAACCGGCCGACGCGGGGGAGCGGCCAGTGGATCAGGTACAGGTCGACGTACTCCAGGCCGAGGCGGGCGCGGGACTCCTCGAAGGAGGCGAGGGTCTCCTCGTAGCCGTGGTGGCGGCCGGGGAGCTTCGTCGTCACGACGATCTCCTCGCGCGGGACGCCGGCGGCGGCGACGGCCCGGCCCACGCCGGCCTCGTTGCGGTAGTTGGCCGCCGTGTCGATCAGGCGGTAGCCGGCCCGGAGGGCGGCGGTCACCGCCCGCTCCGCCTCGGCGTCGTCCATCGGCCAGGTGCCCAGGCCCAGGGCGGGGATCGTGGTGCCGTCGTTGAGGGTGTGCTGCGGGATGCTGATCACGGGAAGGGCCCTCCGGTCGCGGTGTCGTCCTCCCAGCGTCGGCCACGGCGGGGCCGGTGATCAACCGGACGGGACCGGCGCGCCGCCCGGCGCCCTGTCGCCAGGGCCCCCTTCCCCTGCCACGATCTCTCCGAAAGCCGGTCCGTCCGGGGCCGGCGGGTACGAGCGACGGAGTGGGACGCATGACGACGGACAGCCGCGCCGGGACCGGCCGGGAGCACACGGGGACGGTGGAGGTGCGCCCCGCGGCGGGGCACATCGGGGCCGACGTCACTGGCGTGGATCTCGCCGGGGACCTCGACGAGGGGACGGTCGCCGCGATCAGGCAGGCGGTGCTGCGCTGGAAGGTGGTCTTCTTCCGCGGCCAGCGCCTCGACCACGCGGCGCATGTGGCGCTGGCCCGGAGGTTCGGCGAACCGGTCGTCCTGCCCCGCCGGGGTTCCGCCTCCCCCGCGGACTTCCCCGAGATCGAGACCACCGCCGACCGCCTGGAACTGGGCGGCCGCTACGGCATGGACCACGACGAGTGGCTGCGGCGGCGCCGCCACACCGTGCTGCGCGGCTGGCACTGCGACCACGGCGCCCGCGTCGACCCGCCCGCCGCGACCATCCTGCGCGCCGAGACCGTGCCGCCCTACGGCGGCGACACCACCTGGGCCAACCTGGCCGCCGCCTACGCCGGACTCTCCGCCCCGGTACGGGAGTTCGCCGACCGGCTGCGCGCCGAGCACCGGCTGGGCGTGGGCTACCAGCCCCGGCCCGGCGACGACGCCTACGTACGCCACCTGCTGGACCACCAGACCGCCACCGAGCATCCGCTGGTGCGCGTCCACCCCGAGACCGGGGAGCGGATCCTGTTCGTCAACGGCTACTACGTCGAACAGATCACCGGCCTGTCCCGCCCCGAGAGCCGGGCGGTCCTGGAGATGCTGCTGGAGCAGGCCACCCGGCCCGAGTACACCGTGCGGCTGCGCTGGGAGCCGGGCACCGTCGCGTTCTGGGACAACCGGGCCGCCATCCACCTCGCGCCCGCGGACACGGCCCACCTCGGCCACCCGCGGATCATGCACCGCGTGATGCTCGCCGGCGACGTCCCGGTGGGCGTCGACGGCACGCCTTCCCTGCCCCTCACCGGCCCCGCGCCCGGACGGTGGTGACCCGCCCTCACGTCAGCGGGACGGTCACCTCGTCCTCCACGGGCGGGGCGACCTCCTGCGCCCGCTGTCCGGTCGCCGCGAAGCAGCGCAGCCTGAGCTCCGTCGGACTCACGTCGATCCGCAGGAACGACTTGAAGAACGGCGGGCTGTACGTGGCCGAACCGGGCGAGAACAGCGACTGGTACGCCTTGCGCACCGGCAGCCGCAGCCGCTTGCCCCGGTCCGGCCGGCGTCCGGTGCCCAGCAGCCCCGCGACCAGCCGCATCCGGCGTGTCACCCGGGCCGGCGCGCCCGGCGCGCGGGTCGGCCCGATGCCCAGGCGCTCGGCGATCACCGCCGCCGCCTCCGCCTCGGTCAGCGAGAAGAACCGGCGCAGCCGCGTCCGCCGCCCGTAGAGGGCGCTGTAGAAGGCGAGGGAGTCGCCGCGCAGCGGATAGCAGCGGAAGTCCGCCTCGGTGACCCCGGCGACGTCCACCCGGGGGATGGTGTGCGTGGCGTGCGTGAACGCCCCGCCGCCGCCCGCCACCACGTACTGAAGGGTGCGGCCGTCGTCCAGACGCACCGGGTAGCGCTGGTAGTTGTGGATGTCGCCGCCTATCGCGGCCACGTACCGGTGGGCGGGGTCGCGGACGATGTCGTCGACGGTGCCGCCGCCCTCGATCGGACACGGGTGGCGGGCGCCGTCCACGTACAGGGGCGAGCCGGTCACCAGGATCTTCGGGCGCGGGTCGCGGGACACCTCGCGCAGCCAGGCGCCCTGTTCGGCGTCGAGTGCGCCGAGCAGTCCGGTGTCGATGCCGACGATCCGTACCGGCCCGGCGTCGATCGCCCAGTACGGGCCCGGCTGCACGGCCCGCTGCGCGGGGGAGGAGCGCAGCTTCCGTGCCTCGTCGAGGTGTGCGCCGTCGCCCGGGCGGGGCCGGTGCCAGAGCAGGGACCGCAGCCAGGCCCGGGTGAGGGGGCGCGGGGCGGGGCCGGGCGGCAGCGGCCCGGCCGCGTCGCAGAAGACCCGCATGAAGCCGGCCAGGTCCTCGTACCAGTCGTGGTTGCCGGGTATCGCGTAGACCGGCGCCTGGTAGTCCTGGTACGGCCGGAAGAACTTGGGTCCGTAGTCGTCGGCGCCGCCCACCGGGTAGATGACGTCGCTGGCGAGCACGGCGAACGCGGTGTCCCGGCCCTCCTTCAACAGGCCGGGCACGACCGCGTACTGGGGCTCGCCGCCCTCGCCGGTGTCGCCGATCACCAGGAACGAGAAGCGGTCCGGGTCGTCGCGCCGGATCACGCGGTCGGCGGGCGCCCCGTCCGCCGCCGCCCGGGCCGCCCAGCGGGCCCTGACCTCCCCGGTGGGGTCGCCGAACCAGGAGGCCAGGACGCCGTTGCGGGCGGCCCACAGATGTCTCGGGTTCAGCCAGGAGATCTTCTCCGCCTGGCGCGGCACCAGCCGCAGATACTCACCGCGTGCGGAGGCGCCCCAGCCGGCGCCCTCGGCGGTGTCGCGTGATGATTCGGACACGTGTGCACCGTAACAACGGTGCGGTGCGCGGACGGTGGGCGGGGCCCGTCACCAACCTGTGGCCGTGTCCGCCGAGTTGGGGCGCCGGGTCAGAAGGTGCGGTCCAACAGGTTCAGCAGCGCCGCCCGGTGACGCTCGTCGGCCTTCTCGTCGTACGACGCCGTGTCGGACTGGGTGTAGCCGTGCGCGGCCCCCTGGTACACCTCGCAGCGGTGCCGGACGCCCGCGTCCGTCAGGGCCCTCTCCAGCCGCTCGATCTGCTCCGGCGGCAGCGACGGGTCCTCGTCGGCGTGCCCGAGGTACACCTCGGCGGTGATGCGCGGCGCCGCCAGGTGCGGGCTGTGAGGGTCGTCGGTCGCCAGCCGCCCGCCGTGGAACCCGGCCACCGCCGCCACCCGGTCCGGGAACGCGCCGGCCGCGCGCAGCGCCAGGCCCGCGCCCATGCAGTAGCCGACCAGCGCCACCGGCCCGTCCGCCGCCTCCGGCAGCTCCGCCAGGTACCGCAGGTACGCGCCCGCGTCGGCCGTCGCGCGCTCCGGCGTCAGCTCCTGCAGCGCCGGACGGAGCAGGCGGAACAGCTCCCCGCGCGCCTCGCCGTCGATGAAGCCGGGCAGCTCCACCACCGGGGCCGGACCGCGCCGGTGGAAGAGGTTCGGCACCAGCACCGTGTACCCGGCCCGCGCCAGGCCGTCGGCGGCCTCCCGCACCGTCGGGCGCACCCCGAAGGCGTCGGTGAAGCAGAGCACCGCCGGCCGGGGCGCGCCGTCCGCCGGACGCGCCAGGTACGCGTCGGCCGTCCCGTCCCCGGTGGGGACCTGGACCCCGGTCCCCGCCACGTCCGTCATCTCCCGGTTCCCTTCCGTTGTCCGTTGTCCGTTGTCAGAAGTCCGTCACCGGCGGCCGTCACTCGAAGCGCGAGACGTCGCCCGCGCCCACCCGCACGACCTCCGCCTCGCCACCGGAGAAGTCGATCACCGTGGTCGGCTCGGTGCCGCAGTCCCCGGAGTCCAGCACCGCGTCCACCACGTGGTCGAGACGGTCCTTGATCTCCCAGCCCTGGGTCATCGGCTCGTCCTCGCCGGGCAGCAGCAGGGTGCTGGACAGCAGCGGCTCGCCCAGCTCCTCCAGCAGCGCCTGGGTGACCACATGGTCGGGGATGCGCACGCCGACGGTCTTCTTCTTGGGGTGCTGGAGCATGCGCGGCACCTCCTTCGTCGCGGGCAGGATGAACGTGTAGCGGCCCGGGGTCGACGCCTTCACCGCGCGGAAGACGTCGTTGTCGATCCGTACGAACTGGCCGAGCTGCGCGAAGTCACGGCACACCAGGGTGAAGTGGTGCCGGTCGTCCAGCTTGCGGATGGTGCGGATCCGGTCGATGCCGGTGCGGCTGCCCAGACGGCAGCCGAGCGCGTAGCAGGAGTCCGTGGGGTACGCGATCAGCGCGTCGTCGCGGATGGCGGCGGCGATCTGGCCGATGGTGCGCGGCTGGGGGTTGTCGGGGTGCACGTCGAAGTACTTGGCCATTCACCGAGCTTATGCCGCCCGCGTCCCGCGCCGCGGACCGCGGGCCCCGCGTCACCCTCCGGAGGAGGACCCGGCCCCGTCGCGCCGGGATGAGCCGCGCCGACCCGTGGGGTAACGTCCCCCGTCCGGGCCACAGGGCGAGGAAGACGAGGGGAAGGCCGAGGTGACGGGCGGAAAGGACACGGCGCACGGGACGGCGACGGAGGCGGCGGGGCGTCCCGACTGGGCGCGTGAACTGCTGGAGCACCTGCGGCCGGCCGGGCGTGACGTCCGCCGGGTCGTGGACTGGCTGGCCGGCGCGGTGCGCGCGGAGGTGACCCTGCGCGACGAGGCCGGCGCGACGCTCGCCGGGACCCCGCTGCCGCTGGACGAGACCCTCGCCGCGGACGTCGCTTCGGGACGGATCGCGTCCGCCGCGTGGGACGGGGACGGACGCCATCTGCGCCTGGTGCGCGTCGGGCACCCCACGGGAGCCTGCGTGCTGGCCGTCTCCCGCGGGGAACCCTTCGACCGGCACGCCTCGGACGTCGTCACTCACACCGCACAGGTGATCGAACTCCTGCTCACCGCCCACGAGACGCAGGCGGCCGGCGTCCGGCTCCGCAGAGCCACCGCCGACCTGCGGCTGGCGATCCTCCAGCTGCTGATGGTCGAGGACACCGTCTCCGCGCGGCGGGTCGCCGCCGGACTCTGGCCGGGCCTGCTGGACGCCGACACCGCCTGCGTCTACGTGCTGGAGTCCGACCCCGCCCTGCGCGACCGGTTGGCCGCCGAGTGCATCGAACGCACCCGCGACCAGGCGCTGGTGGTGCGCTGCCCGGCCATGGACGGCCATGTGATCGTCCTCAGCCCGCGCGAGGCCACCGCCGGCGACCTGCGGTCCCTGGTGGAACGTCACCCCGACACCTTCGTCGGCGGCAGCGTCTGGCAGAGCCTGGCCCGCACCGCCACCGCCTACGGACAGGCCGTCAGCGCGCTGGCGGTGGCCCGGTTCCGGCAGGACAAGACGGCGGTGTACGCCGAGCGCACCCACCCCGAGCGGCTGATGGACCCCGCCGCGCTGCGCACCTGGGCGGCTCGGGTGCTGCGCCCGCTCGACGCGCTGCCCCACCACACCCGCGCCGAACTGCTCGCCACCACCCGGCTCGGCCTGGAGTTCACCGCCGTCGCCACCGCCAAGGTCCTCGGCGTCAGCCGCAACACCGTGCGCGCCCGCATGGACCGCGTGGAGTCCATGCTCGGCGTCGACTTCGACGACGTGACCGTACGGGCCGTGGTGCATCTGGCGCTGCACACCCAGATCAACCTGCTGGACGGTCAAGGGCCCGCCGGTTCCGCCGCGAGCGCGCGGTGTCTGACCGAGCTGCTGTCCGGACCGGCCGTCACCTCCTGGGCGCGGCAGCTGCTGGGCCGCCTCGACGACGACCCGCGCAACGTGCGCCGCACCCTGCGCACCTGGATCGCCGCCGGGGCCAACGCCGAGCGGGCGGCACAGACCCTCGGCGTGCACGCCCAGACCGTGCGCGAGCACGTACGCAGTGCGGAACCGGTCCTGGAACGGCAACTCCTGGCCGCCGGGACCGATCTCTACGAGGTCGCCCTGGCCCATCTGGCGGTCGGCGAGCTGGAACAGCCGCTCTTCGCGGGGGAGTGAACGGGGCGATTCGGACTCACCTGTGCACAGGTGAGTGCCGTGGACCCGCGCAGCGGGCATCGGCGCGGTACACAGACGCCCCTCGCCTTGCATAGTTTCGAGCCACGGCGGGGGCACGACCGGAACGGGGGACCGGTCGCGCTCCCGCTCTTCGTCGTGCCCGCGGACGCCCTCCGGCCGCCGTGCGCTGTCGCCCGGACCCGCCCGCCGGTAGCCTACCCACCGGTAACGCAGGTACTCCGAAGGCGAGGCCCCCATGGCGCGGTTCACGGTCGACGGCGCCGAACTGGCCTACGACGACGAAGGCCCCCGCGACTCCCCGAGCACCCCGCTGGTCCTCATCCACGGCTGGACCGCCGACCGGCACCGCTGGGACCACCAGACGGCCCACTTCTCCGCACACCGCCGCGTGATCCGCCTCGACCTGCGCGGACACGGCGAGAGCACCGGCGCGGGCGCGCCCACCATCGACGCCCTCGCCCGGGACGTCGTCGCCCTCCTCGACCACCTCGGCGTCGGCCGCTTCATTCCCGTCGGCCACTCCATGGGCGGCATGACCGCCCAGACCCTCGCCCTCACCCACCCCGAGCGGGTGGAACGCCTCGTACTGGTCAACTCCATCGGCCGCATGACGTACAGCCGGGCGCGCGGCCTGCTGATGGCGGCGTCCACGCTGGCGCCGTTCAAGCTGTTCGTCGCCGCCAACATCCGGCGCGCCTTCGGGCCCGGCCACCCCCGCGACGAGGTCGAGAAGTACATCCGCGCCTCGGCGGCCACGCCCCGCGAAGTGGTCATGACCCTGTACGCGGCGATGCGCGCCTTCGACGTCCTCGACCGGGCCGGCGAGATCCGCGTGCCGACCCTCATGGTGCACGGCTACCACGACGTCCAGCTGCCCGTACGGCAGATGCTGCGCCTCGCCAAGGGATACCCCGACGCCGAGATCCGCGTCCTGGACGCCGGGCACGAACTGCCCCTGGAGCGGCCCGCCGACCTCACCGCCGTCCTGGACCGCTTCCTCGCCCGCCCGTAGCCCGCGCACCCCGGACCGTCACGCTCCGCGGTGCTCCGGTCGCCGCCCGTGCCGATCGGGGGCAGCATGGGCCCCGTACGCGCGCCGCCGACGGGACGCCACCGCGGCCGGGCGCACGCCGCCCCGGCCCGGGCCGTGAACGGGCCGCGCACGCGTGCATGACGCCGCGGCGCCGGGTACCCGGGCCGCCCGCCAGGACCCGGCCGATCGGCCCGGAGCCGCCGTGCCCCGGCCCGTCACCGACCGAAAGCAGCAGCGCAAGGAGCCCATCGCACATGACGGACACCTCGAGCCAGGGCCCCGCCACCGGCGACGACCGCAAGGTACTCACCAACCGGCAGGGCCACCCGGTCTACGACAACCAGAACCAGCGCACCGTCGGCTCCCGCGGCCCGGCCACGCTGGAGAACTACCAGTTCCTGGAGAAGATCAGCCACTTCGACCGGGAACGCATCCCCGAGCGCGTCGTGCACGCCCGCGGCGTCACCGCGTACGGCTACTTCGAGGCCTACGGCACGTGGGGGGACGAGCCGGTCTCCCGCTACACGCGCGCCAAGCTGTTCCAGGAGGCGGGCAAGCGCACCGACCTCGCCGTCCGCTTCTCCACCGTCATCGGCGGCCGCGACTCCTCCGAGGCGGCCCGCGACCCGCGCGGCTTCGCCGTGAAGTTCTACACCGAGGACGGCAACTGGGACCTCGTCGGCAACAACCTCGGCGTCTTCTTCATCCGCGACGCCATCAAGTTCCCCGACGTCATCCACGCCCTCAAGCCCGACCCGGTCACCTTCGAGCAGCAGCCGCGCCGCATCTTCGACTTCATGTCGCAGACGCCCGAGTCGATGCACATGCTGGTCAACCTGTTCAGCCCGCGCGGCATCCCGGCGGACTACCGCCACATGCAGGGCTTCGGCGTGAACACCTACAAGTGGGTCGACGCCGAGGGCAACACCAAGCTGGTCAAGTACCACTGGATGCCCAAGCAGGGCGTGCGCTCCATGACCGAGGAGGACGCGGCCAACGTCCAGGCGCAGGGCCTCGGCCACGCCACCAAGGACCTCTACGAGGCCGTCGCGCGCGGCGACCACCCCGAGTGGGAGCTGCTCGTCCAGATGATGGACGACCACGAGCACCCCGAGCTGGACTTCGACCCGCTGGACGACACCAAGACCTGGCCCGAGCAGGACTTCCCGCCCAAGCCGGTGGGCCGCATGGTGCTGAACCGGATGCCGGACAACTTCTTCGCCGAGAACGAGCAGATCTCCTTCGGCACCGGCGTCCTCGTCGACGGCCTGGACTTCTCCGACGACAAGATGCTCGTCGGCCGCACCTTCTCCTACAGCGACACCCAGCGCTACCGGGTCGGCCCCAACTACCTCCAGCTGCCGGTCAACCAGCCCAAGCACGCGCAGGTGCGCACCAACCAGCGCGACGGCCAGATGGCCTACCACGTGGACGGCGGGGACAACTCCCACGTCAACTACGAGCCGTCGATCACCGGCGGCCTCCGTGAGGCCCACTACCCGACGCACGACGAACAGGGCCCGGAGATCCGCGGCCGGCTCACCCGGAAGCGGATCGAGCGCACCAACGACTACCTCCAGGCCGGCCAGCGCTACATGCTGCTGGAGGACTGGGAGCGCGACGACCTGGTGAAGAACCTCACCGGCATGGTGGCGCAGTGCGACCGGCCGGTGCAGGAGCGCATGGTGTGGCACTTCCTGCTGGTGGAGAACGACCTGGGCCGCCGGGTCGGCGAGGGCCTCGGCATCGTGCCGGAGGACGTCGCCCACCTGGAGCCGCTGGAGGGCCAGACCCTCACCGAGGAGGACCGCAAGCGGCTCGCCAACCTCGGCGACAACCCGCCGCGCGACGTGACGGGGCTGACCATGACCCACTGCGTGCCCGACGAACGGCACGTGGTGACCCGCTGACGCTCACGGAGCCGCTGACGCTCACAGCGACAGGGCGGACCGGGCGGCGGCCAGCGCCTGCCCGGCGTAGCCCCGCCCGAACAGCACGGCGTGCACCAGCAGCGGGAACAGCTGGTGCACGCCGACGCGCGCCCGCCAGCCCTCGGCGAGCGGCGCCGCCGCCTGATAGCCCTCCAGCACGGCGTCCAGCAGCGGGCAGCCGAACAGCGCCAGCATCGCCAGGTCGGTCTCCCGGTGCCCGCCGTGCGCGGCCGGGTCGATGACCCGCACCCTGCCGTCCGCGCCCCACAGCACATTGCCGTTCCACAGGTCGCCGTGCAGCCGCGCGGGCGGCTCGGCGGGACCCGCGAGATCCGGCAGCCGTGCGCAGACCCGCTCGACCACGTCCGCCTCGCCCGCGTCCAGCGTGCCCGCGTCGACCGCCCGGCGCAGATACGGCAGCACCCGGTGCTCCGCGTACCAGACGGGCCAGTCGTCGCCGGTGACGTTGCGCATCGGGGCGAGCCCGATGAACGCCTCCACCGGCCCGCCCGGCGGCGGCGCCCCGAACGCGGGCGCCCCGGCCGCGTGCAGGCCCGCCAGCTCACGCCCGAACCGCAGCGCCGTCTCCCGGCCCGGCCGC
>MUNG01000203.1 GCA_002154585.1 Streptomyces pseudogriseolus
GGGGAACGCGGCCGCCGGGGCGAGGGGCCGGCGCGGCCGGGACCGGCTGCGCGGCCGGCTCCGGGTAGGCCGCCGGCTGCGGGAACTGCTGCGGCACGGGCTGCGGTTCCGGCTGCGGCTGGGGCACGGGCGCCGGCTGCGGCACCACGGGCTGCGGCACCGGCTGGGGCGCGGGCTGCGGCCGGGGCGCCTCCTGCGGTGCGGGCAGCGGCTCCGGCTGGGGCAGGCCTGCCGCGGCCGGCGCCGGCATCCCGCCGCCCGCGCCCACCGCCGGGGCGGACGCGGCGGCGGGGAGCGGCATGCCGGCGCCGGCGGCCTGGGCGAGGCCGCGCGTCCCGGCCCCGTTGGTCTCGCTCACCAGGCGGTCCACCGCCGCCGTGCCCGAGCTGTAGGCGGTCCCTGAGGCCTGCCCGGGCACGGCGGCTCCCCTCCTGGACGTCCCGTAGAGCACCTGTTCCAGGCCGGTCACCAGGCGACGGACGTCGACCTGGGGGCGCACCACCAGACGCAGGAAGCGGCTGGACGAGCCGATCTTGTTGCCGCACTCACGCACCAGGATCCGGTGCTCGGTGAGCAGCCGGTCACGGACCACGGTGCCCTCGGCGCCCACGGGCAGCCGCACGAAGAGGAAGTTGCCCTGGGAGGGGTAGACCGTGAGGCCGGGCAGGGAGGAGAGCTGCCCGGACATGTCCATCCGGTCGCGGCGCACCTGGTGCAGGCTCTGCGCGTACTCCGCGCCGTGCTCCTTCAGCATGAACACCACGTGCTCGGCGAAGGAGTTGAGGTTCCACTTGGGCAGCATGGAGCGCACCCGCCCGGCCAGCGCCGGGTTGGCGACCAGGTAGCCGAAGCGGATGCCGTGCAGGCCGAAGTTCTTGCCGAGGCTGCGCAGCACGATGACGTTGGGGCGCAGCATCGCCTCCTGCACCACGCTCGGCTCGTTCTCGGCGTCGGCGAACTCCAGGAACGACTCGTCGATCACCACCAGGTCCAGGTCGGCCATGGCGTCCATGAACTGCACGACCGCGTGCTTGTGCAGGAAGCCGCCGTCGGGGTTGTTCGGGTTGCAGATGACGGCGACGCGGGTGCCGCGCGCCCGGATGAACTCGGCGTACTGCGCGAGGTCCAGGGCGAAGCCGCTGGACTCCTGGAGCGGGAACATGTCGACCCGCTTGCCGGTCTCCATCGGCTGGTCGGTCCAGCGGCCGAAGGTCGGCACCGGCACGGCGAGCGACTCGCGCACCAGCAGATGGTCGATCCAGGTGATCAGCTCCGTCGACCCGTTGCCCATCGCCACGCACTGCGGCGGCAGCTGCAGCAGGCTGCACAGCTCGGCGGTGATGGTGTCCGCGCTGCTCGGGTAGTACGTGACGATGTCGCGCAGCCGGGCCGCCATCTCCTCGAACATGGCGGGGGTGGGGAAGTACGGGTTGCAGGGGATGCAGAAGTCCACCGGGCCGGCCCCGTCGCTCTCCCTCGTCAGCGCCGCCATCGACGGGCTGTGCGCCGCGGTGCTGCGGAACAGCGAGGTGACGTTGTCGGCCAAGGGAACCTCCGTGTGCGGCGGGCCCGCTGGGGAGGGACGGGCCCGTCATGCCTGGGTGGCCCGCGCGGGGGAGCACGGGCCACCCAGGAGTACGGAGCGCGGCGGGGGGCCGTTCAGCACGTGTGAGGAAAATGTGAGGACGGCTCGTGATCGTGCTCACACCGAGAACGCTCACTCCGGCTGCGCGTCACCGGCACGCGGCTCACGTCCCGAAACTGTGCACCGTCGTCGTCCGGTACGTCTCGCCGGGCCGCAGCACGGTCGAGGGGAACGCCGGCTGGTTCGGCGAGTCCGGGAAGTGCTGGGTCTCCAGGCACAGCCCGTCGCCCTGCCGGTACACCCGGCCGCCGCTGCCGGCGAGGGTCCCGTCGAGGAAGTTGCCGGAGTAGAACTGAAGACCCGGCTCGTTCGTCGCGATGCGCAGGGTGCGCCCGGAGGCCGGGTCGCGGAGGGTCGCCGCGTGCTCGGGCCGGGCGGTGATGCCCTTGTCCAGCACCCAGTTGTGGTCGAAGCCCTGCCCGTACAGCAGCTGCTGGTGGGCGGTGCGGATGTCCCGGCCGACCGGCTTGGCCCGCCGGAAGTCGAACGGGGTGCCGGCGACCTTCGCGCGTTCGCCCGTGGGGATCAGGCCCGCGTCGACGGGGGTGTAGCGGGAGGCGGCGACCGACAGCTCGTGGTCCATGATGCTTCCGCTGCCCTCGCCGGCCAGGTTCCAGTAGACGTGGCTGGTGAGGTTGACGACCGTGGGCCGGTCGGTGACCGCCTCGTAGTCGACCCGCCAGTCGCCGTCCCGGGTGAGGGTGTACGTCACCTTGGTGCGCAGGGTGCCCGGGTAGCCCATCTCCCCGTCGACCGCGGTGTAGTACAGGCGCAGGCCGACGTCGGAGCCGCGGGTGAACGGCTCGACGTCCCAGACCCGCTTGTCGAAGCCCTGCGCCCCGCCGTGCAAGCTGTTGTCGCCGTCGTTGACGGAGAGCTGGTACCGGGTGCCGTCGAGCGTGAAGGTCCCCTTGCCGATGCGGTTGCCGTACCGGCCGATCAGCGCGCCGAAGTACGGGCTGGAGGCGACGTACTCCTCCAGGGTGCGCAGGCCGAGGGAGACGTTGGCGTACCGTCCGCGCCGGTCGGGCACCTCGAGCGAGTGGACGATGCCGCCGTAGGAGAGGACCCCCATCCGGGTGCCGCCGTTCTGCAGCGTCCAGCGGTCCACGCGGGTGCCGTCGGCGAGCCTGCCGAACGGCTCCCGGACCGGCCTCGCGCGCCCCGCGGACGAGGCGTGCGCCGTCCCGCCCCAGGCGGTGGCGGCCACTCCCGCCGCCGCGGCTCCCGCGATCACCGTGCGTCTGTTCAGTTCCATCAGTGCGGCTCCCTCAGAAGGAAGGGGCCCCGCCGTGCGGCGGGGCCCGGGCTGACCTACGAACCGACCTTGCGCTTGTTCCACACGTCGAAGCCGACCGCGGCCAGCAGGGCCAGGCCCTTGATGACCTGCTGCCAGTCGGTGCCGACGCTGAGGAGGTTCATGCCGTTGTTCAGCACGCCGAGGACGAGACCGCCGATGATGGCGCCGAGGACGGTGCCGACACCGCCGCTCATGGAGGCCCCGCCGATGAACGCCGAGGCGATCGCCTCGAGTTCGAAGTTGAGGCCCGCCTTCGGCGAGGCCGCGTTCAGCCGGGCGGCGACCACCAGACCGGCCAGGGCCGCGAGCATGCCCATGTTCAGGAAGACGTAGAAGGTGACCTTCTTGTCCTTCACGCCGGACAGCTTGGCCGCCGGCAGGTTGCCGCCGATGGCGTAGATGTGCCGGCCGAAGATGGAGTTGCGCATCACGTAGCTGTAGCCGACCACCAGGACGCCCAGGATCAGCAGCACGATCGGGGTGCCCTTGTAGCTGGCGAGCAGCAGGGTGACGGTGAGGATGGCCGCGGTGACCGCGACCAGCTTCAGCAGGAACAGGTTGCGCGGCAGCACGTCCAGCGAGAACGACAGCTGCCGCCTGCGGTCCCGGATCTCCTGGAGCAGCACGGCCGCGATCAGCACCAGACCGAGCAGCAGCGTGAGGTTGTGGTAGTTGGTCTCCGGGCCGACCTCCGGCAGGAACCCGATGCCGATCTTCTGCTCGCCCTTGGGGAACGGGCCGAGGGTCTGCCCCTCCAGGAAGATCTCCGTCAGTCCGCGGAAGACCAGCATGCCCGCCAGGGTCACGATGAACGACGGTATGCCGCCGTACGCGATGAGAAACCCCTGGACGGAGCCGGCGAGCGCGCCGATGGCCAGGCACAGCAGCACGGCCACCGGCCACGGCATGTCGTTCTTGACCATGAACACGGCGGCCAGCGCGCCCACGAACGCGGTCAGCGATCCCACCGACAGGTCGATGTGGCCGGCGATGATGACCAGCATCATGCCGATCGCGAGGATCAGGATGTAGCTGTTCTGCAGCACCAGGTTGGAGACGTTGCGGGGCAGCAGCAGGTCGCCGTCGGTCCACACCGCGAACAGCGCCACGATCAGGCCGAGCGCGATCAGCATGCCGTACTGCCGCATGTTGCGGCGCATGCCCTCCAGGACCAGCCCCCACAGTCCGCCGTCCGCGGTCCCGCCCCCCTTGCCGGACGGCGCCGGGGCCGGCGTCTTGGCGGTCACATCCGTGCTCATCGCGTTACCTCTTTGTCCTTCGTCATCTGGCGCATCAGCGATTCCTGCGAGGCCTCCGACCGCGAGAACTCCCCGGTCAGCCGTCCGGCGGCCATGGTGTAGACGCGGTCGCACATGCCGAGCAGCTCCGGCAGCTCGGAGGAGATGAAGACCACCGCCTTGCCCTCGGCGGCCAGCCGGTCGATGACCGTGTAGATCTCGTACTTGGCGCCCACGTCGATGCCGCGGGTGGGCTCGTCGAGGATCAGCACGTCGGGGCCCGTGAAGATCCACTTGCTGAGGACGACCTTCTGCTGGTTGCCGCCCGACAGCTTGTTCACCGGCTCGAACACGGTCGGCGCCTTGATGTTCATCGAGGTGCGGAAGGATTCGGCGACCTTCCGCTCCTCGTGCTCGTCGACCACCCCGGCCCGGGCCACCTTGCCGAGCGCGCTCAGCGAGATGTTCCGGTTGATGGTGTCGATGAGGTTGAGGCCGTAGTGCTTGCGGTCCTCGGTGACGTACGCGATGCCGTGCCGGATCGCCTCGGCGACGCTCCTGGTGCGGATCTCCTCGCCGTCCTTGACGACCGTGCCGCCCGCGTACCGCCCGTAGCTGCGCCCGAAGACGCTCATCGCCAGCTCCGTGCGGCCGGCGCCCATCAGCCCGGCGATGCCGACGATCTCCCCGCGCCGTACGTGCAGCGACACGTCGTCGACCACCTTGCGGTGCTGGTCGATGGGGTGGTGCACGGTCCAGTTGCGGATCTCCAGGGCGGGCGCCGTGCCCTCCTCCGGCTGGTGCGGGGTGCGTTCCGGGAAGCGGTTCTCCAGGTCCCGGCCGACCATGCCGCTGATGATCCGGTCCTCGGTGGTCTCCGGGGCCTTCACGTCGAGCGTCTCGATGGTCCGCCCGTCACGCAGGATGGTCACCGAGTCGGCGACCCGGCGGATCTCGTTCAGCTTGTGCGAGATGATGATCGAGGTGATGCCCTGCTTCTTCAGCTCCAGGATCAGGTCCAGGAGCTTGCCGCTGTCCTCGTCGTTCAGCGCCGCGGTCGGCTCGTCGAGGATCAGCAGCTTCACCTTCTTCGACAGCGCCTTCGCGATCTCCACCAGCTGCTGCTTGCCGACGCCGATGTCGGCGACCCGGGTCTCCGGGTGGTCGTCCAGCCCCACCCGGCGCAGCACCTCGGTGGCGTGCCTCAGCGTCTCGTTCCAGTTGATGAACCCGCGCGTGGCGTGTTCGTTGCCGAGGAAGATGTTCTCCGCGAGGGAGAGGTACGGCACCAGCGCCAGCTCCTGGTGGATGATGACGATGCCGCGCTGCTCGCTCGCCCGGATGTCCTTGAAGCGGCAGACCTCCCCCTCGAAGAGGATCTCGCCCTCGTAGGTGCCGTGCGGATGGACGCCGGAGAGCACCTTCATCAGGGTCGACTTGCCGGCGCCGTTCTCCCCGCAGACGGCGTGGACCTCGCCCTGCCGGACGGTCAGGTTGACGTCCGACAGCGCCTTGACGCCGGGAAAGGTCTTGACGATCGAGCGCATGTCCAGGACGGGTCCCGCCATGGTCGTGCCTTCCAATCCGTGTGGTCCGGCGGTTACTTGAGGTCGCTTTCCTTGTAGAAGCCGGAGTCGACGAGGGCTTCCTTGTAGTTGTCCTTGGTCACCGCGACCGGCTCGAGCAGGTAGGCCGGCACCACCTTGGAGCCGTTGTCGTACGTCTTGGTGTCGTTGACCTCGGGCTTCTTGTCGTTGAGCAGCGCCTCGACCATGTTCGCGGAGACCTTGGCGAGTTCGCGGAGGTCCTTGTAGACGGTCATCGACTGGTCGCCGGCGATGATCGACTTCACCGAGGCGACCTCGGCGTCCTGGCCGGTGACGACCGGCAGCGGCTTGCTCGCGGTGCCGTAGCCGTCCGACTTCAGCGCCGAGATGATGCCGATGGAGATGCCGTCGTACGGCGAGAGCACCGCGTCGACCCTGGCGCTCTTGTACGACTTGGTGAGGATGTCGTCCATGCGCCGCTGGGCGGTCGCGCCGTCCCAGCGCAGCGTGGTGACCTGGGTCAGCTCCGTCTGGCCGGACCTGACGACGAGCTGCTTCTTGTCGATGTACGGCTGGAGGACGTTCATCGCGCCCTGGAAGAAGTAGCGGGTGTTGTTGTCGTCGTTGGAGCCCGCGAACAGCTCGATGTTGAACGGGCCCTTCTTGCTGCCGTCCGCGAGGCCCAGCTGCTCGGCGATGTAAGTGCCCTGGAGCTCGCCGACCTTCTCGTTGTCGAAGGAGGCGTAGTAGTCGACGTTCTCCGTGCCGAGGATCAGGCGGTCGTAGGAGATCACCGGGATGTCGGCGTCGGCGGCCTGCTGGAGCACGTTGTTCAGCGACTTGTTGTCGATGGCCGCCACGATCAGGGCGTCCACGCCCTGCGTGATCATGTTCTCGATCTGGGAGACCTGCTGGTCCGGCTCGTCCTCGCCGAACACCAGCTTGGTCTTGTAGCCCTTCGCCTCCAGGTTCTTGACGACGTTGTTGCCGTCGGCGATCCAGCGCTCGGAGGACTTGGTCGGCATCGCGATGCCGATGGTCGCCCCCTCGGAGCCCCCGTTGTTCTTCTCCTCGCTGCCGCCCTCGCTGTTCTGGCCGCAGGCGGTCAGGGAGAGGGCGAGGGTGACGGCGGTGGCCGTCGCGGCGAATGCGGCTCTGCGGTTACGCATGATGATCTTCCTTGATCGTCGGGCCAGTCGGGCCAGTCGGGCTGAGCGGGCGACTCGGTCGAGTCGGTGGTGCCGTGTGCGACGCGGTGACGGGACAGGCGCCGGAGGGGCTGTCGTCCCCGGGAACCGGCCATCGGGTGTGTGGGATTGTGCGCGGCTGTGTCCACTTCTGTGAAGCCGCGTTTCCGGAACGTTATGACGGGATGTCGAACCGGCGCAGCGTGCCCGGCAGCCGCGAACCGAGCGGCGCCATACCGCCGTCGGCGCCGTGCCGTGCCAGCAGGTCCAGCGTCAGCCGGCCGCGCCGCACCCGCTCCTTCGCCGTGGCCAGGGCGACCTCCCGCAGGTGGTGGCCGTACGGGTAGATGCCGGGCGCCTTGGCCAGCCCGAACTTCAGGTACACCGGGGCGCCGCGCCGGATCAGCTCGGCCACCTCGTACATCCGCACATAACCGCCCAGGTCGTCGGGCGCCTCGATGTACATGTCCATCGGCGCCGCCGACACCCGCCGGATCTCCGTGAGATGGGCGAGCGTCAGGTCGCTGGGCACGTTGATGGAGTCCGCGCCGAGCTGCTCGTGCACCGCGAACGAGGTGGGGTTGACCGGCCCGACGAGCGCGGACACCTTCAGCGTGGTGTCCGCCGGGAGGATGCCCGCCGCGCGCGCCCGGTGCAGCGTCCACAGCACGCCCTCGTCGGCCACCAGCAGGCATCTGACGCCCAGTTCGGTCGCGCGCACCGCGTCCTCGACACAGCCGGCCACCGCGTCGAGACCGCGGGCGCGCAGCCCCGCGCCGTGCGAGTCGGTGCGGACCGAGCCGCCGATGTCCCAGGTGCCGCGCGGGCCGGTGAACAGGCACAGCTCGATGTCCCGTTCGGCGGTCGCCTCGACCATCTCGGTGATCTCGGCGTCGGTCAGCATCCACACGCCGCTGCCCTGGCTGATCCGGTGCACCGGCACGTCGAGGCGGGAGGCCTCCTTCAGCACCACCGCCAGCGCCTCGGGCCCCTCGCACGAGGGGACCTCGGTGCGCCAGCGGCCACCGCCGGGAAAGGAGTGCGGTGAGGCGTCGGCGGGGTCGAGGGCGGGCGCGGCCAGGCCGAGCGCGGTGAGCGCCTGCTCACCGGGCCTGCGGGGCGCCGTGACGGAAGCGTCGGTCACTGGGTGTCCTTCGGTGTTCGATATGTCGGACGTGGTTCGCGCTCCGCGGCGCGGGCCGGCCGGGTCCGGGCGGAACGGAAGACGGAGCGGGTGTGGAGGGGGGCGGGCCCGGGGCGCGCCGGTACGGGGCCGTTGGCGTGTCCCCGTACCGGCGCGGGCTCAGGGACGCAGCAGGACCTTGCCCACCTTCGGGTCGCCGGACCCCACCAGCTCGATGGCGTCGGGGAACGCGGTGAGCGGGACTTCGTGGGTGACCAGCGGCAGCGGGTCGAGCAGCCCGGCCGCGAACATCCGCGCCGTGTGCGCCCAGGCGTCCGGCGGCGCGCCGAACACGGTGTGCACCTCCAGCTGCCGCACCACCAGGTCGGTCGGGTCGAGCCCGTCCGCGCCCGGCGCCGGGATGCCGGTGAGCACGAGACGCCCGCCGCGCCGGAGCAGCCCGGCCGCGGTACGGGCCGCGTCGGCGGACCCGGCCGTCTCGATCACCACGTCGACGTCGTCCGGCAGGGGCTGGTCCTTGGTGCGGAAGCCGGTGGCGCCGAACCGCCGGGACAGCTCGGCCCGGTCCGGGCGCGTGCCCACCACCAGCAGCTCGGCGGGCGAGGCGGCCTTGAGGAACTGCACCGCGAACATCCCCAGAGTGCCGGTGCCGACCACGGCGACCCGCTCGCCGGGCACCGCGCGCGCCTTGAGCGCGGCGGCGGCGATGCACGCGGCCGGCTCCAGCAGCGCCGCCGCCGTCAGGTCGGCGTCGTCCGGCAGTACGTGCAGCAGCCGGGCGGGCAGGGTCAGCGTGGGGGCCATGGCGCCCGGCTGGGTGAAGCCGGTCTCCTCGTAGCCCGCCGTGCACAGCGTGGTCTCGCCGGCGTGACAGCGGTCGCACACCTGGCAGTTGCGAAAGCCCTCGCCGACCACCTTGCGTCCGGCCAGGCTCCCGGGCACCCCGGCGCCCACGGCGGCGACGGTGCCGGACCACTCGTGGCCGGGGGTGAGCGGGTAACGGACGTATCCCTCGGGGCGGTTGCCCTGGTGCACCTCGCGGTCGCTGCCGCAGATGCCGACCGCGTGGACGCGCACCAGCGCCTCACCGGGACCGGGCTCCCGCGGCTCGTGCGGCACCAGGCGGTGCCGTCCGGGCGCCTCGACGACGACGGCGACGCTCACTGCCCCGTCCCCTTCGGCCTGCGCTGCTCCCAGCCCTCGGCCCACAGGTCGAACCGGGCCTGCTGCTGCGGGAACTCGGCGGCGGCGTCCACGTCCAGCTCGACGCCCAGGCCGGGCGCGTCGGAGAGGTGGAAGCAGCCGTCCTCCGGGTCCACCACGGGCGCGCCCTTGACCACCTTCTTGATCTCCGCGTCGGCGAAGTCGTTGAAGTGCTCCAGGATCTTGAAGTTCGGGGTGGTGAAACCGACCTGGAGGGACGCGGCGGTGAGCACCGGGCCGCCGACGTTGTGCGGGGCGACCAGCATGTAGTGGCTCTCGGCGGTCGCCGCCAGCTTGCGGGTCTCCCAGATGCCCCCGATGTGGCCGACGTCGGGCTGGAGGATGTCGGCCGCCTGGTTCTCGAACAGCTCGCGGAACTCGATGCGGTCGTGGATGCGTTCACCGGTCGCGACCGGCATGTCCACCTTCGCGGCGACCTTCTGGAGCGCCTTGAGGTTCTCCGGCGGCACCGGCTCCTCCAGCCAGGCCGGCCGGAAGGGCGCCAGTTCGTGCGCGAGGCGGACGGCGGTGGCGGGGGAGAAGCGTCCGTGCATCTCCAGCATCAGCTCAGCCTCGGGACCGATCGCGTCCCGCACCGCCTCGATCAGGGAGACGGCGTACAGGGTCTGCTGATGGTCGAGTTCGAAGTGACCGGTGCCGAAGGGGTCGATCTTCAGCGCCCGGTACCCGCGCTCCATGACCGCGCGCGCCGCCTTGTGGTACGCCTCCGGGGTGCGCTCGGTGGTGTACCAGCCGTTGGCGTACGCCTTGACCTTGTCGGTGACCTTGCCGCCCAGCAGCTGCCAGACGGGGACGCCGAGCGCCTTGCCCTTGATGTCCCAGCAGGCCATTTCGACGACCGCGATGCCGGACATCACGATCTCGCCCGCGCGGCCGTAGTCGCCGTACTTCATGCGGCGGACCAGGTCCTCGACGGCGAACGGGTCGGAGCCGAGCACGTGGTTGGCCTCGGCCTCCTTCAGATAGCCCAGGAGGGCGTCGGTGTGGCCGAGCATCCTGGTCTCGCCGACCCCGGTGATTCCCTCGTCGGTGTGCACCTGGACGTACGTCAGGTTGCGCCACGGCGTCCCGACCACGTGTGTGCTGATTCCGGTGATGCGCACGGCAGTTGGCCCCTCGCTGCTGTGGTGACTGGCATAGGATGCGGCGGTTCGACACGTTCGATATTTCGTCACACGTTCGAAATGCTGGCGAGACAGTAAGGATGGCGCGGCGGGGGTGTCAATGGGTCGCGCGTGTTTCGGTTTCGGCAGTTTCGAAACCATTGCGTAAGGGTCCGCACCAAACCTTCACAGCAAGCCCTAGGAACCGGGCCGGAGCGGAACCTAACCTTCCCGCGTCATGGACTTTTGTCACCCGTGCCGACGGCACCTCAACGGCGCTCTGGCCTGCCCTGGTTGCGGCACGCCCGTGGAGACGCTGCGCGCCCGTCAGCAGGCCGCGCCCGACGGCGGCTCGCCCCCGGGGACCGGCACGGGTGACGGGTACGGCGACGGGTACGACGGCGACGGCGGCGGCTCCGGGGGCGACGACCCCGATGCGCGCGAGGACCCGGCGGCGGACGCGGCGCCCCGCGGACGGCGTGCGGACCGGCGCCGGCGCGGACGGGCGCCGGAGGCCGCGCCGCCGCCGGAGGACGAGGACCCGGGCGCCGGGCAGAGCCGCCGGGACCGGAAGGCGGCCGCCCACCGCCGCCGGCGCAACCGCACCCTGCTGATCGTCGCGGGTTTCGTCCTCGCGGCCGGCGGACTGAGCCTGGCGGAACTGGGGTTGGACGCGCCCGGCTCCGACCCGCGTCCGGCGGTGGCGGGCGAGGAGTCGGTCGACGGAGGGTCGGAGGAGGTCGAGCCGAGCGCGTCGGCGACCGGGAGCGGCCCGGGCGCGGGGAAGCCGGGCGCGTCCCCCAGTGCCGGGGCGTCGGACTCCGCTTCGGCGTCCGCGTCCGCCCCCGAGGACAAGGAGTCGGGGGAGGCGGACAAGGAGTCGGCCGGGGCGACCGCCTCGTCGGCCCCCGCCGGGACGGCCACGGCCGGCGAGCCGACGACCGAGCAGCCCCCGCAGGATCCCCCGGAGACGGACGCTCCCGACCCGGACCCGACCACGGAAGCGCCCGAACCGGAACCCGAGCCGACGAAGACGTGCGAGCGGTTCCTGTGGTGGTGCACCTGAGAAGCGGGCTCGGCCCCCGCTGACCTGAGCGGCCCGCCCGCCACGCCGACGGTCCGGCCTCAGCGCGTCACCCGGCGTCCCCCAGCATCCGCCGCAGCGCGTCCCGCAGTGCGACCCTCTCCTGGTCGGACAGCCCCGCGAGCGGCTCGCGGGCGAACCGCAGCGACTCCTGGAGGCCGCGCGCCACCCGCCGCCCCTCGTCCGTCGCCGCCGCCAGCTTCACCCGGCGGTCCGCCGGGTCCGGGCGGCGCTCCACCAGGCCGCGGGCCTCCAGCCGGTCCACGATGCCGGTGACGTTCGACGGCTCGCACTTCAGCCGCTGCGCCAGCCTCCGCATGGGCAGCGGCTCCAGGCTGAGCAGACTCAGCAGCCGCGCCTGCGCGCCGGTCAGCGCGTGCCCGGCGGCGGCCTCCTCGTACTCCTCGTGGTAGCGCGCCACCACCTCGCCGATCAGCTCGACGACCTCCAGGGTGAGAGCGTCGGGACGGCGGGACGCGGTACGGGGTGTGGCCATGCCCGCCAGGGTACCCATCTGCTTGACATCCTGAAATATTCAGCCGCATGGTTGTTTCAGGTGCTGAAGTATTCGAGGAAAGGCGCTCTTCATGTCCGACACCCCCACGCCCCCCGCCACCGCCCGTGAGTGGCACCTGCTGAGCCGGCCCGTCGGCCGGCCCGAGCCGGAGAACTTCGCGCTGGTCGAGGCAGAGGTCCGCACCCCGGGCGAGGGCCAGGTGCTGGTGCGCAACGAGTACCTCTCCGTCGACCCGTACATGCGCGGCCGGATGAGCGCCGCCAAGTCCTACGTCGCCCCCTACGAGCTGGGCAAGGCCATGCAGGGCGGTGCCGTCGGCGAGGTCGTCGCGTCCAACGCCGAGGGGATCTCCGCCGGCGACCGCGTGCTGCACTTCCTCGGCTGGCGTGAGTACGCCGTCGTGGACGCGAAGAGCGCCGTCAAGGTGGACCCGTCCGCCGTGCCGCTGTCGGCGTACCTGGGCGTGCTCGGCATGACCGGCCTCACCGCCTACGCGGGCCTGCTGCGCACCGCCTCCTTCAAGGAGGGCGACTCCGTCTTCGTGTCCGGCGCGGCCGGCGCGGTCGGCAGCCAGGTCGGCCAGATCGCCAAGCTCAAGGGCGCCTCCCGGGTGATCGGCTCCGCCGGCTCCGACGAGAAGGTCAAGCTCCTCACCGAGGAGTACGGCTTCGACGCCGCGTTCAACTACAAGAACGGCCCCGTGAGCGAGCAGCTGCGCGCGGCCGCCCCCGACGGCGTCGACGTGTACTTCGACAACGTGGGCGGCGACCACCTGGAGGCGGCCATCGGCTCCCTGAACCGGGACGGCCGCATCGCCGTCTGCGGCGCGATCTCCGTCTACAACAACACCGAGCCCGCGCCCGGCCCGAAGAACCTCGCCCGCCTCATCCAGACCCGCGGCCGCATCGAGGGCTTCCTCGTCGGCGACCACTACGACCTCCAGCCGCAGTTCGTGGAGGAGGTCGGCGCCTGGATCCGCTCGGGCGAGCTGAAGTACCGCGAGACGGTCGTCGAGGGCATCGAGAACAACCTGGAGGCCTTCCTGGGCGTCCTGCGCGGCGACAACACCGGAAAGATGATCGTCAAGCTCTGACGGGAGAGCTCCTGACGACAGGTCTCCCTCAGCCCTCTTGGACCGCACCCGGCCGCACGAACCGTGCCGCCGGGTGCGGTTCCTTTTCGCGCGGGCGTCTCAGGCCGGGCCCTGACGGTCCCGCCGGCCGCCGTCCTCCGGGCGGTCGCCGGTGTCCCGCTGGTGGCCGCGGCGGGCGTCGCGGTCGAAGATGCCGAGGATCTCGCACGGGCCGCCCTCCGCCCCGATCGCGTGCGGCGTCATGGTGGGGAACTCGGCGGCCTGGTTGGTCTCGACGCGGTAGCGGCGGTGGCCCAGCATCAGGACCGCGGTGCCGGAGAGCACGACCAGCCACTCCCGGCCGGGGTGGGCGCGCATCCGGGCGGGACGGTCGGGCGGGGGAGCGGTCAGCCGCTGGCGCACCACGCTCATCCCGGGGTCGCCCTTCACGGGCCAGCGCATCAGGCCGTGGACGCCGTCGACCATCGGGCTGACGACGACGTCGTCGCCGGCGCTCTCCACGAGCTGGTCCAAGGTGGTGTCCAGGGCGCGGGCGAGGACGACGAGCTGGTCCAGGGCGAGCCGGCGCTGCCCGTTCTCGATCCGGCTCAGCGACGACTGGCTGAGGCCGGCCCGGGTCGCCAGCTCCTCCAGGGACCACCCCTGCGCGACCCGCAGTGCACGGATCCGTTTGCGTACGAGGCCGTCCAGTCCGCCGTCTTCTTGCGTCATAGGCAACATCGTATGCCCTTGCCGCAATACCCGCTTAGCGTCGTGGCAGAGCGGGGCGGTGGCCGGAGCGCCGGCCGTCCCGCGTCGTCCCTCGTCGGCGGCCGGCCCGTTCCGGCGTCGATCCCGCACGCCCTTCTCCGGAGGAGAACATGAGCAGCGACCAGCCCTTCCGGGCGGCGGACGCGCCAGAGAGCGGCGCCGGCACGCCGGACGCGCGACAGCTCCGCGCCGTCCTGGCCGCCGTGTCGATCGCGCTGATGGCCGTCGTCGCGTCGGTGTCCGGCCTGAACGTCGCCCAGACCCACATGGCCGTCGAATGGGGCGCCTCCCAGACGACCGTCCTGTGGATCGTCAACGTCTACACCCTCGCCCTGGCCGCCCTGCTGCTGCCGCTCGGCGCGGTCGGCGACCGCCTGGGCCGCAGACCCGTGCTGATCGCGGGGCTGGTCCTGTTCGGCGCGGCCGGCGTGGTGGCGGCGTTCGCCCCGTCGGCCGCCGTGATGATCGGCGCCCGGGTGGCCGCCGGCACCGGCGCCGCGATGATCATGCCGATCACTCTGGCCGTGATCACCTCCACGTTCCCGGAGAAGGAGCGCGGCAAGGCGATCGGCGTGTGGACCGGGGTGGCCGGAGGCGGCGGCATCCTCGGCATGTTCCTCTCCGCGCTCCTCGTGGACGTCGCCGACTGGCGGTGGCTGTTCGCGCTGCCCGTGGCGCTGGCGGCCGTGGCCCTGGTGGCGACCGTGCGGTCGGTGCCCGACTCCCGTGAACGCGCCGCCTCCTCCTTCGACACGTCGGGCGCGCTGCTGTCCGCCGTCGCCGTGGTCGGCCTGATCTTCGTCCTCCAGGAAGGCCCCGAGCGGGGCTGGACCGCCCCCGGGACGCTCACCGGTCTCGCGGCCGGACTGGCCGCGGCCGTCGCCTTCGTGGCCTGGGAGCTGCGCCGGGGTGACACCGCGCTGCTGGACGTACGCCTGTTCCGCGAGCGGGGGCTCGCCGGCGGCTCCCTGACGCTGCTCGTCGTGTTCGGGGTCCAGGCCGGTGTCGCCGTCGTCCTCTTCCCGTTCTTCCAGGCCGTGCTGGGCTGGTCGGGCCTGCTGTCCACGGCGGCGATGATGCCCATGGCCGTCGTCATGATGGCGACGTCCGGACTGGCCCCCAAGGCGGCCGCCGTGATCGGCGCCCGGTCCACGACGACGGCGGGCATCGCGCTGTCCGCCCTCGGACTCGCGCTGATGGCCCTGTTCGTCTCCGTCGACGGCGGCTACCTGTCCGTGCTGCCCGGCACGATCGCCATGGGCGCGGGCATGGGCCTGTCGATGACGCCCTCCACCGAGGCGATCACCGCCTCCCTGCCCCGCGCACGGCAGGGCGTTGCCTCGGCCCTCAACGACATCACCCGGGAGTTCGGCACGGCGCTGGGCGTCGCGCTGCTCGGCGCGCTCGTGGCCGGCGGCTACCGGGCCGCCGTCGACGACCGGCTCGACGGCGTCCCCCGGGAGGCCGCGGACACCGCCCGGGAGGGCATCGCCAACGCCGTCGAGGTGGCCCCGAGCACCGGCGGCCACGCCTCGGCCCTGGTGCACGCCGCCCAGGAGTCCTTCGTCGAGGGCTGGCAGCGGGCCATGTGGGCGGGCGTCGCCGTCATGGCCGTCCTGCTGGTCGTCGTCGCCCTGCGCGGACCGGACGGCCCGCGCAGGGCCACCGCGGACGGGGAGGAGGCCGCCGAGGCCACCCTCACCCCGTGACGCCCGCCCGGCCGGGGTCGTTGCGTACGGCGAGGGCCGCACCCTTGGACGTGGGGTGCGGCCCCGTCCCGCCGGCCGGGGTCCCGCTACAGTCCTCCCATGCGCGATCTCGGGGCGGGTTTCCGGTACTTGCTGAAGGGCCAGCGGTGGGTGGGCCGGCACGGCCGGGCCTACGGGTTCGGGCTGCTGCCCGGACTGATCACCCTGGTGCTGTACGCGGCCGCCCTGGTCGCCCTCGCCCTGTGGGGCCCCGACCTGATCGGCTGGGCGACGCCGTTCGCCGACGACTGGGCCGACCCCTGGGCGGGCCTGTTCCGCGGCTTCCTCACCGCCGTGCTGTTCGCCCTCGCCCTGCTGCTGAGCGTGCTCACCTTCACCGCGGCGACCCTGCTCGTCGGGCAGCCCTTCTACGAGAGCCTCTCCGAGCGGGTCGACCGGGACGTCTCGCCCGACGGCACCGCGCCCGAGTCGGACCTGCCGCTGTGGCGGGAGCTGTGGATCTCCGCCCGCGACAGCCTGCGCGTCCTCGTGCGGGCCACCGTGTGGGCGGTGCTGCTGTTCGCGCTCGGGTTCGTCCCGGTCGCCGGGCAGACCGTCGTCCCGGTGATCGGCTTCTTCGTCACCGGCTTCTTCCTCACCGAGGAGCTGACCGCCGTCGCCCTCCAGCGGCGCGGCGTCGAGGTGCGCGAGCGCCTCGCGCTGCTGCGCTCCCGCAAGACGCTCGTGTGGGGCTTCGGCACGCCTCTCGCGGTGGCGTTCCTCGTGCCGTTCGTCGCGGTGTTCCTGATGCCCGGCGCGGTCGCCGGAGCCACCCTCATGGCACGCGACCTGAGGGGCGAGGCCACCGAGGACACCGAGGACACCGCGGACGGCGACACCGCCGGGCAGCGGCAGGAGGGCGTCGGCGCGTGACCGAGGTCCTCGCCGTCGCCGCGATCACCGTCCTCGCGGTGATCGCCCCCGGCGCCGACTTCGCCATGGTGGTCCGCAACAGCTACCTGTACGGCCGCCGTACGGGGCTGCTGGGCGCCGCCGGGGTGGCCGCCGGGGTCCTGGTCCACGTCACGTACACCATGCTCGGCGTGGGGCTGCTGATCGCCTCCTCCGCCTTTCTGTTCACGGTCGTCAAAATGACCGGCGCGGCCTACCTCGTGTACATCGGCGTGCGCACCTTCCGCACCCGCGCCGAGGTCACCGTCGACCTGGAGCACCGCGCCGGACTGACCCCGCTCGCCGCGCTGCGCACCGGGTTCCTGACCAACGTCCTCAACCCCAAGACCACGCTGTTCGTCGTCTCGACGTTCGCGCAGGTCGTCGGCCCCGGCACCCCGCTGCTCCGGCAGGCGGGCTACGGCCTGTTCATGTCGTTCGCCCACCTGCTGTGGTTCGCCGCCGTCGCGCTGTTCTTCTCCCACGACCGGATGCGCGGCCTGATGCTGCGCGGCCAGCGGGTCCTGAACAAGGTGATCGGGACCGCGCTGGCCGGCCTCGGCGTCAGTCTCGCGCTCGCTCCGACGCACTGACCGCGACGGACACGATCGCGCGCACCTGGGCGACGATGTCCAGCCGGTTGCGCACGAACTGCGGGTCGGTCACCTCCGTGGTGTTGCCCGCCCCGAACTCCAGCACCGGCGTGTGCACATGGCCGCCCGGCAGCGTGTCGTGCAGCCCGAGCCGGTCGCGCAGCAGCGTCGCCCGGTAGGCGATCTCGTTGGACAGGTAGTCGCCGCCGCCCCCGGCGCGGGCCGTCGAGCCCGGGGTCGGCCCGTCCGGCCGTACGACGGGCTCCGTGCCCCCCGCCGGGATCTCCGTCACGCTCGTGTTGTCGTACACCGGGAACCGTCCGGTCTCCGCCGCCGTGATCGCCGCGTACGGCAGTGTCGTCGACGTCCACTGCGGCTGGGAGGCGGGGTCGGACACCGGCACGATCTCCGGGGTGCCGGTGTTCTCGTTGTCGCCGAAGCCGCCCCGCCAGGCGCCGTTGGTCCGCTCGACGTCGATCCGGCCCACCCGGCCCTGGCTGACCGTGGTGAACAGGTCGACCTCCGGCAGGTGCGGCCGCAGCGCCCGCTCCACCGTGCCGTCCGTGAAGTCCCGCCAGCGCACCGGGAACACGGCCGTCTCGACGCGCGCCGGGCCGCTCGCCGTCTCGATCACCGTGCCGTCCAGGGCCAGCGCGACCGCCCCCGACGGGTTGGAGATCCGGATGTCCCGGTCCAGCGTGAACGGGTCGAACCCGGTCACCAGCACCCGCTTCAGGCCCTTGCCGTGCGGATACCGGATCGCCGTCTGCCCGCGCGAGGTCCGCTCCAGCGTGTCGAGCAGCTTCGCCCGCCGCGCCTCGTCCAGACCGAACCGCGGCTCCCAGCCGCGCAGTTCACGCGTCATGCCGAGCCGCGCCCAGTACAGCGGCCGGTCGTCGTCCCGGCTCAGGTCGCCGACGGCCGGGCCCCGGCCCTGCACCCGGTCCACGGCTCTGCGCCACAGCGCCGAGCCCTCCCGCTCGACGACCCGCCGCGCCTGCGCGTAGGAGCGGGCCCGGTCCAGGGCACGCGCGAAGGCGGGCGCGACCGTGTCGAAGCCGGAGCGGCGGAGTATCTCCTGCGGCGCGGCCCGGTCGAGGCGCAGCTCCTCGACGGTCGGCGGGGCGGCGGAACCCGGGGCCGCCGGTCCTGCGGCGGTCGCGGTCGTGGGGGCGGACAGGGCGGTCAGCAGGGCCAGACCGAGCACACCGGTGCGCACACGGGGTGAGATCACAGGAGGGGGCCTTCCGTCGTCGTGGGGTACGGGTGGATGCCGGAAGCCCGCAGTATCGCCCGGCCGGCGTGGATCACACCACGGTGCGCGGCACACCGTCCGAGGGGCGTCCGGCCGCGAGGGGACACCCCGTGGCCGGATGTGAAGGGTTCGTACGTAATTCGCCGCGGGCCCCGGATCCCCGGCCGCCGGAGTGGTTCAGCGGTTAACGTCGGGTCCCGGTGGGGTAGCCCATGAACAGCCCCGGCCCGGGACCCTGACCCCGGACCGGGGCTCATGTGCGTCATGAGGGCCCCGCGCGGAGGCCGCCCGCCCGCTACCGCACGGAGAAGCCGTACACCGTCTCCGAGCGGAACACCTCGCCCGGCCGCAGCACCGTGCTCGGGAACTCCGGACGGTTCGGCGAGTCCGGGAAGTGCTGCGTCTCCAGCGCGATGCCCGCGCCCGGCTCGAACGGCTCCCCGATGTGGTCCGCCGTGTACACCTGGATGCCCGGCTCGGTGGTCGCCACCGACAGCACCCGGCCCGACGCGGGGTCGTACAGCTCGGCCACCTCCTCGGGCGCCGCCGTCACCCCCTTGTCCAGCACGAAGTTGTCGTCGTAGCCGCCGCCCGCCTTGCGCGCCTCGCGCAGGTCCCACCGGGTGCCGGAGACGTCCGCGAGCTCGCCCGTGGGGATCAGCTCCGCGTCGGACGGCGTCCAGCGGGACGCCGCCACCCGCAGCTCGTGCCCGCCCGCCGTGCCGGAACCGGCCAGGTTCCAGTACGTGTGGTTCGTCAGGTTCACGTGCGTCGGGGCGTCCGTGACCGCCTCGTACGCGAGGTGCAGCGCGCCCCGCTCGTCCAGCGTGCAGGTCACCGCGACCTCCAGCCGGCCCGGGAAGCCCTCCTCGCCGTCCTCCGCGACCAGCGACAGCCGCAGCCCGTGCGCCACCTCGGTGACGTCCCAGACGCGCTTGTCGAAGCCCCGCTCACCGCCGTGCAGCGAGTTCGGCCCGTCGTTCGGCGCGAGGACGTGCTCGACGCCGTCCAGAGTGAAGCGCGCGCCGCCGATCCGGTTGGCGTACCGGCCGATCAGGGCGCCCAGGAAGGGCTCCGGACGCGCGAGATAGCCGTCCAGGCCGTCGAACCCCAGCACCACGTTCCCGGTCCGCCCGTCCCGGTCCGGCACCTCGACGTCCTGCACGATCCCGCCGTACGACAGGATGCGTACCCGTACGCCCGCCCGCTCCAGGGTCCACCGGTGCACCGGCGTGCCGTCGGAAAGTGTGCCGATGAGTTCGTTCATGTGCGAAACAATAGGTCACGGCCCCGGCGCCGTGACCGTCCGGTACGCGATCTCGGCCAGCTCGGCCTGACCCTCGACGCTCGGGTGGAACCAGTCCCAGCGGCTCAGCTGCGCCGTGCCGAACCGGTACGCGTACACCTCGCCGTCGTCCGTGCGGCACCGGCGGTCCTCGGCGCACACCTCGCGCAGCACCTCGTTGTAGTCCTCCACCCGCTGCTGCACCGCCGCCCGCCGCTCGACCGCCGCCGTGTCCATCGCGTCCGCGTCGCCCAGCATCGACGGGCAGATGCCCAGCTTCCAGATCTGCTTGCCCAGCGCGTTGGTCCGCCCCTGCGACCACAGCCGCTTCAGGTCGGGCACGCTCGCCACGTACACCTGCGCCTTCGGCAGCCCCTCGCGCAGCGTGCGCAGCGCCGCCTCGAAGTCCGCGCGGAACTCGGCCACCGGCGTCATCGCCGAGACGCTCTCCCGGCAGGCGTCGTTCGCCCCCGCCATCACCGCCACCAGCTCCGGACGGCGCCGGACCGCCCGCGCCATCTGCTCCGGCAGGTCCTCCATCCGGGCGCCGGTCTCCGCGTAGTTCCAGCTCCGCCCGGCCGCCCCGGCCCGCCCCAGCAGCCGTACGGCCAGACTGTCGACCTCCTCGCTGTCACCCGTGGCCCACGACACCTCCGGACAGTCCGTCAGCACCGCGCACGCGTCGAACCCCCGGGTGATGGAGTCGCCCACCGCGGCCACCGAGCCGGGCCGGGTGTCCCACAGTGGCGTCGGCCTCGGCGAAGGCGTCCTCGAAGCGGCCGCGCCGGGCTCCTGACCGCCGCCCGCGTCGCAGCCCGCCACGCCGAACGCGACGGCCGCCACCACGGCGAGCACGGCCCGCGCACGGCGCCCCCGCCTCCGCGTCGCCTGAGCCATCCGCCGCCTCCCCGAGCGTCCCACCACGTCCGTGCCGTCCCCCAACCCATAACAACGCACGGGAGTTCCCGCTCCTCCGAGTGGCCCGTCCGGAATGAACCCCGGCGCCCGCACAGACGTCCTGCCGGGTGAACGGCACGACTTTCCCGCCACCGGGACGGACGGTACGTCACACTCCTTGCCCCGTCGCACGGTAGCCTCGCCCTCAACGCGGCCCGCCGGGCCGTGACCGCACCGCCCGATCGAAGACGACCCGCTCAGCCCGGAGGTTCCGGTGACGACTCGTGGAGTTCTGTACGTGCACTCCGCGCCGCGCGCGCTGTGCCCGCACGTCGAGTGGGCCGTCGCCGGGGTGCTCGGCACGCGCGTCAGCCTGGACTGGATCCGCCAGCCGGCCGCCCCCGGCACCTGGCGCTCGGAGTTCTCCTGGCAGGGTCAGGCCGGCACCGCCTCCAAGCTCGCCTCCGCGCTGCGCGGCTGGCAGATGCTGCGGTTCGAGGTCACCTCCGAGCCGTGCCCCACCGCCGAGGGCGAGCGTTACAGCTGCACCCCCGACCTCGGCATCTTCCACGCCGTCACCGGCATCCACGGCGACATCCTCATCCCCGAGGACCGCCTGCGCGCCGCCCTGGTCCGCTCCCGCACGGAGGACACCGACCTGGAGTCGGAGATCGCCAAGCTCCTCGGCAAGCCCTGGGACGACGAACTCGAACCCTTCCGCTACGCGGGCGAGGGCGCCCCGGTCCGCTGGCTCCACCAGGTGGTCTAGGGACGCCTCGCAGGGACGCGCCCCATAGGGGCGCGGGGAACTGCGCGCCCAGCCCTTACAACGGGAAAGGGGCCCACCTCCCAGAGGTGAACCCCTTCCGAAAACCGCCCGAGAGGGCGATCAAACCGTTCGGAACGCCAGCACCACGTTGTGCCCCCCGAACCCGAACGAGTCGTTCAGCGCGGCGATCCGCCCGTCCACGGGCAGCTTCCGCGCCTCCCCGCGCACGACGTCCGCGTTCGCCTCGGCCTCGGGGTCCAGGTTCTCCACGTTGATCGTCGGCGGAGCCACCCGGTGGTACAGCGCCAGCACGGTCGCCACCGACTCCACACCGCCGGCGCCGCCCAGCAGATGCCCGGTCATCGACTTCGTCGCGGAGACCGCCATGTGGTCCGCGTCGTCCCCGAACACCTTCCGCAGCGCCTTCAGTTCGGCGATGTCACCGGCCGGCGTCGACGTCGCGTGCGCGTTGACGTGCACGATCTCCGCCGGGTCCAGGTCCGTGCGGTCCAGCAGGTTCTGCAGGGCGTGCGAGATGCCCCGCCCCTCCGGCTCCGGCTGCACGATGTCGTGCGCGTCGGCCGAGATGCCCTGGCCGACCGCCTCCGCGTAGACGCGGGCGCCGCGCGCGGCGGCGTGCTCGGCGGACTCCAGGACGATCACACCCGCGCCCTCGCCGAGGACGAAGCCGTCCCGGGCGACGTCGTAGGGGCGCGAGGCGCCCTGCGGGTCGTCGTTGTTCTTGGACATCGCCATCATGTTGCCGAACGCGGCGATCGGCAGCGGGTGGATCGCCGCCTCCGTGCCGCCCGCGACGACCACGTCGGCGCGCCCGGTGCGGATCATCTCGATGGCGTAGCCGATGGCCTCCGCGCCCGAGGCGCACGCGGACACCGGGGTGTGCACCCCCGCGCGGGCGCCGACCGCGAGACCGACGTTCGCGGACGGGCCGTTCGGCATCAGCATGGGGACGGTGTGCGGGGAGACGCGGCGGACGCCCTTCTCCTTCAGCACGTCGTACTGGTCCAGCAGGGTCGTCACGCCGCCGATGCCGGAGGCGATCACCGCGCCCAGCCGGTCGGGGTCGACGTTCGGGTCCTCGCCGGCCTTCGCCTCGAACCCGGCGTCCGCCCAGGCCTCCTTGGCCGCGACCAGCGCGAACTGCGCCGAGCGGTCCAGGCGGCGGGCCTGCGGCCGGGGGATGACCTCGGTGGGCTCCACGGCCACCGGGGCCGCGATGCGGACCGCCTGCTCGGCGGCCCACTCCTGCTCCAGGGGCTTCACGCCGGAACGTCCGGCGACGAGGCCCTCCCAGGTAGAGGCCGCGTCGCCACCCAGCGGTGTGGTTGCGCCGATACCGGTGACGACCACGGTGCGATTGGTCGAGCTCATCGGAATTCTTTCTCCAACGATTGACGAGAATGCGTACGGCGCCACCGCCGGGTGGCGGGGCCGGGGGCTCCCGGCCCTGGCGGGGCTCACGCCCCGCGCGGCTCAGGCCTGGTGCTTGAGGATGTAGTCGGTCGCGTCGCCGACGGTCTTGAGGTTCTTGACGTCGTCGTCCGGGATCTTGACGTCGAAGCGCTCTTCGGCGGCGACGACGACCTCGACCATGGACAGCGAGTCGACGTCCAGGTCGTCGGTGAAGGACTTGTCCAGCTGGACGTCCTCAACCGGGATGCCGGCGATCTCGTTCACGATCTCCGCGAGACCGGCGACGATCTCTTCCTGAGTGGCGGCCATGATGGCGCTCCTTCGTTGTGATTCCAGAGGGTGTGGCGGTGTTTCCTCCTGTACCGGATGCATGATCCGGCACGGAGTGCCTAGGGGAGGGTAACGACAGTCGCGGCGTACACGAGACCCGCCCCGAAGCCGATGACGAGCGCGGTGTCGCCGCTCTTCGCCTCGCCGGTCGCCAGGAGCCGCTCCATCGCGAGCGGGATCGAGGCGGCCGAGGTGTTGCCGGTGGTGCGGATGTCACGGGCGACCGTGACGTGCTCCGGCAGTTTCAGGGTCTTCACCATCGAGTCGATGATCCGCACGTTGGCCTGGTGCGGGATGAAGACGTCCAGGTCGTCCGCGCTGATCCCGGCCGCGTCCAGCGCCTGCTGGGCGACCTTCGCCATCTCGAACACGGCCCAGCGGAACACCGCCTGGCCTTCCTGGGTGATCGCGGGGAACTTGATGTTGCCCTGGCTGTCCAGGGGAAGCTCGGAGACGTCGCCGATCCTGAAGCGGTCCCAGGGGACGGTCTGCTTGATCGTCTCGGACTTGTCGCCCTCGGAGCCCCACACGGTCGGGCCGATGGCCGGCTCCTGCGAGGGGCCGACGACCACGGCGCCCGCGCCGTCGCCGAACAGGAAGGCCGTCGCACGGTCCTCCAGGTCGGTCAGGTCGCTCAGCCGCTCCACGCCGATCACCAGGACGTACTCGGCGGACCCCTCGACGATCATGCCCTTGGCGAGGGTCAGGCCGTAGCCGAAGCCCGCGCAGCCGGCGGAGATGTCGAACGCGGCGGCCTTCTCCGTGCCCAGCTTGTCGGCGATCTCGGTCGCGACGGCAGGGGTCTGCGAGAAGTGCGACACGGTCGACACGACGACGGCGCCGATCTGCGAGGCGTCGATCCCGGCGTCCGCGATCGCCTTGCCGGACGCCTCGATCGACATCGCGGCGACGGTCTCCTCGGGGGAGGCCCAGTGCCGGGTCTCGATGCCGGAGCGGGAGCGGATCCACTCGTCGGACGAGTCGATCGTCTCGAGGATCACCTCGTTCGGCACGACCCGGGTGGGACGGTAGCCGCCCACGCCGAGGATGCGCGCGTACGGGGCGCCCTTGCTGGGCTTGATCTTCGCCATGCGGGTCGGCTCCTTAAGGGCGTCAGGCGGCGTGCTCGGCGATGAGCTCGCGGGCCGCGTCGAGGTCGGCGGGGGTCTTCAAGGCCAGCGTCCTGACACCGGGCAGGGCACGCTTGGCCAGGCCGGTCAGGGTGCCGCCGGGGCAGAGCTCCAGGAGGGCCGTGACGCCGAGCTCCTTGAAGGTGTCCATGCACAGGTCCCAGCGGACCGGGTTGGCGACCTGGCCCACCAGGCGCTCCAGCACCTCGGCGCCGGACGTGACCGCCTTGCCGTCCTTGTTCGACACGTAGGCGACCTTCGGGTCGGCGGGCGTGAGGGCCTCGGCGGCCTCCGCCAGCGCGTCGACGGCCGGACCCATGTGGTGGGTGTGGAAGGCGCCGGCGACCTTGAGCGCGACGACCCGTCGGACGCCGTCGGGCTTGTCGGACTCCAGCGCGGCGAGCTGCTCCGTGGTGCCGGCCGCGACGATCTGGCCCGCGCCGTTGATGTTCGCCGGGGTCAGGCCGAGCTTCTCCAGGTGCGCCACGGTCGTCTCGGGGTCGCCCCCGAGCAGCGCCGCCATCCCGGTCTCGGTGACCGCGGCGGCGTCGGCCATGGCCAGGCCCCGCTTGCGGACCAGGGCGAGGGCGGCGTCGTCGTCGAGGACGCCGGCGAGGGCGGCGGCGGTGATCTCGCCGACGCTGTGACCGGCGACCGCGCCGGGGGTGATGTCACCCAGTGCCGAGGCGGACAGCAGCCCGGCCGCGACCAGCAGCGGCTGCGCGACGGCCGTGTCGCGGATCGCGTCCGCGTCGGCCTTGGTGCCGTAGTGGGCGAGGTCGAGGCCGATGGCGTCCGACCACGCGGCGACGCGGTCGGCGGCACCGGGGAGGTCGAGCCATTCGGTCAGGAAGCCGGGCGCCTGGGCGCCCTGGCCGGGAGCGACGAGTACGAGCACTCTCACACTCTCTCTTGCGTACGGGCGCGGCGGCCCGTGGGGACAAGGACGAAGAACCGGAGGGGGTTTTGTCGACCCCCGACAAAAAGCTAGCTCTGGAGATCACCATCGGCCAGACGCCCCAGGATCAGCGCGATCCGCAGGGTGAACGCCGAGCGTACATCGGAGGGTGACCAGCCGGTGACGTCTGTCACACGTCGGAGCCGGTAACGAACGGTGTTGGGGTGAACGAACAGCATCCGCGCCGCGCCTTCCAGGCTGCTCGCCTGCTCGAGATACACGCTGAGCGTCTCCAGCAGCGCCGCGCCGGCCTCCTCGAGCGGTCTGTAGATCTCCTCCACCAACTGCTCACGCGCCGAGGGGTCCCCGGCGATCGCGCGCTCCGGCAGCAGATCGTCCGCCAGCACCGGGCGCGGGGCGTCCTGCCAGGCGGAACACGCCTTGAGTCCCGCGGCGGCGGCCTGCGCGGACCGGGTCGCGGCCAGCAGGTCCGGCACCACGGGTCCGGCCACGACGGGACCGGCCGCGTACGGGCCGATCAGCGACTTCGCGACGGCCAGCGGGTTGTCGCTGCCGCCCGCGATGACGACGAGCCGGTCGCCGAGCACCCCGGTCAGCACCTGGAGCTTGGCGTGCCGGGCGGCCCGCCGGATGGCCTCCACGGTCAGCTCGGAGTCCCCGTCGGGGGCGGTGCCCAGCACCACGCACACATGCTCCGGGGAGTTCCAGCCGAGCGCGGCGGCCCGCGAGACGGCCCCCTCGTCCGCCTCCCCGCTGAGCACCGCGTTCACCACCAGCGACTCCAGACGCGCGTCCCAGGCACCGCGTGCCTCGGCGGCCTGGGCGTACACCTGGGCGGTGGCGAACGCGATCTCCCGCGCGTAGACGAGGAGCGCCTCGCGCAGCACGCTCTCGTCGCCGGGGGCCGCCACCTCGTCGATGGCGGACTCCATCACCTCGATCGTGGTGCGCACCATCTCCACGGTCTGCCGCAGCGTGATGGCCCGGGTCAGCTCGCGCGGCGCGGTGCCGAAGACGTCGGTGGAGATGGCCTGCGGGGCGTCGGGGTGCCGGAACCACTCGGTGAAGGCGGCGATGCCCGCCTGGGCGACCAGGCCGATCCAGGAACGGTTCTCCGGCGGCATGGCCCGGTACCAGGGCAGCGTCTCGTCCATGCGTGCGATGGCCTGGGCGGCGAGCGAGCCGGACGACTGCTCCAGCCGCTTCAGCGTCGCGGTGTGCGGATGGGCGGGGCGCGCGTCGGGTCGGGGCGTACTGGTCTCTGGTTCGGGCACGGGACAAGACTGCCTCATCCGGACGGCGGGCCGTGCTCCGGGTCGCGCCGACCCCCGGGC
>MUNG01000204.1 GCA_002154585.1 Streptomyces pseudogriseolus
CCGCGCCCCCACGCCCCCGCTCCACAAGATCCGCACACGACCGGCCAGGTCAGAACCCTTGTAGCCGAACCGTTGCCGTTCCGTCGGACGTCCCCCACGGCGAACGCCTAGTGTGTGGTGCCGTTGTCCCAGCCGTCGGAGCGGCACTGCGACCCGCCCGGGTCGGAACTGACGCCGGCGTCGTACCACCACCGTTCAATCCAGGGGGAGTTCAGATCATGCGATCCATACGGCCGTCGTCCACCGCCCGCCGCGAGAGGAGGCGGTCACGCAGAACCTCCCCCGTGGTGGCCGCAGTTGCCCTGGCCTCCGCCCTCGCCCTCACCGCCACCGCGTGCGAGTCGGGCGACACCGACGCGAGCGGGGACAGCTCCGCAACGGCCGCCGCCGACGACGGCAAGCTCAAGATCCCGGACGACATCGCGGACCGGCTCAAGGAGCACGGGATCGACCTCGACAAGTGGCGGGACGGCGCCTGGAAGAACTGGGACAAGGACAAGTGGCTGCGTGAGGCGCAGGACTTCGTCAACCCGATCATCGAGGACCTGTGGGACCCGGACCGCATGCGGGACGCCGACGAGCCGGACCAGCCGGAGGTCGACGAGAACGACATCTCCGGCGACCAGGGCGTGACCGACCCGACGCCGAAGCCAGTGCAGGCGAAGGCCCTGCCGACGACGTNNNNGCGGCTGGTACCGCAACATCGCCTTCGTGCCGTCGTACAACGACTCGGGCATGCCGGCGCAGGAGGTCGGCGGGGCCGCCAAGGAGGAGGTCGCTCCGTACGGCATCTGGTGGGGCGACTGGGCGCAGACCTCGGACCAGTGGATCGAGCAGGGCGGCGCGACGGGCGGTGACGGCGCCCCCTACGACTTCGCCGTCATCCATGTGACGCCGGAGAAGGGCGGCGACGGCAAGTCGCTGGAGGAGACGGTCGGTTCGGCCATGCCGGTGGACTTCGACGCGCCTGCCGTGCCGAAGATCGAGGACATGACGGCGATCGGCTACCCGGCCGCGCCGCCGTACGACGGGCAGTCCCTGTACTCCTGCGAGGACAAGCCGGGCCGGCTGTCGCTGAGCGCGTCCGACCCGACGATGTACCGCATCGGGTGCACCATGACCGCCGGTTCCTCCGGCGGCGGCTGGATCGCGGCCGGCCAGGACGGCGAGCCGGCGCTGGTCTCCAACACGTCCATCGGCCCGGTGACGACCGGCTGGCTGGCCGGGCCGCGGCTCGGCGAGGAGGCCAAGGGCGTCTACGACGCGGTCAGCGAGAAGTTCGCCGGTCAGTGACCGGTCCGTCCGCCCCAGGTGGCGCCGCGCGCCCGGGGCGGACGACGGAACATCCGGGCCGCGGCGTACGAACTTCGAGTAGTGACGGGGGTCACCACAGCATGCGTTCCCTTCCCACGTCCGTCCCGCGCAGGCGCGGACGGCGGACCGCCCTCGCCGCGAGCACGCTGCTCGCCGCGGTGGCGCTCACCGCGACCGCCTGCGGCGGGTCCACGGAGGACAAGGCGGCCGACCGGCCCGACGCCACGGCGAGCCGCGCCGGGGACGACGCGGGCGGCGGCGCCCGCGTCCCGGCCGACCTCGCCGACCGTCTGAAGGACCACGGCATCGACGTGGACCGCTGGCGGGACGGCGGCTGGCAGGACTGGGACAAGGACGAGTGGCTGCGCGAGGCGCGCGACTTCGTCAACCCGGTCATCGAGGGCCTCTGGAAGCCCGAGCGGATGCGGTCCGCGGAGGAGGCCGAGAAGACGGTCACCACCCAGGACGCCTCCGCGGCCCAGGGGCTGAGCGATCCGGAGCCGGCGCCGGTGACCGCCCAGGCGGAGAGGACGCCGTACCACGAGAACGCGGCCCCGGTCGGGAAGGTGTTCTTCGACTCCCCCGAGGGCTCGGCCGTCTGCTCCGGCACGGTGATCAAGGACGTCAACCACCCGGGGAAGTCCAACCTGGTGTGGACCGCCGGGCACTGTGTGCACGCCGGCGCGAGCGGCGGCTGGTACCGCAACATCGTCTTCGTCCCGGCCTACAACGACTACGGCCGGTCCGAGGCGGAGCTGGCCCAGGCGGGCGCCTCCGAGGTCGCCCCGTACGGCAACTGGTGGGTGGACTGGGCGTCGACCTCGAACGGCTGGATCCAGGGCGGCTCGGAGAGCGGCGGCGACGGGGCGGCGTACGACTACGCCGTGCTGCACGTGAAGCCGGAGCAGGGCTCCGCGTCGCTGGAGGAGACCGTCGGCGCCGCGCTCGACGTGGACTTCTCCGGCCCGACCGCCGCCGAGGCGGGCACCGTCGGCGCCTGGGGCTACCCGGCGGCGCCGCCGTACAACGGGCTGCGGATGTTCAAGTGCCTGGACACCGCGGGCCGTTTCTCGCTCGCCCCGAATCTGCCGGACATGTACCGCATCGGCTGCACGATGACCGGCGGCTCGTCGGGCGGCGGCTGGTTCCGGGTGGCCGGCGGTGAGACGGTGCTGGTGTCGAACACCTCGATCGGCCCGCTGGACCACACCTGGCTCGCCGGCCCGCGGCTCGGCCCGGACGCCGAGGCGCTGTACCAGAACATGAGCAGGACCTACGGCGGCGGTTGAACCGTACACGACGAGGGCCCGCCCCCTGCGCTCGGCAGGGGGCGGGCCCTCGTCACATGTCCGCGGTCCGGGTCAGCCGGCCGGAATGGGAACGTACGGCGCGAACTCGGCCGCCAGCTCCTCGTGCACCCGCACCTTGAGCAGCGTGCCCTCCGGGGTGTGCTCCTCGGAGATCACCTCGCCCTCGTCGTGCGCACGCGCCACCAGCTTGCCGTGGGTGTACGGCACGAGGGCCTCGACCTCCACCGACGGGCGGGGCAGCTCGTTGTCGATCAGGGCGAGCAGCTCCGGGATGCCCCGGCCGGTGCGGGCCGAGACGGCGATGGAGCGCTTCTCCGTCCGCAGCAGCCGCTGCAGGGTCAGCGGGTCCGCCGCGTCCGCCTTGTTGATCACGACGATCTCGGGCACGTCGGTGGCGCCGACGTCCCTGATCACCTCGCGCACGGCGGCGAGCTGCTCCTCCGGGGTCGGGTGCGAGCCGTCCACCACGTGGAGGATCAGGTCGGAGTCGCCGACCTCCTCCATGGTGGAGCGGAACGCCTCGACCAGGTGGTGCGGCAGGTGCCGGACGAAGCCGACCGTGTCGGCCAGCGTGTAGAGCCGGCCGCTCGGGGTCTCGGCCCGGCGCACGGTCGGGTCGAGGGTGGCGAACAGGGCGTTCTCCACCAGCACGCCCGCGCCGGTGAGGCGGTTGAGCAGCGAGGACTTACCCGCGTTGGTGTAGCCCGCGATGGCGACGGACGGCACCTTGTTGCGCTTGCGCTCCTGGCGCTTGATCTCGCGGCCGGTCTTCATCTCCGCGATCTCCCGGCGCATCTTCGCCATCTTCTCGCGGATCCGCCGCCGGTCCGTCTCGATCTTGGTCTCACCGGGACCACGGGTGGCGAGGCCGCCGCCCTTGCCGCCGCCCATCTGCCGGGACAGCGACTGACCCCAGCCGCGCAGCCGCGGCAGCATGTACTGCATCTGCGCGAGCGCGACCTGCGCCTTGCCCTCTCGGGACTTGGCGTGCTGGGCGAAGATGTCGAGGATCAGGGCCGTACGGTCGATGACCTTGACCTTGACGACGTCCTCGAGGTGGATGAGCTGGCCCGGGCTGAGCTCACCGTCGCAGATGACGGTGTCCGCGCCCGACTCGAGCACGATGTCGCGCAGCTCCTCGGCCTTGCCGGAGCCGATGTAGGTGGCCGCGTCCGGCTTGTCCCGGCGCTGGATCACGCCGTCGAGGACGAGGGCGCCCGCCGTCTCGGCGAGGGCGGCGAGCTCCGCGAGGGAGTTCTCGGCGTCCTGCACGGTGCCCGAGGTCCACACCCCGACGAGCACGACGCGCTCCAGGCGGAGCTGCCGGTACTCGACCTCGGTGACGTCCTCGAGCTCGGTGGAGAGGCCGGCGACACGGCGCAGGGCCGCACGCTCGGAGCGGTCGAGCTGGTCGCCGTCCCGCTTCCCGTCGATCTCGAGGCTCCAGGCGACGTCCTCTTCCATCAGGGCATCGGCCCGAAGACCCTCGGCGTGGCTGTGCGCGAAGCGCTTGGTGTCCTGGGAAGGGGAAGAAGAGGAGGTCATTGGGTCCTTACGTCGTTGGGTTGCCGTCTGCGGCGACGGGGCGGGCCGACGGCCCTCCGTCACTGTCCACAACGTCCGGGTACCCCGGGAGATTCCCGTTTCCCCGGTCGCGCGGACCCGACGATGGTCGCACGGCACGGCCCGTCTCGTCACCGTGTTATTCCCCGCCGTCATTCCCCGCCCGCGGCCGGCCGATGCCCGTGCGGGCCGGGCAGGTGCCCGTGCCGGTATTCGCGGGTGTGGGGGCCGGACTCCTCCGTCGCGGCCCGCTTCGAGGAGCGCCAGTCGGGGTGACCGGGCATGGGCGGGGTGGTGTCGTCGTACAGCCAGGCGTGCAGGAAGCCGGTGAGGTCGCGGCCGGCGGTCTCGGAGGCGAGCCGGACGAAGTCGGCGGTCGAGGCGTTGCCGTCGCGGTGCCGGGCGACCCAGGCGCGCTCCAGCCGGTCGAACGACTCCCGTCCGATCTCCTGCCGCAGGGCGTACAGCACCAGCGCGGCGCCGCCGTAGACGCCCGGACGGAAGATGCCGATCTTGCGGCCCGGCTCGGGCGGCTTCGGCGCGGCTGGCGGTCCTCCGGCGGCGCGCCAGCCGTCGGAGGACTCGTACGCGGCCCGCATCCGGCTCTCCAGCGACCTGCCGCCGCGCTCCTCGGCGTACAGCGCCTCGTACCAGGTGGCGTGCCCCTCGTTGAGCCACAGGTCGGCCCAGGTGCGGGGGCTGACGCTGTCGCCGAACCACTGGTGGGCCAGCTCGTGCACCATGATCGACTCGACGTACCAGGCGGGCAGGGCGGGGTCGGTGAACAGGTCGCGCTCGAAGAGGGAGAGGGTCTGGGTCTCCAGGGCGAAGCCGGTGGAGGCCTCGGCGAGCAGCAGGCCGTAGGTGGCGAAGGGGTAGCGGCCGACCCGGTCCTCCATCCAGGAGATCTGCCGCGGGGTCCTGGCGAGCCACGGTTCGAGGGCGGTGCGGTGCTCGGCGGGGACGACGTCCCGCAGGGGCAGGTCGTGCGGTCCGGTGCGGTGCACCACGGCGGAACGGCCGACGGACACCTGGGCGAGTTCGGTGGCCATCGGGTTGCGTGTCCGGTAGCTCCAGGTGGTGGTCCCGGGGGCGCGGTCGACGGCGGTGGGCAGGCCGTTGGCGACGGCGGTGTACCCGTCCGGGACGGTGATCCGGAAGGTGAACATCGCCTTGTCGGAGGGGTGGTCGTTGCCCGGGAACACCAGGTGGGCGGCGTCGGCCTGGTTGGCCATGGCGAGGCCGTCGGCGGTGCGCACCCAGCCGCCCTCGCGGTCCTCGGGCCGCCGGGGGTCGCTGGTGTGCCGGACGGTGATGCGCACCGCGTCGCCCCGGTCGAGGTCGTCGCCGGGGGTGATCACCAGGTCCTCGCCCGCACCGGCGAAGGCGGCCGGCTCGCCGTCGACGTCGACCGAGCGGACCGTGCCGTGGGCGAAGTCCAGGTTGATCCGGTCCAGCTCGGCGGTGACCCGGGCGTCGATGGTGGTGACGGCCTCCAGCGGCCGGTCGTTGCGCCCGGGATAGGTGAGATCCAGCTCGTACGCCTGCACGTCGTATCCGGGGTTGCCGAGGTGCGGGAACAGCGGGTCCCCGATGCCGAGCGGCTCGACGGGGCCGCTCGCGGCGACCAGACAGACGCCGACGGCGGAGGCGAGCAGCGCCTGGGCGGTACGACGGAGGCCCGGCCGTGCCGGGCGCCGGGGGCTTCGCGGGGCGGGGTGAGGGGAGGTGAGCGGCATGCCTCACGGCTATCAGCGCCCGCGGACACCGCAGCGACGACGCGCTCCGAACCCACCCGATCGGGTAATCACACCGC
>MUNG01000205.1 GCA_002154585.1 Streptomyces pseudogriseolus
GTCGTGGGGGTGGTCGTGGGGGTGCTCATGCCGCGTACTCCTGGGTGGTCGCGCCGGTCGGCGCGGTGGCCGAGGCGTCCTTGGCGATGGTGAGGAACGCCTCCTCCAGGGAGGCCGAGCGCACGTCGAGCCGGCGCAGCTCCACGCCGGCGCCGCGCGCCCACACCAGCAGCTCGGTGGCCGAGTGCTGGAGGTCGCGGGTGCGCAGCCGGACGGTGCGGCCGTCCACGGTGTGGTCGCTCACGCCCATCGGGCCGAGCGGCGGGAGGTCGCCCAGGTGGTAGCCGTCGGGCAGGTCGAAGGTGATCCGGGACGGTTCGGTCGCGGTGACCTCGGCCGGGGTGCCGGTGACGGCGATCCGGCCCTCGTGCATGATCGCGAGCCGGTCGGCGAGGTTCTCGGCCTCCTCCAGGTAGTGCGTGGTGAGCAGCACGGTGGTGCCGGCGTCGCGCAGGGCGCTCACCAACTCCCAGGTGGCGTGGCGGCCTTCGGCGTCGAGTCCGGTGGTCGGCTCGTCGAGGAACAGCACCTCGGGGTCGCCGAGCAGCGCGAGCGCCAGGTCCAGGCGGCGGCGCTGGCCGCCGGACAGCTGCTTGACCCGGACGTCGCTCCGCGATTCGAGGCCCACCAGCGTCAGCACCTCCCGCTCGGGGCGGGCGCCGGACACGCAGCCCGCCCACATGCGGGCGGTCTCGGCGACGGTCAGCTCGGAGGGGAAGCCCCCTTCCTGGAGCATCACACCGGTGCGGTGCCGTACGGCGGCGCGCTCGGTGTAGGGGTCGTGGCCCAGCACCCGTACGCGTCCGCCGGCCGGTGCGGCCAGCCCTTCGAGCAGTTCGACGGTGGAGGTCTTGCCGGCGCCGTTGGTGCCCAGCAGGGCGAAGATCTCCCCGCGCCGCACGGAGAAGTCGATCCCGCGTACCGCTTCGAACCCGCCCCCGTAGACGCGCCGCAGCCCTGTGACCTCGATCACGTGCTCAAGTCCGTTCGTTTCCATGCCTCGAGCATCGCGTCCGGCGGGAGGGCGGGGCAGTGCGCCGTGTCATCACTGGACATGACAAATGTCAGACGGCCGCGCGGAGAAGGCGCCGTGAGGTGGGCACACGCGCCGGGAACACGAGCCGAGCACACGAAAAGACCCCGGTCCGATGGACCGGGGTCTTGTTCCCGAGCGGACGACGAGGCTCGAACTCGCGACCTCAACCTTGGCAAGGTTGCGCTCTACCAACTGAGCTACGTCCGCATTGCCTCCGACCGGCTCTCACCGATCGGCGCGGGCACCAGCTTACCTGATCCACAAGCGTGGTCGGTAAGTCGGTGCAGAGCGGGTGACAGGAATTGCACACTGCGCCTTCCCCCTGGAAGGGGGATGTTCTACTACTGAACTACACCCGCATGTCCTCGGGCCGGGCCTTTCGGCCTCGCCCCTCGGCGTGCTCCAGACTTTAGCTGATCAGCAGGGGGGCTGCGCAAGTCGGTTGCCGATAGCGCCCGGTGACCGGCCGTCGGCGGGGGTCACCCGGCCGGGGCCGGCCCCGCACGCGGGTGCGGTTCCGGGTGCTCGGGCAGGTGCCGGGTGCCGCGCCGGACGCCGAGTCGGGGGCGGTTCAGCGGGCCGCGGCGAACGCCTCGTAGACCTTCTTGGGGATGCGGCCGCGGGCCGGGACGTCCATCCGGTTCGCCTGCGCCCAGGCGCGCACGGCCGCCGGGTCCGGGGCGACCTCGGTCTGCCGGTAGGCCTTGCCGGAGCGGGCGCGCTTGCGGCCGGCGTCCACGTAGGGCTCGAGCGCCTCGCGCAGTTTCCTGGCATTGGTTTCGTTCAGGTCGATCTCGTACGACGTGCCGTCGATCCCGAAGGCGATCGTTTCCGCCGCTTCCGAACCGTCGATGTCGTCGAAGAGAGTGACCACGACCTTCTGCGCCACGAATATCGGTCCCTTCGTGCGACACCTCTTCCGTCCGGCCGCCGTGATGACGTGCCGGTACGTCGCCGAGATGTCGGCTGTCCGCCTGTAATCGGGCAAAGTATCTGCTAATGACAATTCATTTGTACAGTGCCCGGCAATGCAATGGGAAGCCCGACTAAATCTCCCCGCGTGTCCGGGCGCAATAGCGATGTGCGGAAGAACGCCGATCTTTCCCGGATCTTTTCCCGCAGGTCTCCCCGCGATGCCGAATCGTGACGGCGCTCACGTAGTTTCCTACAACTCTACTCGCGTAGAAATTTTGTGCGGGTAGTCTGAAGGGACCTGCTCAGCACCACACACCGGGAGTGCCAGTGGCACGCGTCGTAGTCGACGTCATGCTCAAGCCGGAGATCCTCGACCCCCAGGGCCAGGCGGTGCAGCGCGCACTGCCGCGACTGGGTTTCGAGGGGATCTCGGACGTCCGCCAGGGAAAGCGATTCGAACTGGAAGTTGACGGGCCGGTCGACGAGACCGCGCTCGCCCGTATCCACGATCTTGCGGAATCCTTCCTCGCCAACACCGTGATCGAGGACTTCACCGTCCGGGTCGAGGAAGTCGCGGAGGCGGCGAAGTGACCGCTCGTATTGGCGTCGTCACTTTCCCGGGCAGCCTCGACGACCGGGACACCCAGCGCGCGATCCGCGTCGCCGGTGCCGAACCCGTCGCCCTCTGGCACAAGGACAAGGACCTCAAGCAGGTCGACGCCGTGGTGCTCTGCGGCGGTTTCTCCTACGGCGACTATCTGCGCGCCGGCGCCATCGCGCGCTTCTCGCCGGTGATGGACACCGTCATCGACCAGGCCAAGGCGGGCCTTCCCGTCCTCGGCATCTGCAACGGCTTCCAGATCCTCACCGAGGCGCACCTGCTCCCCGGCGGCATGCTGGGCAACGACCACCTGCACTTCATCTGCCGCGACCAGAAGCTGCGGGTGGAGAACGCGGACACCGCCTGGACCACCGACTACACGGCCGGCCAGGAGATCCACATCCCGCTGAAGAACATGGACGGCCGCTACGTCGCCGACCGGCGGACGCTGGACGAGCTGGAGGCCGAGGGCCGCGTCGCGTTCCGCTACATGGACTTCAATCCGAACGGCTCGCTCAACGACATCGCCGGCATCACCAACGCGGCGGGCAACGTCGTCGGCCTGATGCCGCACCCCGAGCACGCCGTCGAGCCGCTGATCGGTACGGGCCGTACCGACGGCCTGCCGTTCTTCACCTCGATCCTCAAGAAGCTGGTCAACGCATGAGCCGGACGCCTCTGGACACGGTCGAGCACGCGGCCGCGACCCCCGACGTCGAGCTGCCCTGGGCCGAGCTGGGCCTGAAGAAGGACGAGTACGAGCGGGTGGTGGAGATCCTCGGCCGCCGCCCGACCGGCGCCGAGCTCGCGATGTACTCCGTCATGTGGTCCGAGCACTGCTCGTACAAGAGCAGCAAGGTCCACCTGCGCCAGTTCGGCGAGAAGGCCCCCGAGTCCGACGCCCTCCTCGTCGGCATCGGCGAGAACGCCGGCGTCGTCGACGTCGGCCAGGGCTACGCGGTCACCTTCAAGGTCGAGTCGCACAACCACCCCTCCTACGTCGAGCCCTACCAGGGCGCGGCCACGGGCGTGGGCGGCATCGTCCGCGACATCATCGCGATGGGCGCGCGCCCGGTCGCCGTGGTGGACCCGCTGCGCTTCGGCGCGGCCGACCACCCCGACACCAAGCGCGTCCTCCCGGGCGTCGTCGCCGGCATCGGCGGCTACGGCAACTGCCTGGGCCTGCCCAACATCGGCGGCGAGGTCGTCTTCGACGCCTGCTACCAGGGCAACCCGCTGGTCAACGCCGGCGCCATCGGCGTCATGCGGCACGAGGACATCCACCTCGCCAAGGCGTCCGGCGCCGGCAACAAGGTCATCCTGTACGGGGCCCGCACCGGCGGCGACGGCATCGGCGGCGCGTCGATCCTGGCCTCCGAGACCTTCGACGACGCCAAGCCCTCGAAGCGCCCCGCGGTGCAGGTCGGCGACCCCTTCCAGGAGAAGCTGCTCATCGAGTGCACCCTGGAGGCGTTCCAGGAGAAGCTCGTCGTCGGCATCCAGGACCTGGGCGCGGCGGGCCTGTCCTGCGCGACCAGCGAGCTGGCGTCGAACGGCTCCGGCGGCATGCGCGTCACCCTCGACGACGTCCCGCTGCGCGACTCCACGCTCTCGCCCGAGGAGATCCTCATGAGCGAGTCGCAGGAGCGCATGTGCGCGGTCGTGGAGCCGGAGAAGGTCGACCGCTTCCTCGAGATCTGCGACAAGTGGGACGTCATCGCCACCGTCATCGGCGAGGTGACCGACGGCGACCGTCTGGAGATCTTCTGGCACGGCGAGAAGATCGTCGACGTCGACCCGCGCACGGTCGCGCACGAGGGTCCGACCTACGAGCGCCCGTACGCCCGCCCGTCCTGGCAGGACGAGCTCCAGGCGGACGACGCGAACAAGCTGCCGCGTCCGCAGACGTCAGAGGAGCTGAAGGACCAGGTCCTGAAGCTGGTCGCCTCGCCCAACCAGGCGTCCAAGCAGTGGATCACCCAGCAGTACGACCACTTCGTGCAGGGCAACACCGTCCTCGCCCAGCCCGAGGACTCCGGCATGATCCGCATCGACGAGGCGTCCGGCCTCGGCGTCGCGATCGCCACCGACGGCAACGGCCGCTACGCCAAGCTCGACCCGTACACCGGCGCCCAGCTCGCCCTCGCGGAGGCCTACCGCAACGTCGCCACGACCGGCGCGAAGCCGCTCGCGGTCTCCGACTGCCTGAACTTCGGCTCGCCCGAGGACCCGGCGGTGATGTGGCAGTTCGCGGAGGCCGTACGCGGTCTCGCGGACGGCTGCAAGCAGCTCGGCACGCCGGTGACCGGCGGCAACGTCTCGCTCTACAACCAGACGGGCGAGGCGGCCATCCACCCGACCCCGGTGGTCGCCGTCCTCGGCGTCATCGACGACGTGGCCCGCCGCACCCCGGTCGCCTTCCAGGAGGAGGGCCAGCTGCTGTACCTCCTCGGCGACACCCGCGAGGAGTTCGGCGGCTCGGCCTGGTCCCAGGTGATCCACGACCACCTCGGCGGCCTGCCCCCGAAGGTCGACCTGGAGCGGGAGCGGCTGCTCGGCGAGATCCTGATCTCCGCCTCCCGCGACGGCATGATCGACTCCGCGCACGACCTGTCGGACGGCGGTCTGATCCAGGCGGTCGTCGAGTCGGCGCTGCTGGGCGGCAAGGGCGCGCGTCTGGTCGTGCCCGACGGGCTCGACGCCTTCACGTTCCTGTTCTCCGAGTCGGCCGGCCGCGCGATCGTCGCGGTGCCGCGCTCGGAGGAGGTCCGCTTCAACGACATGTGCGGCGCGCGCGGCCTGCCGGCCACCCGCATCGGCGTCGTCGACGGCGACACGGTCGAGGTCCAGGGCGAGTTCGCGCTGCCCCTGACCGACCTGCGCGAGGCGCACGAGGGGACGATCCCGGCGCTGCTGGCCTGAGCCGCAGCACACCGTTCGCACGAAGCCCCCGCCCCTTCCGGCGGGGGCTTCGTCGTGGCGTCCGGACGCCGGGTCGGGTCCGGAGGTGTTCGAGATCCCGGCCCGGCCTGTCGGCGCCCGCGCTTAGGCTTCCGTCATGCCACCGGCCAAGAAGCGCCCCCGCTCCTACGACCCCGCCAAGACCCGTGCCGCCGTCCTGGCGCAGTTCGAGAACGTGCGCACCGCCGTGGCCGACCTCACCCCCGAGCAGCTCGCCGCGCCGACCCGGCTCGGTGACTGGAGCGTGCGGGAGCTGGTCGCGCACATCGGTGTCGCGCTGCTGGCCGTCGACCGGTTGCTGGACGAGCCGGAGCCCGTCCGGCAGGACGCCCGGCTGACCGACTGGCCCGCCGCGATCGCCGCCGACGCGTCCGCCATCGCCGGCACCGCGCACCGGCTCGCCGCCGGCCACCCCGACCTGGACGCCTACCTGGCGGACGCCGGGCAGCGCTTCACCGCCCGCCTCGACGCCCACCCGAGCGGCAGACTGCTTCCGACCAGCGCGGGCGCCCTGCCCCTCACCGACTACGTCGTCACCCGCGCCGTGGAGCTCGTCGTCCACACCGACGACCTGAACGCCGCCGTCCCCGGCCTGGACGTCCCGTACGACCGGCAGGCGCTCGCCACCTGCGTGCGGCTGCTGGCCGACGCGCTCGCCGCGAAGGCGCCCGGCGGGTCCACGGAGGTGCGCGTCCCGCCGTTCGCGGTGGTGCAGTGCGTCGAGGGGCCCCGGCACACCCGCGGCACCCCGCCGAACGTGGTCGAGACCGACCCGCTCACCTGGATCCGGCTGGCCGCCGGGCGGCTCCCCTGGGCGGACGCCGTCGCCTCCGCCCAGGTCAGCGCGAGCGGTGAGCGCGCCGACCTCGGGCCGTACCTGCCGCTGCTCGGCTGAGACGCGGGTGCCGAACCGGGGGGAACCGCCCGCTCCGGCCCTCCGTCGAACCGGCATGGACCGACAGAAGCACACCGCGCGCAGGACCCTGACGGCCGTCGCCGTGCTCGTCGTCCCGCTCGCCGCGGCCTGCGGCAGCGAGAAGGCGGGCGCCGGCAGCGGAGCCGCCGAGGCGGAGCGGCCGGTCACCGGCGTCCGCTGGACCGTCGACAGCGTCACCGTCGACGGCGCCACCCACCGTGCCCCGGGCGGCGCCCACCTCACCCTCGGCGAGGACGGCCGGGCCACCGGCAGTTACGGCTGCAACCTCTTCGAGGCCCGGCTCCGCACCGACGGCGACCGCGTCCGCCTCACCGACCCGGAGACCACCCTGCGGGCCTGCGACGAGCGGGTCATGGCGGGCGAGAAGGCGGTCGCCCGCGCCCTGGCCGCCGGAGAGCTGAAGGCCGACGTCACCGGCGGCCGCCTCACGCTGACCTCCGCCTCCGGCGACACCGTGCGTCTCACCGAGGCCGAGGACAGTCCGCTGTACGGGACCCGCTGGAACGTCACCACCCCCGACGGCGCCGGCCGCGCCCACCTCACCTTCGACAAGGAGCGCGGCGCGGTCGCCGGGAATCTGGGCTGCAACCAGGTGAACGCCGAGGCCACCGTGCGCGACGGCCATATCACCCTCGGCGTCCCCTCCCTGACCCGAATGATGTGCGAAGACTCACTCATGGACGCCGAGAAGGCCCTGACGAAGCTCTTCAACGGCACCGCCCGTTACGCGGTCGACGGCGACACCCTCACGCTGACCAGCGCAAACGGAACCGAGGTACGGGCCGTCGCGGCCCGCTGACCCGCCCGCGGGGCCGCATCCCGCATTCGGACCAGTGGTCGATCTCGCCTACACTCGGAGGCGTGCCACGTGGTGACGGACGACTCAACCACGACCTTCTCCCCGGCGAGAAAGGCCCCCAGGACGCTTGTGGCGTCTTCGGTGTCTGGGCTCCGGGCGAAGAGGTCGCCAAGCTCACGTACTTCGGGCTCTACGCCCTCCAGCATCGGGGCCAGGAATCCGCGGGAATCGCGGTCAGCAACGGCTCCCAGATCCTCGTCTTCAAGGACATGGGCCTGGTGTCCCAGGTCTTCGACGAGACCTCCCTCGGCTCCCTCCAGGGTCACATCGCGGTCGGTCACGCCCGCTACTCGACCACCGGCGCCTCCGTGTGGGAGAACGCCCAGCCGACGTTCCGCGCCACCGCGCACGGATCGATCGCGCTCGGCCACAACGGCAACCTGGTCAACACGGCCCAGCTCGCCGAGATGGTCGCCGAGCTCCCCAAGGAGAACGGCCGCGCGCCCAAGGTGGCCGCGACCAACGACACCGACCTGATCACCGCCCTGCTGGCCGGCCAGCGCGCCGCCGACGGCGAGCCGGTGACCGTGGAGCAGGCCGCGCACGTCGTCCTGCCCAAGGTGAAGGGCGCCTTCAGCCTCGTCTTCATGGACGAGGACACCCTCTACGCGGCCCGCGACCCGCAGGGCATCCGCCCGCTGGTCCTCGGCCGGCTGGAGCGCGGCTGGGTGGTCGCCTCCGAGTCCGCCGCCCTCGACATCTGCGGCGCGAGCTACGTCCGCGAGATCGAGCCGGGCGAATTCGTCGCCATCGACGAGAACGGACTGCGAACGTCCCGATTCGCGGAAGCGAAGCCCAAGGGATGCGTCTTCGAGTACGTGTACCTGGCCCGCCCCGACACCGACATCGCCGGCCGGAACGTCTACCTCTCGCGCGTCGAGATGGGCCGCCGGCTCGCCCAGGAGGCCCCGGTCGAGGCCGACCTGGTGATACCGACGCCGGAATCCGGCACCCCCGCCGCCATCGGCTACGCGGAGGCCTCCGGCATCCCCTTCGGCGCCGGCCTGGTCAAGAACGCGTACGTCGGCCGTACGTTCATCCAGCCCTCGCAGACCATCCGGCAGCTCGGCATCCGCCTGAAGCTGAACCCGCTCAAGGAAGTCATCAAGGGCAAGCGCCTGGTCGTCGTCGACGACTCGATCGTGCGCGGCAACACCCAGCGGGCCCTGGTCCGCATGCTCCGTGAGGCGGGCGCCGCAGAGGTCCACATCCGGATCTCCTCGCCGCCCGTGAAGTGGCCCTGCTTCTTCGGCATCGACTTCGCCACCCGCGCCGAGCTGATCGCCAACGGCATGACCATCGAGGAGATCGGCACCTCGCTCGGCGCCGACTCCCTGGCGTACATCTCGCTCGACGGCATGATCGAGGCGACCACCATCGCCAAGCCCAACCTGTGCCGCGCCTGCTTCGACGGCGAGTACCCGATGGAGCTGCCCGACCCCGAGCTCCTCGGCAAGCAGCTGTTGGAGACCGAGCTGGCCGCCGGCACCGCCGCCCCGGCCGCGGTCGACGCGATCCGCCGCCCGTAAGCCCTGACGGACGACACGAAAGCTCTCACAGCCATGTCCCAGAACACTGGTGCCAGCTACGCAGCGGCGGGCGTCGACATCGAAGCGGGCGACCGCGCGGTCGAGCTGATGAAGGAGTGGGTGAAGAAGACGCGGCGCCCCGAGGTCCTCGGCGGCCTCGGCGGATTCGCCGGCCTCTTCGACGCCTCCGCCCTGAAGAAGTACGAGCGCCCCCTGCTCGCCTCCGCCACGGACGGCGTCGGCACCAAGGTCGACATCGCGCGGCAGCTGGGCGTCTACGACACCATCGGCCACGACCTGGTCGCCATGGTCATGGACGACATCGTGGTGTGCGGCGCCGAGCCGCTGTTCATGACCGACTACATCTGTGTCGGCAAGGTCCACCCCGAGCGTGTCGCCGCCGTCGTGAAGGGCATCGCGGAGGGCTGTGTGCTGGCCGGATGCGCCCTGGTGGGCGGCGAGACGGCCGAGCACCCGGGTCTGCTGGGTCCGGACGACTTCGACGTCGCCGGCGCCGGTACGGGCGTGGTGGAGGCCGACCGGCTGCTCGGCGCGGACCGCATCCGTTCGGGTGACGCGGTGATCGCCATGGCGTCCTCCGGACTTCACTCCAACGGCTACTCGCTCGTCCGGCACGTGCTGCTGGAGCGGGCGGGTCTGTCGCTGGAGGTCCGGATCGACGAGCTGGGCCGCACCCTCGGCGAGGAGCTGCTGGAGCCCACCAAGATCTACTCGCTGGACTGCCTGGCGCTGATCCACACCACCGAGGTGCACGCGTTCAGCCACGTCACCGGCGGCGGACTGGCGGCCAACCTGGCCCGGGTGATCCCGGACGGGCTGCACGCCACGGTGGACCGCTCCACCTGGACGCCGGCCCCGGTGTTCGACCTGGTCGGCAGGACCGGCGCGGTCGAGCGGCTGGAGCTGGAGAAGACGCTGAACATGGGCGTCGGCATGATCGCGATCGTGCCGCAGGAGTCCGTCGACGTGGCGCTCACCACGCTGGCCGACCGCGGCGTGGACGCCTGGGTGGCCGGCGAGATCACCGAGCGCGGTGACCACACCACAGGTGCCGCTCTTGTCGGCGACTACGCGAGCTGAGCACGGCGAAGCTGCCCGCACGGCGACCGGGCGGGCAGCACACCGGCCGTCGGGGCCGGTCCGGGCAGCACTGAACCCGGTGGGTGACCGAGGTCACCGACCGGGCTCATGCACCACGCAAGGTCAAGCGCCGCGACGCTGTTGCGAGGACGGGCCGTCCTCGTCCTCCTCGTCGTCCTCGTAGAGGTCGGCGTACTTTGCGTACAGGTCGTCGTCTTGCTCATCGTCCTCGAAACGGTCACCGTTCGGTGACTGATTCGACGTCGATGCGCCCAGCTCCTCGGCCAGGCGTGAGAGGTCAGTCCCACCGCTGTTGTACTTCAGCTGGCGGGCGACCTTCGTCTGCTTGGCCTTGGCCCGGCCGCGCCCCATGGCTCGACCCCCTCAACGACGGGGCTCGACGGCCCCAGAGTCTTGACACGCGTTCATGGTCCAGAACGGGCTCTCCGTGGAGAGACCGGTCCGTAGGGCTTCCACGGTACCTGAGCCCGCGCCCATACGGTACGTCGCCCGCATGACGTGCCCGCGCCCGGGACCGTCGAGGCGCCCTGTCCTCGCTGGTCAACCGCGATTTTAACCACTTATCGACGGTCGACCCGCCGGGAGAAGTGAGAGTTCTCTCCAAGTGCCCTCCGGCGGGTACCGCTCATGTGTGCGAAACGCCCCGATCGGGGGTGCCCCGCACGGACCTCAGCGCAGCGGACGCGCCTCCGTCATCCGCTGCTCGGCGATCCGGTCGGCCGCGGCGGCCGGCGGAATACCGTCCTCCTTCGCACGTGCGAATATGGCGAGCGTGGTGTCGAAGATCTTCGACGCCTTCGCCTTGCACCGGTCGAAGTCGAAGCCGTGCAGCTCGTCCGCGACCTGGATCACGCCGCCGGCGTTCACCACGTAGTCCGGCGCGTAGAGGATCCCGCGGTCGGCGAGGTCCTTCTCCACGCCCGGGTGGGCGAGCTGGTTGTTGGCCGCGCCGCAGACCACCTTGGCGGTCAGCACCGGCACGGTGTCGTCGTTCAGTGCGCCGCCGAGCGCGCACGGGGCGTAGATGTCCAGGCCCTCGGTGCGGATCAGCGCCTCGGTGTCGGCCACGGCCGACACGCCCTCGGGGTGCCGGTCGAGGATCCGGCGGACGGCGTCCTCACGCACATCGGTGATCACGACCTCGGCGCCCTCGGCCCGCAGGTGCTCCACCAGGTGGTGCCCGACCTTGCCCACGCCCGCGACGCCGACCTTGCGGTCCCGCAGCGACGGGTCGCCCCACAGGTGCTGGGCGGCGGCCCGCATGCCCTGGTAGACGCCGTAGGAGGTGAGCACCGACGAGTCGCCCGCGCCGCCGTTCTCGGGGGAGCGGCCGGTGGTCCAGCGGCACTCCCGGGCCACGACGTCCATGTCGGCGACATAGGTGCCGACGTCGCAGGCGGTGACGTAACGGCCGCCGAGGGAGGCGACGAACCGGCCGTAGGCCAGCAGCAGCTCCTCGGTCTTGATCCGCTCCGGGTCCCCGAGGATCACGGCCTTGCCGCCGCCGTGGTCGAGACCGGCCATGGCGTTCTTGTACGACATCCCGCGCGCCAGGTTCAGCGCGTCGGCGACGGCCTCCTCCTCGGAGGCGTACGGGTAGAACCGCGTACCGCCCAGGGCGGGGCCCAGCGCGGTGGAGTGGATGGCGATGACGGCCTTGAGGCCGCTGGCACGGTCCTGGCAGAGCACGACTTGTTCGTGGCCCCCCTGGTCCGAACGGAACAGGGTGTGCAGGACGCCGTCAGATACGTCGGTCACTGTGGTGACTCCTGAGTAAGTAGCGGCGGTTGGGACGGGCTCCCGTACGGGTGGCGGGGGCTGTGGCACGAGAGTAGATCCTTCCGCGCCCGACGGCGGCACTGTGTCCCGGATCACCTCCGTCCGGAGTACCGCGTGGGACGATTTGCCGGGGTTTCCCACCCGTCCGGAGGCGTGCCGGACAGGTTTTCGCAGCGGCCCGCGGGGGAGGGAGCAGAGCGTGACCAAGGTGTCCTCGGTGATCGTCCCCTACGCCTCCTACCTGCGCGTGTACGAACCGCTGGCCGCCTTCCGGCAGCCCGAGCGGGGCCACTGGGAGCGCTACGCCCGGCGCGACGACCTCCCCTCCTACCAGGAGGAGCTGCGCAGGTCGCTGGCCGACCTGGCGGCGGTCCCGCCGGCGCCGGTCCCGGTGCACGAGAGCGAGGACGCCTTCGTGCTGGAGTCGGACGGCGAGATCCGCGTCTGTCCGTGGCGCACCCGGCTGCGCGGCTGGCAGGCGCTGGGCGAGCTCGCCGAGGAGTACCCGCTGCCGGTCCTGGACGCCCTGCTGCCCCCCGTCGTGCGGCTCGAGGCCACCCGGGACTACGAGCGGTGGCTGGCCGAGCACCCCGACGCGCGGCCGTGGATCCGCACCTCCACCTGGCAGGTGCCGATCAACTGGTTCGTCCTCTTCGACGACGAGGAGCGCGAGTACGGCAACGGGTCCGCCGGGGAGGTCCCGGTGCTGCGCTACCGCACGCCCATGGTGCAGGCGCGGCGCCGGGTGGCGCGGGGCCTGCGCGCGCTGCGCGACGCCGTGGACGAGAGCCTGCTGATCGACGGCCTGGTGGACGTCGGCCGCTGGCTGGAGGAGTTCCATCCGCGCTCGCTGGTCGAGCTGGACTACGCGGGACTCGTGCACGCCCTGCCGGCCGGGGCCCTGGAGGACGACCACTCGGCGGCCGACGTCGGCGAGGGCATCGCGGCGCTGCGGCGGGGCGACGAAGGGGGCGCGGCGGAGGCGTACGGGCGCCTCGTCGAGCGCTGGCGCGCGGTCCGTGACCTGCGCTCGGCGAACTGACGTTTGACCAAACGCTCTTCTTGGGGTTTTGTCTTCGCCCTGAGGTGGTTGAAGTCGCGTCAATCCGGATGCGACATCGGACGTAGCGGCTGTTCCGGGCGTAAGTCTCAAGCGTGTCAAGCGTGACGGACCGCACGTACAAGGCCCTTGCGTCGCTTGCCCCTCCTCATGCCAAAATAGGACAAGGGGTCCGGGGAGGACTCCTCCGTCCTGCTGTGCTCCACTATGGGCGGAATCTCAGCATTGCACGCTTTGGGGGGTCCGGTGACTCCTGCACGTTGCTGTGACTGATCGTCACAGGGGCGTGACTGTCCGCTATGGCATGGTCCATCGGCTTCCGCGGCTGATGAACACCTGGGAGGGCAATTCCATCGGTTTGGCCGACGTGGCTGGACAGATGGTGTAGTTGTAGTGCCGAGGACAAGCCGTTCGTCCTATAACCGACTCGACTCGCGTCCGCCATTTCGGGCAACGCGGGTCAAGGTGCAGAATTTAGAGGAAAGAACCGAGAAGGTTCGGTTCTCCCGAGGAGGCCGCTCATGACCGCTCGCACCCCTGATGCCGAGCCGCTGCTGACCCCCGCTGAGGTTGCCACCATGTTCCGCGTCGACCCGAAGACGGTCACGCGCTGGGCGAAGGCCGGCAAGCTCACGTCGATCCGCACGCTCGGCGGGCACCGCCGCTACCGCGAGGCCGAGGTCCGCGCACTGCTCGCGGGCATTCCGCAGCAGCGCAGCGAGGCCTGAACAGCACGAACCGGGCAGAACCGGCTGGTCCCCCACCGGCCGTGACGCCCGGCACCTAGCTCCAAGCGACGCGGGGACTGCCCCAACAGCCCCCTCGCCCAGCCGAGTCAGAGCCTCACGGCCGACTGAACACCGGGTGCGTCGTCGATCGCGCCGGACTCCGCCGAGTCCGGCGCGATCTTTTTTGTGCGCCGGTGGTGGGTCCGTGCGCGGGTCCGGCCCGCCTCAACGGCCTTCTGTGCGCGGGCTTGTCGGAGTCTGAGGGCGCCTGTGGGATCGGCCCGGAGGGGCCGGGGCGGAGCGTCGGGGATAGTGCAATTGCACATATTAAATTGACCTGTTGTAGGTGAGGCGTAAGTTCCGCGTCTGTGAAAACTCATGCCGTGACACCCGTCACATACCAGTCGGGTTGTTGAGCCGACGGCATATGCGCTAAACGGAACGCGCGGGGGTGACGGCTTGTTCCTGCGGACCTTCGGCGGGTCCTGACGGCTCGACGGGTTCGTCGCCGTCGAGCGGCGCGGAGTCCAGCGCCAGACGCTGGAGACGGTGGCAGACCGGGCAGTGACGGGTGAGATGCCGGTACGACGACGCGGCCGCGAGATGCGCCCGGAGCAGCGCCCGTGTCTCGTGCCTGGCCGATGCCGTCATGCGCCACCTCCGGGTCCCCCGCGGGCACGTGCCCTGTTCCTGGAGTACCGAGGGACCGCGAGGCCGTCAAGACGGCGCAGCGGCCCGCGACGAGGGCGCCGGACGGCGCGTGGGTCCCGGCCTGCCGCGGAGCCCACCGGGCGGCCCCGGCCGCCGGCACGCATCCACACATACGGAAGGCCCGCCATCCCTTACGGGTGACGGGCCTTCGGTGGTGGAGGCGTTGTGGCGTTGCACGAAGAAGCCCCGCGCCGATTGCTCGGGGCGGGGCTTCCTTCACTGCGGTCCTGACGGGATTTGCTGTGTCGGTCTGCGGCTGCGCCGCGGGCGCGGCCTCCACCTTGGCAAGGTGGAGGATGGTCCGGTGGTGGGGGCGTTGCACGAAGAAGCCCCGCACCGATTGCTCGGGGCGGGGCTTTCTTCACTGCGGTCCTGACGGGATTTGAACCCGCGGCCTCCACCTTGACAGGGTGGCGAGCACTCCAAACTGCTCCACAGGACCTTGATTCGCGGCGCTTTCCTGCGTTGCGCTGCGAGAAGGACTCTACAGGAGCAGGAGCCTCCTGGTCGAACTCACCCTGTGTGCGGGTGCCGTCACGGCGCCGCCGCGTCGATCGCCTTCACGATCCGCTTGTCCGACACCGGGTACGCCGTGCCCAGCGCGTGGGCGAAGTAGCTGACCCGCAGCTCCTCGATCATCCAGCGGATGTCCCGCACCTGCTGCGGTACCGGTCGCCCCTGCGGCATCTGCTCCAGGAGCCAGGCGTACTCGTCCCGCATCTCGTGGACCTTCGCCATGCGCGTGGTGTCCCGCTGCGCGTTCGCCGGCATCTGCTGGAGCCGGCGGTCCGCGGCCACCAGGTACCGCATCAGGTCGGGCAGCCGGCGCAGCCCCGCCTCGGTCACGAAGCCCGGCTTCACCAGGCCGTCCAGCTGCGTGCGGACGTCCTGGAGGTTCCCCAGCAGCGCGGGGCTGCGGACGCCCTTCAGACGCCGCTCACAGGCCTGCCAGGCGGCCAGCACCTGCTGCACCTGCCCGACCGCGCGGACCGTCGTGTCGACGATCTCCGCACGCACCTTGTCGAACAGCTTCCGGTACGACTCCTCGTCCCACACCGGGCCGCCGAAGTCCGCGATCAGCTTGTCCGCCGCGGCCATGGCGCAGTCGTCGAACAGCGCCTGCACCGAGCCGTGCGGATTGGCGGACAGGGCGAGCTTCTGAGGATTGGTCAGCTTTTCGGACGCGAACTTCGCGGGGTTGACCGGGATGCCCAGCAGGATCAGCCGCCGGGTGCCCTTCCACATCGCCTCCGCCTGCTCGGCCTCCGAGTCGAACAGCCGCACCGACACCGAGTCGCCGTCGTCCACCAGCGCGGGGTACGCCTTCACCGGCTGGCCGGCCCGGCGCGTCTCGAACACCCGGGTGAGCGATCCGATCGTCCAGTCCGTCAGACCCTTGCGCTCCAGCGACTCCCCGCCCTGACGCTGCGCCGTGGCGGCGGCGGCCTGCGACAGCGCCTTGCGTGCCTTGGGCCGCAGCTTCAGCTTGAGCGCCTCCAGGTTCTTGTCCTCGGCGAGCGTGCGGCGCCGCTCGTCGACGATCCGGAACGTCACCTTCAAGTGGTCGGGGACGCGGGACCAGTCGAAGTCCTCCGCGTCGAACGGCACGCCGACCATCCGCTTCAGCTCGCGGGCCATGGTGACGGTCAGCGGCTCCTGGAGCGGCACCGCGCGTTCCAGGAACGCCTTCGCGTAGTTCGGCGCCGGCACGTAGTTCCGGCGGATCGGCTTGGGCAGGGAGCGGATCAGCTCCGTGACGACCTCTTCGCGCAGACCCGGGATCTGCCAGTCGAAGCCCTCGTCCGTGACCTGGTTCAGCACCTGGAGCGGAATGTGGACGGTCACGCCGTCCGCGTCGGCCCCGGGCTCGAACTGGTACGTCACACGGAACTTCAGCGGCCCCTGGCGCCAGCTGTCGGGGTAGTCGGCCTTGGTGACCGCGTCCGCCGACTCACGGATCAGCATCTCCCGCTCGAAGTCGAGGAAGTCCGGCTGCTCGCGCCGCTTGTGCTTCCACCACGAGTCGAAGTGCGCCCCCGAGACGACATGGTCGGGGATCCGCTGGTCGTAGAAGTCGAAGAGCGTCTCGTCGTCGACCAGGATGTCCCGGCGCCGCGCCCGGTGCTCCAGCTCCTCGACCTCGGTCAGCAGCTTGCGGTTGTCCGCGAAGAACTTGTGGTGCGTGCGCCAGTCGCCCTCGACCAGGGCGTTGCGGATGAACAGCTCGCGGGATGCCTCCGGGTCGATCCGCCCGTAGTTCACCTTCCGCTGCGCCACGATCGGCACGCCGTACAGCGTGACCTTCTCGTACGCCATCACGGCCGCCTGGTCCTTCTCCCAGTGCGGCTCGCTGTAGGTGCGCTTGAGCAGGTGCTCGGCGAGCGGCTCGACCCACTCCGGTTCGATCTTCGCGTTGACCCGCGCCCACAGCCGGGACGTCTCCACCAGCTCCGCCGACATCACGAACCGCGGGGGTTTCTTGAACAGCGCGGAGCCCGGGAAGACGGCGAACTTGGCGTTGCGCGCCCCGAGGTACTCGTTGCGCCCGCCCTCGCGCCGGCCGCCGCCCTGCCCGGAGTCCTTGGACTCCTTCACGTCCTTCATGCCGATGTGCGAGAGCAGACCGGCCAGCAGGGAGACATGGATGCGGTCGGCGGGGGCGTCCTGGTCGTTGAGGTGGATGCCCATCTGCTTGGCGACGGTCCGCAGCTGGGCGTAGATGTCCTGCCACTCGCGGATGCGCAGGAAGTTCAGGTACTCCTGCTTGCACATCCGGCGGAACGACGACGAGCCGCGCTCCTTCTGCTGCTCGCGGATGTACCGCCACAGGTTGAGGAAGGCGAGGAAGTCGCTGGTCTCGTCGCGGAACCGGGCGTGCTGCTGGTCGGCCTGTGTCTGTTTGTCGGCGGGCCGCTCCCGCGGGTCCTGGATCGACAGGGCAGCCGCGATGACCATGACCTCGCGGACGCAGCCGTTCTTGTCCGCCTCCAGCACCATGCGCGCCAGTCGCGGGTCCACCGGCAGCTGTGCCAGCTTCCGCCCGGTCTGGGTGAGGCGCTTGCGTGGGTCCTTCTGCGCCGCGTCGAGCGCGCCGAGCTCCTGGAGCAGCTGGACGCCGTCACGGATGTTGCGGTGGTCCGGCGGGTCGATGAAGGGGAACTTCTCGATCTCGCCGAGGCCGGCCGCCGTCATCTGCAGGATGACCGAGGCCAGGTTGGTCCGCAGGATCTCCGCGTCCGTGAACTCGGGGCGGGAGAGGAAGTCGTCCTCGCTGTAGAGCCGGATGCAGATGCCGTCCGAGGTACGGCCGCAGCGGCCCTTGCGCTGGTTGGCGCTGGCCTGCGAGACGGGTTCGATCGGCAGCCGCTGCACCTTGGTGCGGTGGCTGTAGCGCGAGATACGGGCGAAGCCGGGGTCGATGACGTACTTGATGCCGGGGACGGTGAGGGAGGTCTCGGCCACGTTCGTCGCCAGCACGATCCGGCGGCCGCTGTGCTGCTGGAACACCCGGTGCTGCTCGGCGTGCGACAGCCGGGCGTACAGCGGCAGCACCTCGGTCGAGCGGTACCGCTTCTTGTTCAGCGCGTCCGCCGTGTCCCGGATCTCCCGCTCACCGGAGAGGAACACCAGGATGTCGCCGGGGCCCTCCGCCATCAGCTCCTCGACGGCGTCCGTGATCGCGGTGATCTGGTCCCGGTCGGCGTCCTCGGAGTCCTCTTCCAGCAGCGGCCGGTACCGCACCTCCACCGGATACGTCCGCCCGCTGACCTCGATGATCGGGGCGTCGCCGAAGTGGCGGGAGAAGCGCTCGGGGTCGATGGTCGCCGAGGTGATGACGACCTTGAGGTCGGGACGCTTCGGCAGCAGCTGCGCCAGGTAGCCGAGCAGGAAGTCGATGTTGAGGGACCGCTCGTGCGCCTCGTCGATGATGATCGTGTCGTAGGCGCGCAGCTCGCGGTCGGTCTGGATCTCCGCGAGGAGGATGCCGTCCGTCATCAGCTTGATGAACGTGGCGTCCGGGTCCACCTGGTCGGTGAAGCGGACCTTCCAGCCGACGGCCTCGCCGAGCGGGGTGTCCAGCTCCTCGGCGACCCGTTCGGCCACCGTGCGGGCCGCGATCCGCCGGGGCTGGGTGTGCCCGATCATGCCGCGGACGCCCCGGCCCAGCTCCATGCAGATCTTCGGGATCTGCGTGGTCTTGCCGGAACCCGTCTCACCGGCCACGATCACCACCTGGTGATCGCGGATGGCCTCGGCGATGGCGTCCTTCTTCTGGCTGACGGGCAGCTGCTCGGGATACCGCACCTCCGGCACCCTGGCCCGGCGCGCCGCCATCCGCTCCGCGGCCACGGCGACCTCCGCCTCGATCTCACCGAGTACGGCGGCACGGGCCTCCGGCTTACGGATCTTGCGGGCACCCTCGAGCCGCCGCCCCAGCCGGTGCGCATCGCGCAGCGACAGCTCGGTGAGGCGGGAGGCGAGGGAGCCGAGGGCGGGGGCAGAGTGCGTAGACATACGGACTCCAGGATCTCAGACCGCGGAAAAACGCGGCGAGCCATTTTGCCGGGGCACACGACAAGGCCCCGATCAGAGATCGGGGCCTTGTCTGCGGTGGCTGGGGCCGGGGTCGAACCGGCGACCTTCCGCTTTTCAGGCGGACGCTCGTACCAACTGAGCTACCCAGCCGCGATGTTTCACGTGAAACACCAGCGGTCCTGACGGGATTTGAACCCGCGGCCTCCACCTTGACAGGGTGGCGAGCACTCCAAACTGCTCCACAGGACCAAGCGTGTGTCGTACGACAGTGTCGCACAGGGTGGTGCGTGCCCCCAACGGGATTCGAACCCGTGCTACCGCCTTGAAAGGGCGGCGTCCTAGGCCGCTAGACGATGAGGGCTATCGGCCCGCCTGGGCGCTTCTCAGCGCGTCGGGGACGTGAGAAGCATATGGGATGGCGGGATGGTTCGCCAAAACGGTTCAGGGGCGGGGCCGTGACGG
>MUNG01000206.1 GCA_002154585.1 Streptomyces pseudogriseolus
CGTGCACCGCGACCTGAAGCCCGCCAACATCGTGCGGCTCGACGACGGCACAGTGAAGATCTGCGACTTCGGCATCGCCCGCCTGGGCCACGACATCGGCTTCACCTCCCGGCTCACCGGCACCGGCGTCGCCATGGGCACCCCGCACTACATGTCGCCGGAGCAGATCGCCGGGGAGGAGGTCGACCGGCGCAGCGACCTGTACTCCTTCGGATGTGTGCTCTACGAGATCGCCACCGGGGCGCCGCCGTTCGACCTGGACGACGCCTGGGCGATCCTCGTCGGGCACCGCGACACCCCGCCCGTGCCGCCGCGCCGCCACCGCGCGGAACTGTCCGGGCGGCTGGAGCGCGTCATCCTCGACCTGCTGGCCAAGGACCCGGACGACCGGCCGGACAGCGCCCTCGACCTGGCCCGGCGCATCGAGGAGGCACGGACCTCGCCGGTCCCCGCCGGGCGCCCCGCCCTGCCCGGACCCTCGGGGCGTCCCGCCGGTCCGTCCACGGCACGGCCGGCCGGCCCGGCAGGACGCCCCGGGCGGGTGCCGTCCTGGACGCGCGGCGACAACGCCGCCCGCGCCGCCGGAGCCGCATCACATGACACCCCCCGGCCCACCCTCTCGCCGACGGCGCTGACCGCCCTCGCCGAGCGCCACCACACCGCCCTGCGCCGGGGCCGCCTCGGCCACTGGGAGGAGGCGGGCGAGCTGCACGCCGAGGTCGCCGCCGAACGCGAGCGCCTGCTCGGCCCGGAGCACCCGGACACCCTGGCCAGCCGCTACGAGGTGGCGTTCACCCTCAGCCGCACCGGCCGGCCCGCCGACGCCCTGCGCGCCTACAAGCAGGTCGCCGAGGCCCGTATCCGCGTCCTCGGACCCGACCACCCCGACACGCTCGCCGCGCGCCAGGAGATGGGGTACGTCCTCGCCCAGCTGGGCCGCCCGGCCGACGCCCACCGCGTGTACCTGTCGGTGCTTCAGGGCCGCGAGCGGACCATGGGACCCGACCACCCCGACACCCTGCGCTGCCGGCACAACCTCGCCTGCAACCTCAGCAGGCTCGGCCGCCTGGAGGACGCCCACGCCACGGCGTGCGAGGTGGCCGAGGCGCGCGCCCGGGTGCTCGGACCGGAGCACCCCGACACCCTCGTCACCCGGTGCGAGGTCGCCTACGTCCTCGGCCGCCTGGGCCGCTGGAAGGAGGCCCTGGAGACCTACCGGGACGTGGCCGTGATCCGCACCCGCGTGCTCGGCCCGGACCACGCCGACACCCTCGCCGCCCGGCACGAGGTGGGCGTCGGCCTCGGCCGCCTCGGCCGCGCCGGGCAGGCCCTCGACGTGTACCGCCGCCTGGTCGCGGACCGCACCCGGGTGCACGGCCCGCGCCACCCCGAGACCCTGCGCGCCCGGCACGGCGCCGGCGTCAGCCTCGGCCGGCTCGGCCGGTGGACGGACGCCCTCGCCGAGTCCCGCGAGGTGGCCGCCCTGCGCGAGCGGGTGCTCGGCGCCGACCACCCGGACACCCTGGTCAGCCGCCGCGAGGTCGCCGTCGCCCTGGGCTGGCTGGGCGACTGGGCGCACGCGCTCACCGAGTACCGGCGGGTGGCCGACGCCCGGGAGGCTATCCTCGGCGCGGACCACCCCGACACCCTCGCCGCCCGCGAGGACGAGGCCCACTGCCTGGAGCGCCTGGGCCACCTCAGGGCGGCGGCGGACCTGTACGGACGGGTGGCGTCGGCACGCGGACAGGGCCTGGCCGGAGGCGCCTAGTCCGTTTCCCGGCCGGTCCTGCCCGTCCCGTGCCCGGTCCCCTCTGGCCGCGGACGATCATCACGTGTTACGAAGAACCATGACCGCAGCTCAGGAGTCCCGGACGTACGACGTCGTCATCGTCGGCGGAGGTCACAACGGCCTCGTCGCCGCCGCCTACCTCGCCCGCGCCGGGCGCTCCGTACTGGTGCTCGAGCGGCTGGACCACACCGGCGGCGCGGCGATCTCCACCCGCCCCTTCGCCGGTGTCGACGCCCGCCTGTCCCGGTACTCCTACCTGGTCAGCCTGCTGCCCCGGAAGATCCTCACCGACCTCGGACTCGACGTCCGGCTCGGCACCCGCACCATCTCCTCGTACACGCCCGCCGAGCGCGACGGCCGGCCCACCGGCCTGCTGGTCGGCGGCGGCGAGGAGCGCACCCGCGAGGCGTTCGTCCGGCTCACCGGCTCCGACCGTGAGTACCGGGCGTGGCAGGACTTCTACGACCTGACCGGCCGGGTCGCCCGCCGGGTCTTCCCGACCCTCACCGAGCCGTTGCCCACCCGTGAGGAGCTGCGCCGCACGGTGGACGACGAGGAGGCCTGGCGGATCCTCTTCGAACAGCCTCTGGGCGTCGCCGTCGAGGAGCGCTTCTCCGACGACCTGGTGCGCGGCGTCGTCCTCACCGACGCCCTCATCGGCACGTTCGCCGACGCCCAGGACCCCTCCCTCAAACAGAACCGCTGCTTCCTCTACCACGTCATCGGCGGCGGCACCGGCGCCTGGGACGTCCCGGTCGGCGGCATGGGCGCGGTCACCGACGCCCTCGCCGACGCCGCCCGCGCGGCCGGAGCGGTCATCGCCACCGGCCACGAGGCCGTGCGCGTCGAGACCGACGGCCGCACCGCCGAGGTCACCCACCGCACGGCCGACGGCGAGGGCGTCGTCACCGCGGGCCACGTCCTCGTCAACGCCTCGCCCGAGGAGCTGGCGCGGCTCACCGGTGACACGCCCCCGCCGCACGCCGAGGGCGCCCAGCTCAAGGTGAACATGCTGCTCACGCGGCTGCCCCGGCTGCGCGACAGCTCCGTCGACCCGCGCGAGGCGTTCGCCGGCACCTTCCACATCGCCGAGGGCTACCAGCAGCTGGCCACCGCGCACGACCAGGCCGCCGCCGGCCGGCTGCCCGACGCGCCGCCCTCGGAGATCTACTGCCACTCGCTCACCGACCCGTCCATCCTCGGACCCGAGCTCGCGGCGAAGGGCTACCAGACCCTCACCCTGTTCGGACTGCACACGCCCGCGCGGCTGTTCGAGCGGGACAACGACGCCGTGCGCGAGGAGCTGCTGACCAGGACGCTGGCCCAGCTCGACGCCCATCTGGCCGAACCGGTCGCCGACTGCCTCGCCACCGACGCCGACGGCCGCCCCTGCATCGAGGCCAAGTCGCCGCTCGACCTGGAACGCGACCTCGGGCTCCCGGGCGGCAACATCTTCCACCGCGACCTGTCCTGGCCCCACGCCCAGGACGGCACCGGCCGCTGGGGCGTGGAGACCGCCCACGCCAACGTGCTGCTCTGCGGCGCCGGAGCGGTACGCGGCGGCGGGGTCAGCGGCGTGCCGGGCCACAACGCGGCGATGGCCGTCCTGGAGGCGGGCCAGGCCTGAGGGGACGCCGGCCTGCCTGACGACGCGGCGGGTCAGCCCTGAGGGACCGGGCGGCCAGGCCTGACGGCCCGGCCGGCGAGGGCCGGCGGACCTGAGGCCCCGGGTCCGCCTCAGCCGTCCTCCCGGCTCCAGCCCTCCGCCGTCAGCCGGGCCGCGTCCGCGGGGCGTGCCTCGTCGAAGAGCCGCCGCCGGCCCCGCTCGACGCGCAGCCCGTCGACATAGGCGCCGCGCCCGACGAACAGGCGGTCGGTGGTGTACCGCCAGCGCACGACCAGGCCGGGGGCGGCCGGCAGGTCCGCGGCCAGGTCGTGCCAGACGCGGCCCGACCAGCCGGTGGCCGTGCCCGCCGGGTGCTGCTCGGGCCCGGCGCCGCGCCGCCGCGTCGTGAACGGCACCGGCTGCCAGGTCGTCCCGCCGTCCGCCGAGGACTCGAGGATCAGCACGTCGGCCCTCGGCTCGGTGTCCCACCAGAGCGCGCAGCTCAGCCGGGCCGCGCCGGACGAGGTGTCCAGCGCCGGCAGCGCGAGGGTAGCGACGGCCGCGCTCGCCATCCCCGAGAACCACGCGGTGTGCCCCCGCGCCGGGCGTACCGGCACCGCGCGGGCCAGCTGGTTGGCGGCGGCCACCCGGGGCGCCGAACCGGACCGCCAGCTGCGCACCGGGTGCACCGAGTTGCCGAGGACGACGAGGAACGAGTCGGTGGTCGGGTCGAGCACCAGCGCCGTGCCGGTGAACCCGGTGTGGCCGGCCGTGCGGGGCGTGGCCATCGCGCCCATGTACCAGTGCTGGTAGAGCTCGAAGCCCAGGCCGTGCTCGTCGCCCGGGAAGGCCGTGTTGAAGTCGGTGAACATCAGCTCCACCGACTCCGGCCGCAGGATCCGCTCCCGGCCGTGGGCTCCGCCGTCGAGCAGCGTCCGCGCGAGGACCGCCAGGTCCCACGCGTCGGAGAACACACCGGCGTGGCCCGCGACCCCGCCGAGACTGTACGCGTTCTCGTCGTGCACCTCGCCCCACACCAGCCCCCGGTCCAGCCCGGACCACGGCTTGCGCGCGTCCTCGGTGGCCGCGATGTTCGGCTTCCAGGACGCCGGGGGGTTGTAGCGGGTGCGGCGCATGCCGAGCGGCCCGGTGATCTCCTCGCGGAGCAGCACGTCCAGCTTCCGCCCGGTGACCTGCTCCAGCACGAGCTGGAGCGAAATCAGGTTCAGGTCGGAGTACAGGTACGCGGTGCCCGGCGGGTTGGCGAGCGCCTCGTCGTAGACGCGCCGCACCTTGTCCTCGTACGTCGGCGCCTCGTACAGCGGGATCCACGCGCGGAACCCGGACGTGTGCGTGAGCAGCTGGCGTATCGTCACGTCCTGCTTGCCGGCCCGCCCGAAGTCCGGCAGGTACGAGGCGACCGGCGCCTCCAGCGTCAGCCGGCCCCGCTCGATCTGCTGCACGGCGAGGATCGAGGTGAACAGCTTGGACACCGACGCCAGGTCGAAGACGGTGTCGCCGGCCATCGCGATCTGCTGGTCCGCCGGGAACTCGACACCGGTGTCCGTCGTCTCGTCGTACGCCTGGTAGCGCACGGCCATGCCGATCGGCCGGTGCAGCGCCACCGTGCGGCCGCGCCCGGCGAGCAGCACGGCGCCCGCGTACCACGGGTGCTGCGGGGACGGCCGGAGGAACGCCTCGGCGTCGGCGACGAGCTGCTTCAGCGGCCCGGGCAGCAGCCCGGCCTCCCGTGCCGACCCGTGCCGCAGCGCGGGACGGCCGCCCCCGCGGGAGGGGGCCGCCGCGGCGGCCGGATCGGCGGGCAGCGACGCGAACGCCAGCCCGCCGCCCAACGCCAAGGCGCCCCGCCCCACCTGACGCCGACTCATTCCGCTCGCAGCCGCCATCCGTCCGCCCCTCCCGAGTCCTGTCACCGAGTCGCCTGAAAGTAACTTCCGGAGATCACCGCACCGGATGAAACTTTCCTGTCAGGGGTGCTCGATGTCAATGGTTGTGGACAGAGGGGGCGGTGAACGGCGGGCCCGGCCGCCGGGGAGGGGCTCAGCCGTGCCGCTCGCGGAGATCCACGATGCGCCGGATCTTGCCCACCGACCGCTCCAGCGACTCCGGGTCGACGATCTCCGCCTCCACCGAGACGCCGATGCCGTCCTTCACCGCCTGCACGATCGACCGCGCCGCCGCCTCACGGGCCGAGGCGTCCGCGTCCGGACGGGCCTCCGCGCGCACGGTGAGCGCGTCCATCCGGCCGCGCGTGGTCAGCCGCAGCTGGAAGTGCGGCGCCACGCCCGGGGTGCGCAGCACGATCTCCTCGATCTGCGTGGGGAAGAGGTTCACCCCGCGCAGGATCACCATGTCGTCGCTGCGCCCGGTCACCTTCTCCATGCGCCGGAACACGCGCGCCGTGCCCGGCAGCAGCCGGGTCAGGTCCCGGGTCCGGTACCGGACCACCGGCATGGCCTCCTTGGCTAGCGAGGTGAACACCAGCTCGCCCCGCTCGCCCTCGGGCAGCACCTCGCCCGTGAGGGGGTCGACGACCTCCGGGAAGAAGTGGTCCTCCCAGATGTGCAGCCCGTCCTTGGTCTCCACGCACTCCTGCGCGACACCCGGACCGATCACCTCCGACAGCCCGTATATGTCGACCGCGTCGATCGCGCACCGCTCCTCGATCTCCCGCCGCATGTCCTCCGTCCACGGCTCGGCGCCGAAGACGCCCACCCGCAGCGACGTGGAGCGCGGGTCGACGCCCTGCCGCTCGAACTCGTCGAGCAGGGTGAGCATGTAGGACGGGGTCACCATGATGACCGACGGCCTGAGGTCCTGGATCAGCGTGACCTGCCGGGACGTCATCCCGCCGGACGCGGGGATCACCGTGCAGCCCAGCCGCTCGGCCCCGTAGTGCGCGCCGAGCCCGCCCGTGAACAGGCCGTACCCGTACGCGACGTGCGCGATGTCGCCGGGCCTGGCGCCCGCCGCGCGCAGCGACCGCGCGACCATGTCGGCCCACATGGACAGGTCGTTCTCCGTGTAGCCGACCACCGTGGGGCGCCCGGTGGTGCCGCTGGAGGCGTGCAGCCGGCGGACCCGCTCGCGCGGGACGGCGAACATGCCGTACGGGTAGTTCTCCCGCAGGTCCGCCTTGGTGGTGAACGGGAAGCGGGACAGGTCGGACAGCGAACGGCAGTCGTCGGGGTGGACGCCCGCCTTGTCGAAGGACTCCCGGTAGAACGGCACGTTCTCGTACGCGTGCCGCAGGGAGTTCCGCAGCCGCTCCAGCTGGAGGGCCCGCAACCCGTCGGGGTCCAGCCGCTCCGCCGGGTCCAGCAGGTCCGCCGCCTCGGTCATCAGGACCTTCCTTTCACCGTCCCATTCCGGACGACCGATCATTCGGTCGTTCACGTCGGCCCCAGTAACGCAGCCGACCACCCTCCAATGCAAGAGCCGGGCCTGCACTTTTCCCGGAGGGACGGTGGCGAGGCGACACCCCAGGGGCGCGGGGAACTGCGCGACAAGCCCTCACCGGCCCGCACCCGGCGATGCGACCGAGAACCGACGAACCACATCCCCCTCACGCGACCTGTCCGGAGGACACCCCGCTCGCTAGGCTGGCCGCGGACGACAACCGGGAGGAGCACGGACGTGGCCGAGAGCACCACCCAGCAGCGCCCGCTCACGGGCTGGGACAAGCCCGAGCTGGACCTCAGCAACGCACAGTGGCAGTCCGGCAGCAGGGGTCTGGGCGACGTCCAGATCGCCTTCGTGGAGGGCTTCATCGCCATGCGCAACAGCGGCCGGCCGGAGAGCCCGTCCCTGATCTTCACCCCCGCCGAGTGGGGCGCCTTCGTCTCGGGCGCGCGCGAGGGCGACTTCGACCTGACCTGACCCGCCCGAGGGACGTGTGCCGCGCGCTTTTCCGGACACGTGATCGACGGAGAGCCACGCCGGACCGTGAGGGTACGGCGCGGACCGACGCCGTATCCGGAGGCGAGGCACATGAACGACCAGCCGGTGGTCGCGGCGGTGGACGGGTCCCCGGACGGACTGCGCGCCCTGGAGTGGGCCCTGGACGCCGCCCGGCGGCACGGGACCACGCTCCGCGTCCTGCACGTCCGTACGGCCCCGCCCCGCATCCGCCAGGACGTGCGGGACACGGGGCCGCCCGCCGCGGACGACGACCCGGTGCTCATCCAGGCCCGCGCCCGGGTGGACGCGCTCGGCGGCATTCCGTCCGTCGAGTACGTCGTCACCGAGGGCGCGCCCGGTGCCCTGCTGCCTGAGACCGGCGCGGAGGCCCGGCTGCTGGTGCTCGGCTCGCGGGGCCGCGGCGGCTTCGCCAGTCTGCTGCTCGGGTCGAACTCCCTGGCCGCCGCCCGGGACGCCGGGTGCCCGGTGGTCGTGGTGCCCCGGCCGGGACGCGGCGGCGAGGAGGAGACGCGGGAGCACGGGGACGGCCCCGTGGTCGTCGGGGTGAGCGCCGAGGGACCTGACACGGCCACGCTCGGCTTCGCCTTCGCGGAGGCCGCCGCACGCGGAACCGCGCTGCGGGTCGTCACCGCGTACCCGTGGCCGCTCCAGACGGTGCTGCTGCCCGGCGAGGTGCCGCCCGCGCAGGCCGACCAGGAGGCCCTGGAGCACGAGACGCGGGTCCTCGCCGACGGCCTGCTCGCCCCGTACCGCGAGCGGCACCCGGAGGCCGCGGCCGAGGTCGTCGCGCTGCCCGGGGACGCGGCAGGGCACCTGGTCGGCGCGTCCTGGGACGCCTCGCTGGTCGTGGTGGGCCGCCACCGGCGCCGGCTGTTCGCGCCCGCCCGCATGATGGGCTCGGTCACCCAGGCGGTCCTGCTCCACGCGCACAGCCCGGTCGCGGTCGTCCCGCCCGCACCCGCCGAGGAGTGAGCCGGGAAGCCGCGGGGGAGGGCGCCGAAGACGGTCACGAGGCCTCCGCCCGACCGTCCGAACCACGGTTCGGACACGTACCATGGCGGCATGTCGTTCCTCCGCCGCCGCAGTGCCACACCCGCCGGGCCCGATTTCGACGTACTGGCCATGGACCCGGGCGACTGGCCCGGCAATCTGGGCGCGGGCCTGCTGCCCGCCCCCGACGGAACCTGCCAGGGCGTCTTCCTGCGCTACGACCTGTTCGGCGGCCGCGGCCCCGCGATGATCATCGGCAACCTGCCCGAGGGCTCCGCGGCCCGCGACGTGCCCGAGGGCGAGGTGCCCTTCGAGGTCGGGCAGCTGCTGCTGGCACTGGAGAACGACGAGGAGGTCACCGTCGTCGGCACGGAGGACGTGCCGGTGATGCAGGGCGACAACCTGCTGATCGTGCGCCGCGTCAAGCTCTCCGAGAGCCGGATCTCCTGCGTGCAGTTCGACCGCAGCGACAACGTCCTGGTGACCATCGCCGCCTGGGACCGCCCGATCACCGACGACCTGTACGCCCTCCTCAAGCCGCTGCCCGCGGAGCTGTTCCAGCAGGGCTGACCCCACTCCGTACGACGGCGGGCGCCCCCGGACCGCACCGGTCCGGGGGCGCCCGACGCGTTGCGCGCGCTCCCGCGCTACGACGACACCACCGTCACGTCCGCCGCCCGCACGAACCCGACCCTGTGCCCGAACTGGATCTCGTAGTACTGCTCCTCGCCGCGCACCACCCGGTGCGAGGCCGGGTCGAAGGTCACCGCGTAGTAGTACTCGCTCGGCACCTTGCCGCCGGTCACGTACTTTTGCCCGGCGAGCACCCGGTACGGCAGCGGCGACACCGTCTGCGCCGGCACCCCCGCCGGGTAGGCCGACGCCTCCGGGTACGCGCGCCCGTACACCGGGACGGAGTCCAGGCCCTCGCGCGGGGTGATCACCTCGGCCCTGGCAGGCACGGCGACCGGGTTCTTCGCCGGGTTGCGGAACCAGGCCTTCTGACCGAGGTACCAGATCGCCGTCCAGTCGCCCCAGCGGTCCGCCACCGCGTACTGCTGGCCCGTGGACACCCGCGAGGACAGGTCGTTCACCCCGGTGGTGGGTGTGGAGCCGAGGCCGATGTCCTTGATCAGCGGGGAGTTCTCGTCGTGGTCGGAGTACAGCCGCACCGCGCTCGACCCGTGCGGGGCGCAGGGCTCACCGGCGGTCTCGCAGCCGGTGAACACCGGCCGGTGGGTGTCGTAGTCGGGCCGGATCGTGACGGCCCCCGACGTCTTCGGCCCCGTCGCCTTCAGCGGGCTGCCGAGCAGCTCGAAGTAGTGCCGCCAGTCCCAGTACGGGCCGGGGTCGGTGTGCATGCCCGGGATGGTGGCCGTGGTGGTGCCCGGCACCGTGTCGTGGCCCAGGATGTGCTGCCGGTCCAGCGGGATGCGGTACTTCGCGGCGAGGTACTTCACCAGCCGGGCCGAGGACCGGTACATGGCCTCCGTGTACCAGGCGTCCGGGTCGGTGAGGAAACCTTCGTGCTCCAGGCCGATCGACGCCGCGTTGACGTACCAGTTGCCCGCGTGCCAGGCGACGTCCTTCGCCTTCACGTGCTGCGCGATGTACCCGTCGGTGGAGCGCAGGCTGTACTGCCAGGACACGTACGTCGGGTCCTGCACCATGTTCAGGACGCCCTCCCAGGCGCCCTCCGTGTCGTGCACGACGATGTACCGGATCCGCTGCGAGGCGGGCCGGTTCCCCAGGTCGTGGTTGCCGTAGTCGCCCTCGCCGAACTCCTCGTAGGGCGCCGGGATCCACTCGCAGGACACCGTCCGCGGGCACTCCGTGCCGGCCGCGGACCCCTTGCGCAGCCCGGCGCGCTCCAGCACCGACGGGTCGGGCGCCAGGTCCGGGCGGGCGTCCAGGGCGACCCGCTGCCCGGCGTCCGTCACCCGCGCCTCGCCGTCCCGGATCACCGCGAACACCTCGTTCGCGTACGCCGCCGCCGAGGCGCGGTCGTCGGCGCCGGAGAACAGCGCCACCGCCCCGTACCAGTCGGCCGGGTCGTCGCTGGCCGGCGCGCCCAGCCTCCGCTGCGCCTCGGCCAGCAGGGCGGCGCCGCCCGCCACGTTCGCCGCCGGGTCCTCGCGCAGCGCCTCGGCGTCCAGGCCGGTCAGCCGGGCCGCCCTCGGCAGCGTGGTCAGCCGGTCCGGCAGCCCGGCCGGGTCCGGGCCGAGCTCCGAGGGGCGCAGCGCGGGACGGGCGTCGTCCCCGCGCGGGTCCTCGGAGCCGGTGGCGTGGTGCCCGGCGGAGGCGAGCGCGGTACGGGCGTCCGTCAGGTGCATCGGCCCGTAGCCGCCGGTGACGCTCGGGGCGCCGCCGTGCGCGTCCCAGCGGGACTGGAGGTAGGAGACGCCCAGCAGCACGCTCTGCGGCACGTCGTACGCGGCCGACGCGGACGCGAACGCCTGTTGCAGCCGGGCGGTGGCCGGCGGGGCCGGGTCGGGCGCCGCGCCCAGCAGGGGCAGCGTCAGCGCGGTGGCGGCCAGGGCGACGAGGCCGGCCCGTCCGGCGCGTCGGGACGGCCCGGCCGCACGGCCGGGCTCGGTGGCGGGAATTCGCAATGCAGCCTCCTGGGGACGGTCGTGCGACCCGTCAGTGGTACCGGCAGGCCGATGATCCGTCAATCATGCCCAGCAGGGTGCGAATTCCCTTGTCAATCGGGGTGCGGCGAGATTTCGTGGCGGGCCCCGGCGGACCTGCGGCGCGTCAGCGGTCTGGACCGGTGGCGCCCCGCCCGGCCCCGCGCGATGGCCGTATACCGTCCCTGCCCGCAACGGCCCCTGCCCGGAACAGCCCGACTGCCCGCGGCGGTCGTCGCCTGCGGGCAGTCGTAGGGGTGCGGCCGTACGGGACTCGGCGGGGCGGTCGCGCCGCGGTTAGCGGGTGCCGACCGCGGCGCGCACGGCCCGCCGGGCCAGCTGGCAGTCGTCGTGCAGCCGGCGCAGCAGCAGCCGCTGCTCCTCACCGGACGGCACGCCGCCCGGCTGGCCCGCCGCCGGCGCCGGCTCGTGCATCGAACGCTGCACGGCCGTCTCGTAGGTCCGGATCTCCCGGGTCAGCACGAGCATCAGGTTCACCAGGAACGCGTCGCGCGAGGCGGGGCCCGCCGACTGCGCGATCTGGCTGATCTGCCGCCGGGCCGCCGGGGCGTCCCCGAGCACGGACCACAGGGTCGCCAGGTCGTAGCCCGGCAGGTACCAGCCCGCGTGCTCCCAGTCCACCAGCACCGGACCGGCCGGTGAGATGAGGATGTTGGAGAGCAGCGCGTCGCCGTGGCAGAACTGTCCCATGCCCTGCCGCCCCGTCGCCACGGCGATGCCGTGCAGGAGCTTCTGGAGGTCTCCGAGGTCCCGGTCGGTGAGCAGCCCCAGCTCGTGGTAGCGGTTGATCCGGGCCGCGTAGTCCAGCGGCGCGTCGAACGTCCCGGCGGGCGGCCGCCAGGAGTTGAGCCGGCAGATCGCGCCGAGTGCCGCCCTGATGTCCGCCCGGGGCGGCGCCTCCACCGGGTGCCGCTGGAGCGCCGCCACCCGTCCGGGCAGCCGCTCGATGACCAGCGTGCAGTTGTCCGGGTCCGCCGCGATCAGCCGGGGCGCCCGCACGGGCGGACGCTGCCGGACGAACGAGCGGTATGCCGCTATTTCGTGCCGGATGCGCTCGCTCCACGCGGGCGAGTGGTCCAGTAAGCACTTGGCGACCGCCGTGCTGCGTCCCGTGGTGCCGACCAGGAGCACCGACCGGCCGGTGCGGCGCAGCACCTGGACCGGCGCGAACTCCGGACAGATGCGGTGCACCGACGCGAGCGCCGTGCGCAGCTGCGCGCCCTGTGCGCCGGACAGGTCGAGCCGTCCGCTGAGCGGCTGGGTGCCCGGTCCCGCGAGGCGCCGTGCGTTGCCCGCGCCGAGCACGGGGGTCGCCGGGCGCGCGGGGGCGAGGTAGGGGCCGCTGTCCGAAGGACGCGGACGCAGCGGCCGGGGCGGGGCGGACACGGAGGACGATGCTGCGTACATGGGTGATACAGATCCCTTCGTGTGCCTGCGACGTCAGCGCACCACCCAACCCGGCCGCCCGGCCGCACCCTGGGGGAATGCCCCTGCGGCGACGGGGTCGTGGTGGCGCGTTCCTACTCGACACCCGTGGCCCCCTGGCACACCATCTGGCGGACCCTGGCGAACCCTGGCGAATAGTCGCCCGGCATGGCCCACCGGGCTACTGTCAACTCAGCCGAGAACCTGGGGGCTTGACGTGAGCGGACAACCCAACACCCGGCTCTCGGACCTGTTCGGCCTGGCCGGCTGGTCCAAGGGCGAACTCGCGAGGCTGGTGAACCGGCAGGCGGCGGCCATGGGCCATCCGCAGCTGGCGACCGACACCTCCCGGGTGCGGCGGTGGATCGACATGGGAGAGATCCCGCGCGATCCGGTGCCGCGGGTGCTGGCGGCTCTGTTCACCGAGCGTCTCGGCCGTGTCGTGACCATCGAGGATCTCGGTCTGGTCCGGCACGGGCGTACGGGGAAACGGCCACGCGCCGGGAGTGCGGAACATCCCGACGGAATGCCGTGGGCGCCCGAGCGGACGGCCGAGGTCCTCACCGAATTCACGGGAATGGACCTCATGCTCAACCGACGCGGCCTGGTGGGTGCGGGCGCCGCCCTCACCGCGGGCTCCGCACTCAGCAGCGCCATGCACGACTGGCTGCACACCGATCCGGCCCTGACCGCAGACGCCCCCCGCCTGCACGATCCCCTGCACGCCGAACCCGCCGGGTTCGACCGCTACGAGGCGGCCCCCATCGGGTCGCAGGAGATCGAGGAACTGGAACGCTCCGTGGAGGTGTTCCGCGCCTGGGACGCCGCCCGCGGCGGCGGACTCCAGCGCAAGGCGGTCGTGGGGCAGCTCAACGAGGTGGGCGGCATGCTCGCCTACCACCACCCGCCCCATCTCCAGCGGCGCCTGTGGGGCGTCGCCGCCAACCTCGCCGTCCTCGCCGGCTGGATGTCGCACGACGTGGGCATGGAGCCGACGGCGCAGAAGTACTTCGTCATCGCCGCTCACGCGGCCCGGGAGGGCGGCGACCGGCCGCGTGCCGGCGAGGCGCTGTCCCGGGCGGCCCGCCAGATGGTGCACCTGGGCCGGCCCGACGAGGCGCTGGACCTGATGAAGCTCGCCCAGTCCGGCTCGGGCGAGCGGGTGCTGCCGCGCACCCGCGCCATGTTCCACACCATCGAGGCCTGGGCGCAGGCGTCCATGGGCAAGGGCCAGGCGATGCGCCGCACGCTGGGGCAGGCCGAGGACCTGTTCGTCTCCGACAAGGGGGACGTGCCGCCGCCGAACTGGATGCAGCTGTTCAACGAGGCGGACCTGTACGGCATGCAGGCCCTGGCGTACCGCACGCTCGCGGAGTTCGAGCCGGGCGCGGCGGTTCACGCCCAGCACTACGCGGACAAGGCGCTGGCCTTGCGGGTGGACGCCCAGCAGCGGTCGAAGATCTTCGACTTCCTGTCGATGGCCTCCGCGTGCTTCATCGCCGACGACCCCGAACAGGCCGACCGCTTCGCGCGGCTCGCCCTGGTGTCGATGGGCCAGAACTCCTCGCGCCGCACCTGGGACCGGCTGCGCCAGATGTACCGGCTGACCGCCGAGTACGCCTCGTACCCGAGGATCCAGGAGCTGCGGGAGGAGATCGAACTGGCGCTGCCCAAGCCGCGCAAGGGCGGCACCGCGAAGGCCTGAAGGGTCACGCGCCGTCCGTCTCGTGTACGCCCCCGTCAGGAGGCGATCCGCGCCACCAGCACACAGGCGTGCTCCGCACGCTCTCCCGCACCGAACTCCCGCACGACCTCCTGGACGCACGTCCGGGCGGAACGGCCCCCGGCGAACCGGGGCGCCAGGGCGAGGAGCCGGTGGACGGCGGCCGCCCCGGTGTGCCCGGGCACCAGGCCGTCGGTGTGCAGCAGGAGCAGGTCGCCGACCTCGAGGGTCTCCTCGGCCTGCCCGTGTCCGGATCCCGGGGCGGCGCCCAGCGGGGCGCCTTGCGGCGCCTCGAGCGCCCGCCCTGTCCGGCCGCGGTAGAGCAGCGGGGCGGGGTGGCCGGCCCGCGCCCACACCGCGGTGCGGGTGTCGTGCCGGTAGCGTAGGCAGACGGCGCCTGCCAGGGCCGGTTGCGCGGTGGCGCCGAGCAGCCGGTCCAGGCAGTCCAGCAGGGGGCCGGGCGCGGCGCCGGACAGGGCCATGCCCCGTACGGCGCCGAGCAGCATGGCCACACCGGACGCGGCGGTCACGCCGTGTCCGGTCATCTCGCCGACGCCGAGCAGGGTGGCGTCGGCGGACAGTTCGAGGGCCTCGTACCAGTCGCCGCCCACCGATGTCTGCGCGGTGGGCGGCAGCTGGGCGGCGGCCACGTCCAGGGCGCGCGGGCCGCGCCGCGGGAACCGCAGGGAGCCGTGCCACGCCGGAAGCACGGCCTCCTGCAGCTCGACCGCGAGCCGGTGCTCGCTCCGCGCGGCGGCGTGCCGGTGCCGGTGCAGCGAGTCACGGGTCTCGCTCACCGCCCTTCGGCAGCGGCGCAGTTCGCTGACGTCGCGCAGGACCGCCCACATGGAGACGGTGCTGCCGTCGGCGCCGAGCACCGGTTCGCCCATCATGTGCACGGTCCGTGTGCCGTCGTCCGCGTGCACCACACGGAACTCCCCGTCGATGGGACGGCCGTCGACCAGGCAGCCGGTGACCATCTCGGTCAGCCGCGGCCGGTCCTCGTCGAGCACGAGGGAGGGCAGTTCGTCGAGGGTGAGCGGGGGAGCGGCCGGGTCGCGGCCGAGAATCCGGTACAGCTCGCCGGACCAGCTCACCTCGTCCGTGAGGAGGTCCCACTCCGCGCTGCCGACCCTGCTGAGCAGGGAGGCGCGGGGCGGGGCCGGCGGCGCGGGTAACTCCTCGTCGGACAAGGTGGGCG
>MUNG01000207.1 GCA_002154585.1 Streptomyces pseudogriseolus
CGTCGAACGGCACCCGCGCGGCGGCGAAAGGGTTCGCCACCGCGCGGGTGCCGTTCGACGTGTATCTCGACGACGAGGGGCGCATCCGCAAGATCCGGCACCGGTTCAGCTTCGTGAACGGCGAGCGGCAGGAGCCCGTCGCGGTCGCCTCCACCACCCTGCTGTACGACTTCGGCGCCCCGGCCGACGTGCGGCTTCCCGCGGACGGGGACATCTACGCCGGGCGGATCGCCCAGGAGTGAGCGGCACCGGCGGGGCGGGGACGGGGTCCGTGGTGGCCGGGGCGAACTAGCCCTTCCGTGCCATGCGCGGTCCGTAGGGCGCTCCCTACTCTAGGAAGTCGGTGACGACAGAGTGAGGTGAGGCGCGTGGCTCCGCTCGGGAGGGGGACGGTTCCGGTCCAGGATCACGTGGCGCTCGCCGAGATCGAGCTGTGCGGCGAGCTGATCATCGCCGCGTCCAACGCGGAGGACCGGCTGAGCCTGGAGAGCATCGACGAGGTGCTGAGGGTGGCAGAGGCGCGCACGGACACCGCCGGGCCCTGAGACCCCGGCCGTCGCGGAAGGGTCAGGTCCGCAGCATGCGGGCGATGGCCTGCGTGGCCTCCTTGACCTTCGCGTCGATCTCGTCGCCGCCCTTGACGGCCGCGTCCGCGACGCAGTGGCGCAGGTGCTCCTCCAGCAGTTGCAGCGCGAACGACTGCAGCGCCTTGGTGGAGGCGGACACCTGGGTGAGTATGTCGATGCAGTAGACGTCCTCGTCGACCATCCGCTGAAGGCCCCGGATCTGGCCCTCGATGCGGCGCAGCCGCTTGAGGTGCTCCTGCTTCTGGTGGTGGTAGCCGTGGATCCCGCGGTCGTGATCGGTCACGATGTCCGTTACGTCCGTCACACCCGCCGCGCCCGGGGCGTCCACGGCCGCGGCGGCCCCGGCGGCGCCGTCCGCGTCCGGGGAGGAGGGCGCGTGCGCGCCGGTTCCGGTGGTGGTCATCGCGTCCTCCTGGTGTCCTGATGGGCGCTATATACCCCTGGTGGGTATATCGTACCGAACTTCGCCGTTGCCGGGCCGGGCGGTCCGCGCCGCGCGCCACGTCCGGCGAGGAGGTGCTGCCGCCCCCGTACTCATCACTGTGCCCGATGGGCGACACTGGGGGCGGCCGTTTCAGGTGGCCGGATGATGCGCCTAGCATCAGCCTGACCGAAACCGACGTATACCGAGGACCCCACGTGCGCTTTCGTCTGACCCCCAGGGAGACGAGCTTCTACGACATGTTCGCCGCGTCCGCGGACAACATCGTCACGGGCTCCAAGCTCCTGATGGAACTGCTCGGGGCGGACCCCTCCGCCCGGGCCGAGATCGCAGAGCGTATGCGGGCCGCGGAACACGCAGGTGACGACGCCACGCACGCGATCTTCCACCAGCTGAACTCCTCGTTCATCACGCCGTTCGACCGCGAGGACATCTACTCCCTGGCGTCCTCCCTCGACGACATCATGGACTTCATGGAGGAGGCCGTCGACCTGGTCGTCCTCTACAACGTCGAGGAGCTGCCCAAGGGCGTCGAGCAGCAGATCGAGGTCCTGGCGCGGGCCGCGGAGCTCACCGCGGAGGCCATGCCGCACCTGCGCACCATGGAGAACCTCACCGAGTACTGGATCGAGGTCAACCGGCTGGAGAACCAGGCCGACCAGATCCACCGCAAGCTGCTCGCCCACCTCTTCAACGGCAAGTACGACGCGATCGAGGTGCTGAAGCTCAAGCAGATCGTGGACGTACTGGAGGAGGCGGCGGACGCCTTCGAGCACGTGGCGAACACGGTGGAGACCATCGCCGTCAAGGAGTCCTGAGCCTTTCATGGACACCTTCGCTCTGATCCTGACCATCGGGGTCGCGCTCTTCTTCACCTACACCAACGGGTTCCACGACTCGGCCAACGCGATCGCCACGTCCGTCTCCACGCGTGCGCTGACGCCCCGCGCGGCGCTCGCCATGGCGGCCGTGATGAACCTGGCCGGCGCCTTCCTGGGGTCCGGGGTCGCCAAGACCGTCAGTGAGGGGCTGATCGAGACGCCCGAAGGGTCGAAGGGGATGGGCATCCTCTTCGCCGCCCTGATCGGCGCCATCGTCTGGAACCTCATCACCTGGTACTTCGGCCTGCCCTCGTCGTCGTCCCACGCCCTGTTCGGCGGCATGGTCGGCGCCGCGCTGGCCGGGGGGACGACGGTGTACTGGCACGGCGTCGTCGACAAGATCGTCATCCCGATGTTCGTGTCGCCCGTCGTCGGCCTCATCGCCGGCTACCTGGTGATGACGGCGATCCTGTGGATGTTCCGGCGGGCCAACCCGCACAAGGCGAAGCGGGGTTTCCGTATCGCGCAGACGGTGTCCGCGGCCGGCATGGCCCTCGGCCACGGCCTCCAGGACGCCCAGAAGACCATGGGCATCGTGGTGATGGCCCTGGTCATCGCCGACGTCGAGGACTACGGCGACCCGATCCCGGTCTGGGTGAAGATCGCCTGTGCGCTGATGCTGTCCCTCGGCACCTACGCGGGCGGCTGGCGCATCATGCGCACCCTCGGCCGGAAGATCATCGAGCTGGACCCGCCGCAGGGCTTCGCCGCCGAGACCACCGGCGCGTCGATCATGTTCGGCTCGGCGTTCATCTTCCACGCGCCGATCTCCACCACCCATGTGATCACCTCCGCGATCATGGGCGTCGGCGCCACCAAGCGCGTCAACGCCGTGCGCTGGGGCGTCGCCAAGAACATCGTCCTCGGCTGGTTCATCACCATGCCGGCCGCCGCCCTGGTGGCCGCGGCCTGCTTCGGACTCGTGCACCTCGTCGCGCTGTAGCGCGTCGCGCCGGGGAACCGCGCGCCGGTACCACGTGGAAGGGCCCGCCCCCCGTTGAGTGGGGGCGGGCCCTTTCCTGCCTCGCGGCGGCACCGCCATGCAGCGTCGCGAGGAGTCCCGTGACCGGTCCGGTCAGCCGAAGCGGCCGGAGATGTAGTCCTCGGTGGCCTGGACCGACGGGTTGGAGAAGATCCGCTCCGTGTCGTCGATCTCGATCAGCTTGCCGGGCTTGCCGACCGCCGCCAGGTTGAAGAACGCCGTGCGGTCCGAGACGCGCGCCGCCTGCTGCATGTTGTGCGTCACGATGACGATCGTGAAGCGCTCCTTCAGCTCGCCGATCAGGTCCTCGATGGCGAGGGTGGAGATCGGGTCCAGGGCGGAGCAGGGCTCGTCCATCAGCAGCACGTTCGGCTCGACCGCGATCGCGCGGGCGATGCACAGACGCTGCTGCTGGCCGCCGGAGAGGCCCGAGCCGGGCTTGTTCAGCCGGTCCTTGACCTCGTTCCACAGGTTCGCGCCCCGGAGGGACTTCTCGACGACGTCGTCCAGCTGCGACTTGCGGTACGTGCCGTTCAGCCGGAGGCCCGCCGCCACGTTGTCGTACACCGACATGGTGGGGAACGGGTTCGGGCGCTGGAAGACCATGCCGACCTCGCGCCGCACGGCCACCGGGTCGATGCCCGCGCCGTACAGGTTCTCGTCGTCGAGCATGACCTTGCCGTCGACCCGGCCGCCCGGGGTCACCTCGTGCATGCGGTTCAGGGTGCGCAGGAAGGTCGACTTGCCGCAGCCGGAGGGGCCGATGAAGGCCGTCACGGAGCGGGGCTCGATGGTCATCGAGATGTCCTCGATGGCCAGGAAGGAACCGTAGTAGGCGTTGAGGCCGCTGACGTCGATGCGCTTGGCCATGGGTATCACTGCTTCTTTCGGGTCGCCGACGACTGTTGGGGAAGCCGGTCAGCGACCGGTCTTGGGGGCCTTCCAGCGGGCTATGCCGCGGGCCACCAGGTTGAGGATCATGATGAACGCGATCAGCGTCAGGGCCGCCGCCCAGGCACGGTCGTACGCCGCCTCGGAGCCGTTGGTGTACTGGAGGTAGATGTACATCGGCAGCGAGGCCTGCGGGTCCTGGAACGGGTTGGCGTTGATGAAGTTCGTGCCCCACACCAGGAGCAGCACGGGGGCCGTCTCGCCGGTGATGCGGGCGATCGCGAGCATCACGCCGGTGGTGATGCCGCCGATCGACGTCGGCAGGACCACCTTGAGGATGGTGCGCCACTTGGGGACGCCGAGCGCGAGGGACGCCTCGCGCAGCTCGTTGGGGACGAGCTTGAGCATCTCCTCCGTGGAGCGCACCACCACGGGGATCATCAGGATGGACAGCGCCATCGCGCCGGCGAAGCCGGAGTAGCCCATGCCGAGGATCAGGATCCACAGGCTGAGGACGAACAGGCCCGCGACGATGGACGGGATGCCCGTCATCACGTCGACGAAGAAGGTCACGGCCTTGGCGAGCCGGCCCCGGCCGTACTCGACCAGGTAGATCGCGGTGAGCACGCCGACCGGCACGGAGATCGCGGTGGCCAGGCCGACCTGCTCCAGAGTGCCCAGCAGGGCGTGGTAGATGCCGCCGCCCGGCTCGGTGTCGGCGACGACGCCCATCGAGTGGGTGAGGAAGTAGCCGTCGAGGACCTTGATGCCCCGCTTGACGGTCTCCCAGGTCAGCGAGGCGAGCGGGATGACCGCCAGCAGGAACGCCACCCACACCATGCTGGTCGCGGTGCGGTCCCGGGCCTGCCGGCGCCCCTCGACCTTGGCGGACACGGCGAACGAGCCGCCGACGAACAGCAGCGCCGCGATCAGCGCCCACTGGATGTCGCTGTCCAGCCCGGCCGCGGCGCTGATGCCGTACCCGAGCGCGGCGGAGGCGCCGGCGACGGCCCAGGGGAACCACTTCGGCAGGGTCGCCCCGCGCAGCGAGCTGGCCGGGCGGCTGTGGAGAGTTGCGTGGCTCATGCGTTGGCCCCCGAGTACTCCTTGCGGCGGGCGATGATCAGCCGGGCCGCGCCGTTGACCAGCAGCGTGATGACGAACAGCACGAGACCGGAGGCGATCAGCGCGTCCCGGCCCATCTCGGTGGCCTCGTTGAACTTGCTGGCGATGTTCTGGGCGAAGGTGCCGCCGCCCGGGTCGAGCAGGCTGGCGTTGATCGTGAAGCTCGGGGAGAGCACCATGGCGACGGCCATCGTCTCGCCGAGGGCGCGGCCGAGGCCCAGCATCGACGCGGAGATCACGCCGGAGCGGCCGAACGGCAGCACCGACATGCGGATGACCTCCCAGCGGGTGGCGCCGAGGGCCAGGGCGGCCTCCTCGTGCATCCGCGGGACCTGGCGGAAGACCTCACGGCTGACGTTGGTGATGATCGGCAGGATCATCACCGCCAGCAGGATGCCGACGGTGAACAGCGAGCGCGGGGCGCCGTCGTTCCACTCCAGGATCCCGGTCCAGCCGAGGTAGTCGTCGAGCCAGCCGTACAGGCCGTCCAGGTGCGGCACCAGGACGAGGGCGCCCCACAGGCCGTAGACGATGGACGGGACGGCGGCGAGCAGGTCGATCACGTAGCCGATGGGGCCGCCGAGGCGGCGCGGGGCGTAGTGGGTGATGAACAGGGCGATCGCGACGGCGACCGGCACGGCGATGACCATGGCGATGACCGACGACACGACCGTGCCGAAGGCCAGGACCGCGATGCCGAACTCCGGCGGGACGCCGCTGGGGTTCCACTCGAAGCTGGTGAAGAAGTTGGCCTCGTCCTCGGAGATGGCCAGCGTGGCGCGGTAGGTGAGGAACGCCGCGATGGCGGCCATCAGGACCAGGACGAAGATGCCGGACCCCCGGGACAGCCCGAGGAAGATCCGGTCGCCGGGGCGGGTGACGCCGCGCGCGGCGCCGCTGTCCGCGGGCGCGGACGGGCCGGGCGCCGGCGGTGCGGCGGGTTTCTGCGTGGTGATGTCCATCGGATTCTCCGGTCTGCGGAGCCGCGGGGCCGGCCGGCTCGGTCGGAGCCGTCCGGAGCCTCAGGGCTCCTGTTGGCGGTGCACCGGACGGTGCGGCCCGGCCCGGGGTCGGGCGCGGGCCGCACACTCGGGGTCAGCTGAGGCCGGCGATGGTCTCGCGGACCTTGGTGATGATCTCCGTCGGCATCGGGGCGTAGCCGGCGTCCGCCAGCTGGGCCTGACCGTCCTCGGAGGCCACGTAGTTCAGGAAGGACTTGGTGGCGGGCAGGGTGTCGGCCTTGTTGCCCTTGTCGCAGACGATCTCGTACGTCACCAGGACGATCGGGTAGGCGCCCTCGGCGGTCGGGGTGTAGTCGAGCTCCAGCGCGAGGTCCTTGCCGGTGCCGACGACCTTGGCGGCGCCGATGGCGGCGGTGGCGTTCTCGATGGTCGCCTTCACCGGCTCGGTGGCCTCGGTCTTGATGTCGACGGTCTTGATGCCGTCGGCGGCGTAGGACAGCTCGAAGTACGAGATGGCGCCGTTGGTCTGCTTCACCTGCTGGGCGACACCGGAGGAGCCCTGCGCGGACTGGCCGCCCTCGGCCTCCCAGGACTTGCCCGGCTCGTACGTCCAGTCCTTGGGCGCGGCGGCCTTCAGGTACTTGGTGAAGTTGTCCGTGGTGCCGGACTCGTCGGAGCGGTGGAAGGCCTGGATCTTCAGGTCGGGCAGCTCGACGCCGTCGTTCAGCTTGGCGATCGCCGGGTCGTTCCACTTGGTGATCTTGTTGTCGAAGATCTTGGCGAGGGTGGAGGCGTCCAGGGTGAGGGCGTCCACACCGGGGACGTTGTAGCCGACCGCGATCGGGCCGCCCACCATCGGCAGGTCGATGCCCTGGCCGTCGGTGCAGACCTTCTTCGACGCCTCGACCTCTTCGGGCTTCAGCGCGGAGTCCGAGCCGGCGAACGCGGTCTGGCCCTGCGTGAACGCGGTGATGCCGGCGCCCGAACCGGTCGGGTTGTAGTTGATCTGCACGTCCTTGCAGGCCGCGGTGTACTGCTTCACCCAGGCGTCGATGGCGTTCTTCTGGGCGGAGGAGCCGGACGCCTGGAGCTGGCCCTTGGCGTCGCCGCAGTCGATGTTGCCGGCCTGCGCGGTCGCGGAGGCGCCGCCGCCCTCACCGCCGCCGGTGTCGTCGGAGCCGCACGCCGTGAGGGCCAGGGCGCCGGTGACGGCGAGAGCACCGAGAGCGAGGGCCCGCCGGTTCATGCGCTGAAGCTTCACTTTTGTTCCTTCCAGTGGCCGCCGTCCTGAATTCGGCGGCGTGCGAAGTGGGGTGAGGCGGGTCGCCTCGTCCGGTAAGCGTTCGTGTACGGGCGATCCGCACCGCGTAAGGCCGAAATTAGGCAGAACAGGTGAAGCGGCCGATGGGCGTACATGAACGAGGGGTGAACCCCTGAGGACGGTGCGGTGAGGCCGCGGCGCGGCCGCTGTCAGCGGGCCGGGCGGAGGGTGTCGAGGAGGGCGTCCACGAGGCCGGCGTCCATCGGCGAGGTGAGGTGGCGGCGGGCCGCGTCCGGGGGCAGCCAGAGGACGCGGTCCACCTCGTCGTTCGGCGCGAACGTGCCGGAGACCGCCTCGGCCGCCCAGTAGCGGACCCGCTTGGGGCGGCCGTTCGCGAGATAGCGGGTGCTGGGCAGCTCGGCGGCCGGCACGGCGGTGTACCCCGTCTCCTCGGCGACCTCGCGCAGCGCGCCCGCGAGCGCGTCCTCGCCGCGCTTCAGCTTGCCCTTCGGCCAGGACCAGTCGTCGTACTTGGGCCGGTGGACCAGGCACAGCTCCAGCTCGGCGGTGACGGGCGAGCGGCGCCACAGGACGCAGCCGGCCGCCTCGACGGTGAGGCCGCTTCTGGCGGTTCGGGTGGTGCGCACCGGGTGCCTCCCTGTCGCGCGGCGTTCCTACGGCGTGCCGGCGGGCGGCTTCTGCCAGGCCCGCTGGAACGCGTACCGCGCCGCCTCCACCTCATGCCGCTGGTCGGCGTGGAGCACGCCCAGCGCGTACGCCGTGGCCGGGGCGATCCTCGGCGTACGGGCCGCGTGCGCGGCGGCGGCCGCGGCCTCGGCGGCGTCACGGTGCCGGTCCAGCGCCTCGCCCGCCGCGCGCAGCCGGGGGTCGTCGCCCGCGTCGGGGCGCAGCACCTCCTGGGCGTAGCGGTGCAGGCGGAGCAGGAGCCGCACCTGGTGCCAGGGGGCGTCCTGCGGGTGCGGGGCGGGATCGGGCGACAGGCCGTGCACCAGCGCCTCGGCGTTGTACGGGCTGCCGGCGGTGAGGAGGGGCAGCGCGGCGACGGCGTCCGCGAGCCGCTCACGCGCCGCGTCGGCGAGCGGGCGCAGATCGGCGCCCTCGGCCGCCGCGGCCAGCGGGACCTCACTGGCCAGCACGGCCACCTGGTCGGCGACGGTTCCACGCCGTCGCCGACC
>MUNG01000208.1 GCA_002154585.1 Streptomyces pseudogriseolus
AGATGTGGAGAAGAGACAGCCCACGGACCCCACGCCGACCGACCCGCCGTCCTCCTCGGACCCGGACCCTTCGACGCCCACGGACCCCACCCCGACCGACCCGTCGCCCTCCGACCCGTCGCCCTCGGACCCGTCCGGCCCTTCCGACCCCGCGCCTTCGGACCCCAGCGGCTCCACGCCTCCCGGCGGCACGGACACCCCGGACCCGGGCACGTCGTAAGCACAAAACGGCGCCCGCCCCCACTCAGGGGACGGGCGCCGGAAGCACCGGAAGCAGCCCGTCAGGCCGGATTCGCCGGATTCGCCGGGTCCGCCGGATGCGGCGCCAGCAGCGGCAGCTGCGACGCCAGCCGCTCCTCGCACAGCTCGACCAGCCGGTCGTACCCCGCCTTGCCCATCAGCTCGATCAGCTCCGCCCGGTACGAGACGTACACCGGCTCGCCCGCGCCGTGCGCCGAGGTCGCCGACGTGCACCACCAGTGCAGGTCGTGGCCGCCGGGGCCCCAGCCCCGCCGGTCGTACTCGCCGATCGACACCTGGAGCACCCGCGTGTCGTCGGGCCGGTCGATCCACTCGTACGTACGCCGGACCGGGAGCTGCCAGCAGACGTCCGGCTTGGTCTCCAGCGGTTCGCGGCCCTCCTTGAGGGCGAGGATGTGCAGCGAGCAGCCCATGCCGCCCTTGAAGCCCGGACGGTTCTGGAAGATGCACGACCCCTGGAACGGGCGGGTCTGCCGCTCGCCGTCCTCGTCCTCGGAAATCCACCCGTTGCGGGTGCCCTCCGCGTGGTGCTGCCAGATGTCCGGCGTGAGCCTCGCCACATGCTCGGCGACGCGCTTCTCGTCGTCCTCGTCCGAGAAGTGGGCACCCAGCGTGCAGCACCCGTCGTCCGCGCGGCCCGCCTGGATGCCCTGGCAGCCGCTGCCGAAGATGCAGTTCCACCGAGAGGTGAGCCATGTCAGATCGCAGCGGAAGACCTGCTCGTCGTCCGCCGGATCAGGAAATTCCACCCACGCGCGGGCGAAGTCGAGGCCCTGCTCGTCGTCGGCAGGCGCCGGCGGCGGCGTCTGCGGGACCGGCACCCGCGAAGGAGCGCCGGCCAGTCCGGCCCGCTTTTCCTTCCTGGCCTTTTTGTCCGTCTTCTCGTCCTTCGCCTTTTTCGTCTTTGGCACCCGTCCAGGGTAAGTCGCCGGGGACCCGCCCCGGCACCGTTCCCGCCCGTGAGAAACGGTCAACACGGCGCGCCGCCGGCAGTAGCGTTCCGTACATGAGACTCGGTGTCCTCGACGTGGGCTCGAACACGGTGCATCTGCTGGTGGTCGACGCCCACCCCGGCGCGCGGCCGCTGCCCGCGCACTCGCACAAGGCCGAACTGCGCCTCGCCCAGCTCCTCGACGACGACGGATCGATCGGCCCCGGCGGCATCGACCGGCTGGTGGCGGTCGTGCACGAGGCGCTCCAGGCCGCCGAGGACAAGGGCGTGGAGGAGCTGCTGCCGTTCGCGACGTCCGCGGTGCGCGACGCCCGCAACGCCGACGACGTCCTCGGCCGCGTCCGTGAGGAGACCGGCGTCGAACTCCAGGTGCTCAGCGGGGAGGAGGAGGCGAAGCTCACCTTCCTCGCCGCCCGCCGCTGGTTCGGCTGGTCCTCCGGGAAGCTGCTGGTCATCGACATCGGCGGCGGCTCGCTGGAGATCGCCTACGGCCTGGACGAGGAGCCCGACGCCGCGGTGTCGCTGCCGCTCGGCGCGGGCCGCCTCACCGCCGGCCGGCTGCCCGGCGACCCGCCCGAGGCCGAGGACGTCCGCGCGCTGCGCCGCCACGTCCGCACCGAGATAGCCCGCACGGTCGGCGAGTTCAGCCGCTTCGGCCCGCCGGACCACGTGGTGGCGACCTCCAAGACCTTCAAGCAGCTCGCCCGGCTCGCGGGCGCCCCGGGCTCCGCCGAGGGCCTGTACGTGCAGCGTGAGCTGAAGCGCGAGTCGCTGGAGGCGTGGGTGCCGCGGCTGGCCGGGATGACCACCGCCGAGCGCGCCGAACTGCCGGGCGTGTCGGAGGCCCGCGCGGGCCAGCTGCTCGCCGGCGCGATGGTCGCCGAGGGGGCGATGGACCTGTTCGGCGTGGAGCGCCTGGAGATCTGCCCGTGGGCGCTGCGGGAGGGCGTCATACTCCGCCGCCTCGACCACATGGGCCCGGCCTGACCCCCGCGGGGGCCGCCCCCGAAGGCGCCGTCGCCCGCTATGGCAAACACCACAACGGCGAAGCGGAACCCCGCACCGCCCCCACCCCACCCCGTAACCTGAGGCTCGTGGCAGAAGCAAGGGACGTAGTCCGCATCCCGGATGCGAAGGTCGCCCTGTCGACGGCCTCCGTCTACCCGGAGTCGACGGCGACGGCCTTCGAGATCGCCGCGCGCCTCGGGTACGACGGCGTCGAGGTGATGGTCTGGACGGATCCGGTCAGCCAGGACATCGAGGCGCTCCGCAGGCTCAGCGACTACCACCGCATCCCCGTCCTCGCCGTCCACGCGCCCTGTCTGCTGATCACGCAGCGCGTGTGGTCCACCGACCCCTGGACCAAGCTCCAGCGGGCCCGGGCCGCCGCCGAGAAGCTCGGCGCGTCGACGGTGGTCGTCCACCCGCCCTTCCGCTGGCAGCGGCAGTACGCCCGCGACTTCGTGGAGGGCATCTGGCGGATGGCGGACGAGACCGACGTGCGGTTCGCCGTGGAGAACATGTACCCCTGGCGCTACCGCGACCGCGAGATGCTGGCGTACGCCCCCGACTGGGACGTGACCAAGGAGGACTACCGCCACTTCACGATCGACCTGAGCCACGCCTCCACCTCCCGCACCGACACCCTGCGGATGGTCGAGCGCATGGGCGACCGTCTGGGGCACGTGCACCTGGCCGACGGCCGGGGTTCCGCCAAGGACGAGCACCTGGTGCCGGGCCGCGGCGACCAGCCGTGCGCGGAGGTGCTGGAGGGTCTGGCGGGGAGCGGCTTCGACGGTCATGTCGTGATCGAGGTCAACACCCGGCGCGCCATGTCCGGCGCCGAGCGGGAGGCCGACCTGGCGGAGGCCCTCGCCTTCACCCGCCTCCACCTCGCCTCGGCGTCCTCCCGTTCCTCCCTGTCGTCCCCCTCCTCCCTCCGGGTGCCGAGACGATGACCGGCGTCACCGCGAGCGACGGCCCGGCCGCCTCCGCGCAGGGCGCCCCCCGGCGCCGGGGCCGCCCCCCGCGCACGGAGTCCGCGGGCACCCGCGACCGCATTCTCGACGCGGCCCGCGAGCAGTTCTCCGCGCGCGGCTACGAGAAGACGTCCGTGCGGGGCATCGCCAAGGCCGCCGGGGTGGACTCCGCGCTCGTGCACCACTACTTCGGCACCAAGGAGCGGGTTTTCGAGGCCGCCGTGGAGGTCGCCTTCGGGCCGGTGCTCGACGAGCGGGACTCGGTGCTCGAAGGGCCGCTCGACGAGGTGGGCGAGCGGATGACCCGCATGATCGTCGGCCTGTGGGAGAACCCGGTCACGCGCGCCCCGCTGCTCGCGATCGTCCGCTCCGCCGTCAACAACGACGCCGCGGCCGCCGTGTTCCGCCGCCTCGTCGCCAGCCAGCTGCTGCGCCGGGTGGCCGGCCAGCTCGACCGGCCCGACGCGGAACTGCGGGCCGAGCTGGCCGCCGCCCAGCTCGTCGGCGTCGCGATGATCCGGTACGTGATCCGGGTGGAGCCGCTCGCCTCGGCCGACCCGGAGAACATCGTCCGGCGGGTCGCGCCCGTCGTGCAGGGCCATCTCACGGGCGGCTGACCGGCGTCCGGGGGCCGTGCGCACCGGTGCCGCACCGTGGCCGTGGGCCCGAGGGCGCCTGAGACACACGTCCCGTATTCCGGACACCTTGTCCCGCCCTCTGGATGACCGGCGTACGCTCGGTCCAGTCAGAACTCTCTGGCGGAGACTCCCCGAAGGTCTGAAGGAGCGAGCGACGATGCCCGAGCTGAGGTCCCGCACAGTCACCCACGGCCGCAACATGGCGGGCGCCCGCGCCCTTATGCGCGCCTCCGGTGTACCCGGTGCGGACATCGGCCGGAAGCCGATCGTCGCCGTCGCCAACAGCTTCACCGAGTTCGTCCCCGGTCACACGCACCTCGCCCCGGTCGGCCGGATCGTGAGCGAGGCGGTCACCGCGGCCGGCGGCATCCCGCGCGAGTTCAACACCATCGCCGTCGACGACGGCATCGCGATGGGCCACGGCGGCATGCTCTACTCGCTGCCCTCCCGCGACCTGATCGCGGACAGCGTGGAGTACATGGTCGAGGCACACTGCGCGGACGCCCTGATCTGCATCTCCAACTGCGACAAGATCACCCCGGGCATGCTCAACGCCGCGCTGCGCCTGAACATCCCGACCGTCTTCGTCTCCGGCGGCCCGATGGAGTCCGGCCGCGCCACCCTGGTCGACGGCACGGTGCGCACGCTCGACCTGGTCGACGCGATGTCGGAGGCGGTCAACGAGAAGGTCTCCGACGAGGACATCCTCCGCATCGAGGAGAACGCCTGCCCCACCTGCGGCTCCTGTTCCGGCATGTTCACCGCCAACTCGATGAACTGCCTCACCGAGGCGATCGGCCTCTCCCTCCCCGGCAACGGCTCGGTCCTGGCCACCCACACCGCCCGCAAGGACCTGTACGTCCGCGCGGCCCACACGGTCCTGGACCTCACCCGCCGCTACTACGAGCAGGACGACGACTCGGTCCTGCCCCGCAGCATCGCCACCCCCGCGGCCTTCGAGAACGCCATGGCGCTCGACATCGCGATGGGCGGCTCCACCAACACGATCCTGCACCTGCTGGCCGCCGCCCAGGAGGCGGAGGTGTCGTACGGTCTCACCGAGATGGACGCCCTGTCGCGCCGCGTCCCGTGCCTCGCCAAGGTCGCGCCGAACGTCGCCAAGGACCGCACGTACTACATGGAGGACGTGCACCGTGCGGGCGGCATCCCGGCCCTCCTCGGCGAGCTGCACCGCGGGGGTCTGCTCAACGAGGACGTGCACTCGGTCCACAGCCCGTCCCTGGCCGACTGGCTGAAGACCTGGGACATCCGCGGCGGCTCCCCGTCGCAGGAGGCCGTGGAGCTGTGGCACGCGGCCCCCGGCTGCGTCCGCTCCGCCGAGGCCTTCTCCCAGTCCGAGCGCTGGGACTCTCTGGACGAGGACGCCGAGGGCGGCTGCATCCGCTCCGTCGAGCACGCCTACTCCAAGGACGGCGGCCTCGCGGTGCTGCGCGGCAACCTCGCCGTGGACGGCTGCGTGGTCAAGACGGCCGGCGTCGACGAGTCCATCTGGACCTTCGAGGGCCCGGCGGTCGTCTGCGAGTCGCAGGAGGAGGCCGTGCAGAAGATCCTCACCCAGCAGGTCAAGGAGGGCGACGTCGTCGTCATCCGCTACGAGGGCCCCAAGGGCGGCCCCGGCATGCAGGAGATGCTCTACCCGACCTCGTACCTCAAGGGCCGCGGTCTCGGAAAGACCTGCGCCCTGGTCACCGACGGCCGTTTCTCCGGCGGCACCTCGGGCCTGTCCATCGGCCACGCCTCCCCGGAGGCGGCGGCCGGCGGCACCATCGCCCTGGTCGAGGACGGCGACCGCATCCGCATCGACATCCCGAACCGCTCGATCGAGCTGCTGGTCGACGACGCGGAGCTGGCCCGCCGCGAACAGGCCCTGAACGGCGTGTACGCCCCGAAGAACCGCGACCGCAAGGTCTCCGCGGCCCTGCGCGCCTACGCGGCGATGGCGACCAGCGCGGACAAGGGCGCGGTCCGCGACGTGAGCAAGCTGGGCTGAGGCCCCGCACCCCGCCCGGCACCCCGCCGTACGACCCCGTCGCCCGTCACCAGGCGGCGGGGTCGCCCGCGTCCACGGTGAAGACGGTGCCGTCGGGGGCGGAGGCGTGGACGTGTCCGTCGGCCACCACGGGCGCGGGCAGCGACGCGACGACCCGGTCGCCCTCCCCGAGCCGGGGCGCGGTCTGCCCGACCGGCCGCCCGCTCCTCGCGTCGAAGGCGAGCAGCCGCCCGTCGGGCGCGGACAGGAAGACGTGCCGTCCGTCGGACACGGGGGCGGAGGCGCGGGCCAGGCCGGTCTGGAGCGTCCAGAGGCGGGCGCGGCGGTCCATGTCGACCGCGACGAGCGCCCCGCCCGTGCCCACGAGGTGGACGACGTGCCCGTGAGCGCTGCCCTGGGCCTGTTCCAGCGGGACGCCGAGCGGAACCCGCCGGGAGACCCCGGTGTCCGGGTCGTGGGCGACGACGGCCGTGGTGTCGCCGTAGACACCCTCGGCGGAGAGCAGGAAGAGCTCCCCGCCTCTCGCGCCGACCGGCGTGAGCTGTCCGTCGAGCCGGCCGTCCCGGCGCACGTCCCCGTCGGCCGGGTCCAGCGCGGTCACGTCCGTGCTCTTCCCGTCCGCGGTGGGGCTCGTCACGTACACGAGGTCGTTGCCGGGGAAGGAGGCGACGTCGGTGAGGCCCTGACCGGGGAGGCGCCGGGTCCACGCCGTGTCGCCCGACGCGCCGTCCACGGCGGTGACCGTCCCGTCGGAACCGGCGAGCACCAGGGCGTCCGCCGTCGCCGTCACCGTCCGGTGCGCGGCTCCGGGTTCCTCCCACGCCGTCACCCCCGAGGCGGGGTCGAGCGCCACCAGCGGACCGCCCTGCCCGGGGTAGGGCTGGACGAGGCCGCCCGCCACCAGAGGCTTCTCGCCCCCGGTCGTCGCCGTCACGGCACGCTGCCACAGCAGCCGGCCGTCGGAGGGGCGGAGGGCGAAGGCCGTGCCGCCCTGGACGCAGACCAGCGTCCCGGCCCCGTGGGAACAGCGCGGGGTGCCCTCCGCGGGACCGGCGACCGCCCAGTCGCGGGACGTCTCCTCAGGCGCGGTGCCGGCGGCGGGAGCCGTGTCGCCGCCGCCGAACACCTGGAGCGCCATCAGCGCCAGCGCCGCCGCCAGGCCCACGGCGCCCACCGCCCCGTAGACCGTCCGCCGCCGCCCACGGCGCGGCTTCCCTCCAGCCGCCGGGTCCGCGTCGGCCGCCGATGCCCCGGCCCCCGGTTCCGCCGCCCCGCGCTCCCGCCTCGCCGGTTCCGCCGTCCGCTGCCCTGCCGGGCGGCTCGGCCCGGGCGTCTCGTCGGTGCGCTGGCTCGGTATGAAGACCCGGGTGTCGTACGACGCCGCCACCGCCCGCAGCCCCGCCATCAGCTCGTCCGGCGTGGGCCGCTCCTCGGGCTCCTTGGCCAGACACCGCCGCACCAGGCCGGACAGCTCGTCGGGGACGCCCGTCAGATCGGGCTCGTCGTGCACCACCTGGTACGCCACGACGTACGGGCTGTCCGAGTCGAACGGCCCGCGTCCCGTCGCCGCGTGCACCAGTACCGACCCCAGCGCGAAGATGTCCGCCGCCGGCCCCACCTCACGCGGCCGGCGGAACTGCTCGGGCGCCATGAACGGCGGTGTGCCGATCAACTTGCCGGTCTCGGTGCGCAGTTCGCTGTCCTTCGGCCGCGAGATGCCGAAGTCGATGACTTTAGGACCGTCCTCGGACAGCAGGACGTTGCTCGGCTTGAGGTCCCGGTGCACCACCCCGACCCGGTGGATGTCGCGCAGCGCCTCCGCCAGCCCGGCCATCAGCCGCCGCAGTTGGGAGGAGTCCAGCGGCCCGTTCCGTTTGACCTCGTCGGCGAGCGTCGGACCGGGGATGTAGAGGGTCGCCATCCAGGGCCGTTCCGCCTCGGGATCGGCATCGACGACGGACGCGGTGAACGCGCCGCTGACCCGCCGGGCAGCCGCCACCTCCTGCCGGAAACGGCCCCTGAACTCGGGGTCCTTGGCGTATTCGGCGTGCACGACCTTCACCGCGAGCTTGAGCCCCGAGGTGCTGCGCGCCAGGTGCACCACGCCCATCCCGCCCGATCCCAGGCGGCGTTCGAGACGATAGTGGCCGGCGAAATCAGGACGTTCCGCTTCCGCACCCGTCCCGGCGTCCTGCTGCGGCGCCATGGGACCACCCCCGTGCTGTTCCTCCGCGCGCGACGCTCGGAGCCTAATCGATGTCTCGTTCGGGACCGAGGAGGCTTGCTAGCCTCCGTGTTCGAGTCGCACACGCGTGTTTCACGCCACGGCTCGGGGGAATCAACGCGATCCCAGAGACACCTGGGGTTTCACACGGGGGAGGTTCGCATGTCTGTCGACTCTGTCGCGGAGAACGAGTCCGGGGACGTCTCGGACGGCGCCACGGAGACGCTCGCCGCGTCCGCCACGCGCTACTACGACGTCGCGCCGGGCGTCCGCCTGAACGTCCGCAGCGGCCCCGGCACCGGCTACCCGGTCGTCCGGATCCTGCCCGAGGGCGCCAAGGTCCCGATCTTCTGCCAGACCCCGGGCACGCGCGTGACCGGCCCGTACGGCACGTCGAGCATCTGGGACAACATCGCCAACGGCGAGTTCGTCTCGGACACGTACGTCTACACCGGCAGCGACGGCTACTTCCGCCCGCGCTGCTCCTTCTGACCCACCCCGGGGGCCCGGCCCGTCCGGGCCCCCGCGCGATAATCGAACCGTGAGCGACGCACACGGCACCCCGGACCGCACCCCGGCCACCCCCTCCGGCCCTCAGCCGGAACCCCTCCGTTTCTTCGGGACGACCTGGGTCGACCACTCCCGCGGCTACGCCGCCCGCCGGCTCGGTGTCGCCGTCGGCTCGCTGGCGGTCGCGGCCGCCGCCTGCTTCGTGCTGCGCTTCGCCTACCAGGGGCTCCAGATCGCCGCCGTCGGCAGCTTCGTCTCGCTGCTGGTTGTCGTGATGTTCGCGGTGTGCAGCGCGCTCGCCTTCGGGCACACCTGGTCGTCCTTCTCCACCCGCCCCGACCCCGACCGCCAGTCCTCCCTGCGCGGACTGCTGACCATCGGGTTCATCGGGTCGCTCCTCGCCTACTTCTTCCGCTCCCTCACCGAGGCCCCCGGCGAGAAGCTGCACCGCGCCGAGTATGAGACGGCCCGCGAGGAGTACGACCGGCGCGTCACCCGCCGCTCCGGCAACCCCGCGCGCAAACGCCGCCGCGACGCCTGACGCGACGGCCCCGGAGCCCGGCGGCTCCCAACCTGGCGGCTCCCGACCCGGCGGCTTCCGCCCCCCCATCGGCTCTCCGAGAAACTCACGCCCGCCCGACCGTCCCGCGGCGAGCATGGCCGTATGACGACATCGAGGGACGACCAGGTCACCCACGCCGCCCGGGCCCACTCCTTCAACGCGGTCGCCGCCCAGTACGCGGACCACCGCCCCACCTATCCGCCCGCCCTGTTCGACGCGATCGAGGAACTCACCGGCCGCCCGCTCGCGGGGTCCCAGGCGGTGGACGTCGGGGCCGGCACCGGCATGGCCACCGCCCGCCTCCTCGAACGCGGCGCGCACGTCGTCGCCGTCGAGCCCGGCGAGGGCATGGCGGCGGAGTTCCGCCACCGCCTCCCCGGCAGCCCGGTCGTCCGCGGCGACGGCAACGCCCTCCCCCTCGCCGACCGCACCGCCGACCTGATCACCTACGCCCAGTCCTGGCACTGGACCGACCCCGCCCGCTCCGTCCCGGAGGCGCTACGGGTCCTGCGGCCCGGCGGCGCCCTCGCGCTGTGGTGGAACACCAGCGCCCTCGACGTGCCGTGGATCGCCGAGGCGACCGCCCGCGCCGGCCGCCACTTCGGTCAGGACTTCTCCCGCGCGCGACCGGGCTTCGATCCCTCCGTCGCCGATCCCTCCGGCCGCCTGGACCTCCGCCGCCACACGGTCCGCTGGAGCCGCCACGTCCCCGTCGACACCCACCTGGCCAACATCGGCAGCCACTCGCTCTTCCTCGTCCAGAGCTCTCACCGCACCGCCGCCTACCTCGCCGAGGAGCGGCGCCACGTCCTCGAGGTGTTCCCGGACGGGGTCGTCGAGGAAACCTACGACGTCGTCCTCCTCCTCGCCTCCGCACCGCGGGCCGCTTGACGCGTCCGCGCCGCCGGGAGCAGTATTCATCGCATGATGAATTACTCCTCCCGGCCCCCGGAGGAACCGGCCGTGCACGCCCAGGACCTCACCGTCGTCCGGGGCTCCCGCACCGTGCTGCGCGGCCTCGGCTTCACCGTCCCGCGCGGCCGCATCACCGGCCTCCTCGGCCCCTCCGGCTGCGGCAAGTCCACGCTGATGCGCGCCGTCGTCGGCACCCAGGCCAAGGTCACCGGCACCCTCGACGTCCTCGGCCGCCCCGCGGGCCACCCCTCCCTGCGCACCCGCATCGGCTACGTCACCCAGGCCCCGTCCGTCTACGACGACCTGACCGTCCACCAGAATCTCGACTACTTCGCCGCGATCCTCGCCCCGGGCCGCACGGCCGCCGACCGCCGCCAGGACGTGGACCGCGTCCTCGCCGACGTCGACCTCACCAGCCACGCCGACTCCCTCGCCGGAGCGCTCTCCGGCGGCCAGCGCAGCCGCGTCTCCCTCGCCGTCGCCCTCCTCGGCACCCCCGACCTGCTGGTCCTCGACGAACCCACCGTCGGCCTGGACCCCGTGCTCCGCCGCGACCTGTGGCAGCTCTTCCACCGCCTCGCCGAGGAGCGCGGCGCCACCCTCCTCGTCTCCTCCCACGTGATGGACGAGGCCGAGCGCTGCCACCAACTGCTCCTCATGCGCGCCGGCGAGGTCCTCGCCGGCGCGCATGAGGA
>MUNG01000209.1 GCA_002154585.1 Streptomyces pseudogriseolus
CGACCGAGGCCCCCTGGCGCCCGACGCCTGGGACACCCACCCGGAGCCCCTCCCCGTCGGCTCCGCGCCCGTCCCCGCCTACGGCACCGGCTCCCTGGCCGACCTGCTGCCCACCCTCGCCGCCGGCCTCGGCGTCCCCGGCATGACCGCGGGCATCGGCGAACTGACCCCCGCCGACCGCAACTGCGTCTTCCTCATCGACGGCCTCGGCTGGGAGCAGCTCAAGGCCCACCCGGAGGAGGCGCCGTTCCTGACGTCCCTGCTGCCCGCCTCGCGCGGCGGCACCGGACGCCCGATCACCGCCGGCTACCCGGCGACCACCGCGACCTCCCTCGCCTCCGTCGGCACCGGCCTGCCCCCGGGCGCCCACGGCCTGCCCGGCTACACCGTGCGCGACCCGAACACCGGCGAGCTGATGAACCAGCTGCGCTGGCAGCCCTGGACCCCGCCGGGCGCCTGGCAGCCGTACCCGACCGTGTTCGAACTGGCGCACCGCGCGGGCGTGCACGCCGCCCAGGTGTCCTCCCCGACCTTCGCCAACACCCCGCTGACCAAGGTCGCGCTGAGCGGCGGCACCTTCCAGGGGAAGCTGTCCGGCGAGGACCGCATGGACGCCGCCGCCGCGCAACTCGCCGCCGCCGACCGCGCCCTGGTCTACACGTACTACGCCGAGGTCGACGGCGCCGGCCACCGCTTCGGCGTCGACTCCGACACCTGGCGCGGCCAGCTCATGTACGTGGACCGCCTGGTGCAGCGGCTCGCCGAGCAACTCCCGCCGCGCAGCGCCCTCTACGTCACCGCCGACCACGGCATGGTCGACATCCCCTTCGACGAGACGCACCGCATCGACTTCGACGAGGACTGGGAGCTGAAGGCGGGCGTCGCCCTGCTCGGCGGCGAGGGCCGCGCGCGGCACGTGTACGCGGTGCCCGGCGCCGCCGGCGACGTGCTGGCGTGCTGGCGCGAGGTGCTCGGCGAGCAGTTCTGGGTCGCCTCCCGCGACGAGGCGATCGCCGCGGGCTGGTTCGGGCCCGAGGTCGACGAGCGCGTGTACCACCGGCTCGGCGACGTGATCGCCGCCGCGCGGGACGACGTCCTCCTCGTCGCCTCCGAGCGGGAGCCCAGGGAGTCGGCGATGGTCGGCAACCACGGTTCCATGACCCCGGCCGAGCAGCTGGTCCCCCTCCTCGAAGTACGCTCCTGACGCGCCGCGTCGTCCCCGCCCCCTGCCGAAAGGTTCCCGACCCCCCATGTCCGAGCTGGTGTTCTTCTGCGGAACGATGGACTGCGGGAAGTCGACCCTCGCTCTGCAGATCGAGCACAACCGGTCGGCGCGCGGCCTGGTCGGCATGATCTTCACCCGCAACGACCGGGCCGGCGAGGGCAAGCTGTCCTCCCGCCTGGGCCTGGTCACCGACGCGGTGGAGGTGGAGGACGGCGCCGACCTGTACGCCCACCTCGTCGACCACCTCTCGCAGGGCCGCCGCGCGGACTACGTGATCGCCGACGAGGCGCAGTTCCTGGCGCCCGAGCAGATCGACCAGCTTGCCCGCGTGGTGGACGACCTGGACCTCGACGTCTATGCCTTCGGCATCACCACCGACTTCCGCTCCAAGCTGTTCCCCGGCTCCCAGCGCCTGGTCGAACTCGCCGACCGGGTCGAGGTGCTCCAGGTCGAGGCCCTGTGCTGGTGCGGCGCCCGCGCCACGCACAACGCCCGCACGGTCGGCGGCGTCATGGTCGTCGAGGGCGCCCAGGTCGTCGTCGGCGACGTCACCGGGTCCGCGGACGAGATCGGCTACGAGGTGCTGTGCCGGCGCCATCACCGGCGCCGGATGACGGCCGCGACGGCGAGGGCGGCGGCGCTGTCGCCGGACGTGCTGCCGGTGTCGCCGGGCTGAGGACACGGCCCGCTCGCCGCCGCACCCCATGTTTTCCAAACAAGTGATCGAACGATGCGTCCGGTCCCGCTATGATCTTCGCCAGGCAAGGCCGTAGCGCAGAGGTCGTCGCGCCCACGCATCAAGCTGGAGGACGTCGGTTCGAATCCGACCGGTCTTGCCGCCCTAGTCGTGGAGAAACGTCGACAGACGTCGGTCCGTCCTGGGCGGGCGGGGGCCGTGCCGCCCCCGGCGGACCGGACACCGGCGACGGACCGGTGGAGTGGTGATGACGCAGCCGACCCCCGTGCGCTGCCCTGCGATCGAGCACCCGGACGTCCCGGCCGCCGATCCCGCGGGACTCGACCCGCTGCTGGCCAGGCTCGGTTCCGGCCGGGCGGTCGAGGACGACGAGGCCTTCCCGCTCGGCACCCTGCGCACCGACGGTCGCGTCGACCTGTGCAAGCAGGGACTGGGAGCCGCGGGCGCCGCCCGGCTCATGCCCGCCGCGGCAGCCTCCCCGCACGCCCGGCACGTCCTGCTCGGCACCAACGCCATCGGCGACGAAGGAGCGACGACCGTCGCCCGCGCCCTCGCCGACGATCACGGACTGCACACGCTCTACCTCGGCTGCAACCGCATCGGCCCCGACGGCGTCACCGCGCTCGCCGACGCGCTCCGCGCCGACGACACCGTCCGCGCCCTCTGGCTCAAGCGCAACCCCGTCGGCGATGACGGCGTCACGGCCCTCGCCGCGATGCTCCGCCGCAACACGGCCCTGCGCACCCTCGACCTGGTCAACACCGGCCTCACCGCGGCGAGTCTGCGCGTCCTGCTCGACGCCCTCACCGGCCGCCCGCACCCGGTGGAACGCCTCTTCCTCGGCGGCAACGGCCTCACCGCCGGCACCGCCGCCCTGCTCGCGGCGCTCATCCGGGAGGCGGGCGTGCGCGAGCTGTACCTGCCCGCCAACCACCTCGGCGACGATGGCGCCGCCGTGCTCGCGGCAGCCGCCGCCGACTCCCGCCACCCGGTGCGGCTCGGCCTCGGCGGCAACGGCATCGGTCCCGCCGGAGCACGCGCCCTCGCCGACGCCCTGGGCGGCATCGAGACGCTCGACCTCGGACGGCCCATGTCGGAACGCAGCCTCGGCGCACCGCCCAACGCCACCGGCGACGACGGCGCCCACGCCCTGGCCTCCGCGCTCCCCGGCAGCCCCCTGCGCCGGCTGGAGCTGCGCCACACCGGCCTCACCGGACGCGGCGCGAAGTCCCTGCTGGCGGCCGTCCCGGACGGCTCGCCCCTGGAGTACGTCGGCCTCGGCCCCGGGCTGCCCCGCAAGGTGAAGCGCTCCTTCACCCGGCGGCTGCGGCCCACGACCGCCGCCCACCCCGACCTGCGCGCGATAGGGAGCGTCTACCGGTGAACCGCCGCACCGCACCCGCGTGCTTCTCGCCGGAGGAGGCGGCGAGCCGGCGCCGTGTCCGCCGGTACGCCGTGCCCCGCCACATGATCGAGCAGGCGGCCGAACGCCGTACCGCGGGCGACTGGCGGGGCGCCTGCGCCGCGGCCCTGGCCGACGTCGACATCGACCTGGCGGAGATCACCGAGCAGTGCGGCCAGGACGTGTCCGCCGCGCTGGAGGACGACCTGCGGCACCTGGTCCCCGACCTGCTGCGCTGGCACCTGCCCCGGCTGCTCCACGGCTGGACCACCCTCGACACCGGGCGCACCGTGGTCCTCGCCCGGTACCGGCCGGTCCGGCCGGACGAAGGCCCGCGCTCCACGCCGTACCTGTACGTCGACACGCCTCCGATGCGGCAAGGGCCGCAGCGGGTCACCCTGCGGTTCGGCACGCTCGGGGACGAGGGCCCGGCCGGCGTCTTCGGCTCCACGACGGACGACTGGCGGTACGCCCGGCACCTGTGGGACGCGCGGCACACCGCCGAACTCCGCGAGCACGCCGGCGGACCCGGTCGGCTGCCCTTCTTCGACGCCGAGGGCCGACCGCTCGCCCCGGACGCGCTGCCCTCCTCGGACCCGGGCCCCGGTGACGCGGCGGCCCGCGCCGAGTGGGTGACGCTGCTGCACGAAAGAGGCGAGGTCGCCGAGGCCTTCGCGGCGGCCGGGATCGACGCCGACCTGACGGCCCCGGCCACCGGACCCCGCTGGTACCGCAGCGATCCGGTGACGGCCGTCGGCAGGCTCGCGCTCGACCACACCCGCCTGGAGCGCGAGATCCGCCGGCTCCGCGGCGAGGGCGTCGGCGACCGCTTCCTGATCTCCGCCGACTGGCGCACGTATCTCCTGCTGGAGCCCACGGCCACGGGTCTGGCGCTGAAGGCCGTGGACCGTGACGAGGCCGAGGGCCTGCCGCTGCTGCCCGAGACGCTGTGGCGCAGGCTTCCCGACCTCGACCTGCTCCGGGTGGGCGGGATCGAGCCGGAGCACCTGCACCCGCTGGTCGGCGCGGCCCTGTTCCCCGGTGTCCGCCCCGAGGGCGGCATCGGCGGCCCGCCGGGCCCCGACGCCCCGCCGCCCGTCCGGGTGCGCTGCCGGGGCGAGTGGCACGAAGTGGGCTTCCGGCCGGGCGGCCTGCTCCGCATGCCGCACAGCGACGAGGAGCAGCAGCGCGAACGGGCCCTGCGCGCGTTCGGCGGCGACGTCGCCGGTTGCTTCGCGGTGGAGCAGACCTGGGCGTCCGGCGAGGGCCGGCTGCCGAAGGCGCTGCACGCCCAGCGCCGCGACCTCTTCCTGCGCGCCCAGCATGGCGACACCGAGGGCGTGCTCCGGCTCCTGGACATGGGCGTGGACCCCCGCGTGTGCGCCGCCTCGGGACGCTCCCTGCTGCATGTCCTCAACCTCCTCGACCACGAGCCGCTGCTGCCCCGTCTGCTCGCGGCGGGGCTCGACCTGGAGGCCCGGGACGCGGAGGCGCGGACCCCGCTGTTCGTGGCGGTCGCCGAGCGCGGCTCCCGCGCCCTCGTGGAGGCGCTGCTCGACGCGGGCGCCCGGATCGACGTCGAGGACCACATGGAGATGTCCCTGGCACACGTCGTCCGCCGGTACCGCCGCCACGACCTGGCCTTCCTCGAGAAGCGCGTACGGGAGGAACACCCGGACGCCGGGGCCGACTGGTGGGACGACCACATGGACAGCCTCGAGGACGACGAGTAGCGCGTCGAGCGCGACCGCCACCGACCCGCACCCGCACCCGCCCCCGCACGGCCCGAGCCCGCCCAGCACAGCGAGGAACCAAGCCTTGACCGCCAGCCCCGCCCCCGACCCGCTGGCCGCCGCCGACGCCCTCGTCGCCCGGCTGCGCGCCCGCCGCACCGAGCCCGCCACCAGCTCGCAACTGGAGGCGCTGGCCCTGGCGGTGACGGCCAACCAGCCCGTCCTGCTGTGGGGCGAACCCGGCATCGGCAAGTCGGCGGGACTGGAGCAGCTCGCCGCCGGACTCGGCCTGCCGCTGGAGACGGTCATCGCGAGCGTCCACGAGCCCTCGGACTTCGCCGGGCTGCCGATCGTCGGCGACGACCCGGCGGCGACGGGCGTGCCCATGGCCCCGCCCGACTGGGCGGTCCGGCTCCGGGACGCCGGGCACGGGCTCCTCTTCTTCGACGAACTGTCCTCCGCGCCCCCGGCCGTGCAGGCGGCGCTGCTGCGCGTGGTGCTGGAACGCCGGGTCGGCAGCCTCGTCCTGCCCGACGCGGTGCGGATCGTCGCCGCCGCCAACCCGCCGTCGAGCGCCGCCGACGGCTGGCATCTCAGCCCGCCGCTCGCCAACCGGTTCGTCCACCTGCACTGGACCCACGACCCGGCCACGGTCGCGCGCGGCATGGCCGGCACCTGGCCGGAGGCCACGATCCCGGTGGTCGACCCCGCCAAGGCCCCCGGCGCCGTGGCGCGGGCGCGCGGCGCCGTCTCCGGTTTCCTCACCGCCCGCCCCGGCCTGGTCCACCAGCTCCCCGGCGACGCCGAGGCCCGGGGCCGCTCCTGGCCGTCACCGCGCACCTGGGAGATGGCGCTGCGGCTGCTGGCGACGGCGTACGCGACCGGCGCGGGCCGTGAGGCGACGGCCGCCGCGCTCACCGGGGCCGTCGGGGACGGCGCGGGCATCGAGCTGCTGTCGTACCTGGAGCACCTCGACCTGCCCGACCCCGAGCGGGTGCTCGCCGACCCCGGCGCGTTCGCGCTGCCGGACCGCGGCGACCGGCAGCTGGCTTTCCTCATCGCGGTGGTGGCCGCCGTCCAGAGCGACCTCACGCGCCCCCGCTGGGAGGCCGCCTGGGTCGTCCTGGCGAAGGCCGTGGACGCGGGCGTGCCGGACGTCGCCGCCCGTGCCGCCACCGACCTCGCGCAGATGCGCCGGCTGGACTGGCCCGTACCGCCCGGCATCGACGCGTTCCTGGACCTGCTCCGGCTGTCCGGCGCCCTGCCCGGCGCCCGTTGAGCCGTACGGGCATGACGGACCCCCGCGGCCGCCTGGACCGCACCAAACTGCTCGCCGCCCGCTACCGCGCGGCGCAGGACCGCCCCTACCTGGCGTCGGCGCTGTACGCCCTCGGCATCGTGGCGAGCGACGAGGTGGAGACGATGGGCGTGGACCGGCACTGGCGCTGCTACGCGTCGCCCGCGTTCGTCGACGCGACCCCTGTCGAGGAGCTCGCGGGCGTGTGGATCCACGAGGTGGCGCACCTGCTGCGCGACCACCACGGCCGCGCGGGCCGGCTCCCCGCCGCCGACCAGCGCGACCACTACCGCGTCAACGTCGCCCAGGACTGCGAGATCAACGACGACCTCCTCGCCGACGGCCTGCGTCTGCCCGCCGGACGCGCGGAGCCCCGCGTCTTCGGCCTGCCCGACGGCCAGTTGTTCGAGGAGTACCTGCCGGCGCTGCCCTCGCACGTACGCGGGCACGACTGCGGCTCGGGCGCCCACGGCATCCCCGCACCATGGGAACTCCCGTCGGCCGAGGGCCCCGGCGGGGTCGGGGCGGCCGAGGCGCAGGCATTGCGCCGGCACACCGCCGAGGCGATGCGCGCCCACCAGCGCTCCCGCGGCACCCTGCCCCACGGCTGGCAGCGCTGGGCCGAGCAGCTCCTGGAACCCACGGTCGACTGGCGGCAGGCCCTGTCCGGCGCGGTACGGGAGGCCGCGGCCTGGGCGGGCGGCGCCGTCGACTACACCTACCGCCGCCCCTCGCGCCGCACCCCCGCGCTGCGCGGCGTGGTCATGCCGAGCCTGCGCCGCCCCCTGCCCCGGGTGGCCGTCGTCGTCGACACCTCGGGCTCGATGGGCGACGCGGAACTCGCCGCCGCGCTGGGCGAGATCACGGGCGTGCTGCGCGAGGTCGGCGTACGGGGCAACCGCGTCACCGTCCTCGCCTGCGACGCCGACGTGCACGCCGTGTCGAGGGTGACGTCCACCGAGCAGGTCACGCTCGGCGGCGGAGGCGGCACGGACATGCGCGTCGGCATCGACGCCGCGCTCGCCGCGCCCGACCGCCCGTCGATCGTGATCGTCCTCACCGACGGTCTCACCCCCTGGCCCGCCGAAACGCCGTCCTGCCGCCTGATCGCGGCCCTGATCGGCGAGGGCGCCCCCGAGCCGCCGCACTGGGTGGAGACGGTGCGGGTCCCGGCCGCCGCGGTCTAGGCGTGCCTAGCCCGCCAGGTCGAGCAGAAGTTCGCTCAGCTCGGCGGGCATCGTGATCATGCAGTCGTGCCCGGTGGGCAGCTCCCGCACCCGCGCCGGCGTCCCGTTCGGCTGAACCGCCGGCACCGGGCGCCGCACGATGCCCTCCGGCGTGGCGCCCACGCAGTGGACGTGTGTGCGCGGCACCTGACGCAGGGCCGGGTTGTCCAGGCGGGCCGGCTGACGCAGGCACAGCACAGGATGGTCGGACAGCATGCCGCGCAGCCACGCCGCGTCCGCCGGGTCGGTCACCCCGAACAGACCGAGCGGCGGCGGCAGTTCCGGCAGCGGCGGGATGCGCCACGGGGTGTCCGAGGAGGCGGCGGCGTCGATCAGCCGCTGTGTCACGGGCTGCGCGTCGACCGCGGTCTCGCCGTGCTCGGGCACCATCGCGTCCAGATACACCAGGTGCGCGACCCGCTCCGGGACCTCGTTGGCCGCGGACGAGATCACCAGGCCCGCGTAGCTGTGGCCGACCAGGATCACGTCGGTCAGGTCCTCGTCCTTGATCAGCCGGACGACGTCCTCGACATGGGTGTCCAGACCCACCTCGGGTCCGAGCAGATGCGCCGTGTCGCCGTAACCGGTCAGCGAGGGCCGGAACACGCGGTGGCCGGCGGCCTCCAGCAGCGGGGCGGTCCGGTCCCAGCACCGGCCGTCGTGCCAGGCGCCGTGGACAAGCAGGTAAGTCGACACAGGGAACCCTTCAGGAGGACGAGGCATGGGGAAGAAGTCGGTTCCCTTCCGTGCCTCGGTACGCTTCGGGAACCGCCCCTTCATCGTGGTGCACGCGCCCGACCCGGGGCAATAAGGCACATTCCGGTGACCCGGTTCCCTGGGGGTAACCATGACCGCGGCCGACGGCCCGTCACCCGCCCCGCCCCTACAGGACCCCTGCCGCACCAGCGACGTCCTCGGCATCGTCGGCGACAAGTGGTCCCTGCTCGTCGTCCGCAACCTCAGCCAGGGCCCGCGCCGCTTCACCGAACTCAAGCGCGCCACCACGGGCATCAGCCAGCGCATGCTGACCGTCACCCTGCGCAGCCTGGAACGCGACGGCATCCTCACCCGAACCGTGCACAACGTCATGCCGCCGCACGTCAGTTACGCGCTCACGCCGATGGGCATGACCCTGCGCGAGGCCACGGCGCCCCTGCTGGAGTGGTCCACGCGCAACCTGGACGGCATCCACGCCGCCCGGGCCGCGTACGACTCACGTGGCGCGACGGCGCCGGACGGGCCCTGACCCACCCGTCGGCGCACCCCGCGGTGTTCGAGCGGCCGCCGTCCGGCGGGGCGAGAACGTCGCCGTGGTCCCACGCGAAACGCTCGGCCGGGGAACCCCCGGCCGAGCGTCTGCGTGGACTGCTCGCGGCCTGATCGACACGACGACGTGGTGCGGCGTGCTCAGAGCTGGGTTTCGCCGCCGTCCACGGCCAGCTCGACGCCGGTGGTGTACGTGGCGTCGAAGGCGAGGAACGCGGCCGCCTTGGCGAACTCTTCGACGGTGCCGTAGCGCTTCATGGGGTTGCTCGCGGTCCGCTCCGCCCTGAACCGGTCGGCGGCCTCTTCGGACAAGTTCATCGTGTCCAGGATCCCCGAGTCGATGGGACCCGGGCTGATCGCGTTGACGCGGATTCCCCGCGGAAGCAGCTCCCGGGAGAAGGAGCGGGCCATCGAGCGCAGCGCCGCCTTGCCGGCCGCGTAGACGCTGGTGTCCACCATGCCGATGACGTTCGCGATCGAGGTGGTGAGGACGATGCCGGCGTTCGCGCTCAGCAGCGGGGCGAGCTTCTGCACGGTGAAGAAGGCGCCCTTGACGTTGATCGCGAACAGCTCGTCGTACACCTCCTCGGTCGTCGACTCGAGGGGCGTGAGAGGGGAGATGCCGGCATTGACGAACAAGGCCTCGATCGAGCCGAGTTCGCTCCTCACCTGGCGGGCGAGCATCTCCAGGTCGGACAGGGAGGCCACGTCCGCCCGGACGGCCACCGCACCGTCGCCGAGCCGCTCGCGTGCCACGTCGAGCTTGGCCTGGGAACGACCGGTGACCACCACGCGGGCTCCGCCTTGCACCAGCAACTCCGCCAGTGCGAGCCCCATGCCGCTGCTGCCCCCCGTGATCACCACATTCTTGTCGCCGTACTCACCCATAGCGAGGTTGCTCCTTCCCTTCGTCACACACATGTCGGTGTATTCCGGATGCCGCCGTTCGGGAGGCGCATCAGCCGAGAGTCTCGATCTTCATGTCGCCCGTGGTGACCGTGCGGATGTGCTCGCTGGCGAGCAGACCGTGCGGGTTGCCGAGGTCGATGGCGCTGGCCTCGTCGAGGCGAGTCAGCTGGGAAGGAGTGAGGTCGACCTGCAAAGCACCCAGGTTGTCCTCCAGCTGCGCGATGGTGCGGGCGCCGACGATGGGTGCCGTCACGCCCGGGGCGTTCAGGGTCCAGGCCAGTGCGACCTGGGCGGGTGTGCGGCCCAGCTCGGAGGCCACCTCCTTCACCGCATCGGCAATGGCGAGGTTGCGGTCGGTGACCCATCCCAGGGCGACGTTGAGGCTCTTGCGGTCGCCGGCGGTTTCCCCGGCGACGGAGCCCGCCCGGTTGCGGTCCTCCCGGCTGTACTTGCCGGTGAGCACCCCGCCGCCCAACGGGGAGAAGGGCACCACGCCGAGTCCCATCTCGCGCGCCATCGGGATCAGGTCACGCTCCGCGGTGCGCTCGATCAGGCTGTACTCGGTCTCCAGCGCGACCAGTGGCGACCAGCCGCGCAGGTCGGCGATCGTCTGCATGCGCGACACCTGCCAGGCCGGGGCGCTGGAGATCGCCACATACAGCACCTTGCCCTGTCTCACCAGGTCGTCCAGGCCCCGCAGGATCTCCTCCACCGGCGTCCTGAAGTCCCATACGTTCACGTAGAGCAGATCGATGTAGTCGGTGTCCAGCTGCCGCAGACTGGCCTCCACCGACGCCACCATGCTCTTGCGGTGAGTACCCCCGGAGTTCGGGTCACCGGGCCGGCGCAGCGTCGAGTACTTCGTCGCCAGCACCATCCTGTCGCGGTCGGTGCGGGCGAATTCGCCGAGCAGTCGCTCGGAGCTGCCGTTGGTGTAGGTGCTGGCGGTGTCGAAGAAGTTGCCGCCGAGCTCGGTGTAGCGGTCGAAGAGCTTGCGCGCCTCGTCGCGTTCGGCGCCCCAGCCCCACTCGGTGCCGAAGGTCGCCGTGCCCAGCGCCAGCGGTGAGACCCGCAGTCCGGAACGGCCCAGCAGCCGATAGGTGTCGAGAGTGAGTGCCATCGTGTTCTCCTGTGCGGTGCGGTTCGTGGCGTACGGGAGGTGCGGTCGGTGATGGTCGGCTCGCCCCGGTCTCAGGCGCCGAGCCCGTAGCCGCCGGCCACGGCGATGTCCTGGCCGGTGATGTAGCCGGCGGCGTCCGAGGCGAGGAAGGCGACTGCTTCCGCGACCTCCTGGCTGGATCCGAAGCGCCCGAAGGGGATCCTCGAGCGCATGGCGTCCCGGCCGCTCCCGGGCACCCCCAGCTTGTCGAGCAGCGGGGTGTCGGTGGCCCCGGGGCTCACGGCGTTGACGCGGATCCTGCGCGGGGCCAGTTCGAGCGCGAGCGAGGGCAGCATGGCCAGCAGCGCGCCGCGTGTCGCCGCCCCCACCGTGGCGCCAGGGCTGCCGCGACGGGATCCGATGCCGACGGTCAGCACGATCGAGCCGCCGTCGTTCATGAGGGGAAGGGCCTTCTGGAGGGTGAAGTACTGGCCCTTGAAGTTGAGGTCGGCGTGCTCGTCGAACGATTCCTCCGTCACCTCGGTGACCGGTGCCGGACGGAAGATCCCGGCGTTGAGGAAGAGCAGGTCCAGCGATCCGAACCGCGCCGACACCGCTGACATCAGGGCGTCGGTGTCGGAGAGCACGCGCCCGTCGGACCGGACGACGAGCACGTCGCCGGGGAGCTCGGATCGTGCCCGTGCGAGGGAATCGGGATTCTGTCCGGTGACCGCGACCTGGTAACCGCGGGCGTGCAGCAGCTCGGCCGTCGCTCTCCCGATCCCGGTCGTTCCCCCGGTGATGAGTGCTGTGGGCATGGCGAACCTTTCGTCGCTGAGGCGATGGGTGGGATCACCCGTAACCGGGGAACTCCCCGGTTTCCTCACCGTACACTGAACCGGGGACATCCCCGAATCGTTCCCGAGTCTCATCCGGCACTCACGATCGCGAAGGTCATGACACCTCCACGCAGCACCCTGCGCGCCGACGCGCAGCGCAACCGCGAGCAGTTGATCGCCACGGCCGCCGAAGCCTTCGCGTCCGGACGCGCGATCTCGCTGGACGCGATCGCCAAACGCGCTGGAGTGGGCAACGCCACCCTGTACCGGCACTTCCCCACCCGAGAGGATCTGGTCGAAGAGGTCTACCGGGACCAGATCCGGCCCTTGCGCGAAGACGCGCGCACCCTGCTGGCCACCGAGCCACCCGCTCAGGCCCTTCACGCGTGGATGCTCCGGTTCGCCGACTGGGCCGGTGAACGACGCGGTATCTGCGAGGCCCTGGTCGCCATGAGCGCTTCCGGCCGCTTCGGCACCGGACCGGTCTGCGACGAGGTTCAGCAGATCCTGGCGATGGTGCTCGAGGCCGGCGCCACAGCAGGGGAACTGCGCAGCGACATCGATCCGGTCGCGGTGGGCGGCATCCTCGCGGGTCTGCTCTCCGTGGCCGGCGCACCCGAGCAGCGCCCCCAGTTGCGCCGCATGCTGGACGTCGTCGTCGACGGACTCAGGCTCCGCTGAGCGGTACGCCGACGGTCCGGTGCCGTGGCCGCGGCGGTCGGGGCGTACGGCGGGTGCACGGACCTGACGAGCCGTTCGGGCGCTGCCGTACCGCGCGTCAGCGCGGCGTCCGCACCACCGCGAACCGCGCCCCCTCCGGGTCCGCCACCGTGGCGACCCGGCCGTGTTCCGTGTTCCGAGGGCCGGCGAGGATCTGGCCGCCGAGGTCGAGCACCTGGGCCGCCGCGTCGTCGGTGTCCGCCACCGTGAAGTACGTCGTCCAGTGCGGGCCCCGGTCGCGGGGGAGGGCGTTGCCCAGGCCGTGGACGCCGGTCACCGGGCGGCCGTCCAGGCGCAGCGTGACGTAGTCCAGGTCGGCGGAGACGACCGGGTCCTCGTCGTAACCGAACACCGTCTCGTAGAACTTGGCCACGTTCGTCGTCTCGTAGGTGGCCAGTTCGTTCCACGCCGGGGTGCCGGGCCGGCCGGTGGCGGCCGGGGCCGCCCCGTCGGCCGACTGCCAGATGCCGAAGACCGCGCCGCTCGGGTCCGAGGCGAGCGCCAGGCGACCCGCGTCGGCGGCGTCCAGCGGCCCCACGCCCACGGTCCCGCCGCACGAACGCACCGCCTCGGCCGTCACGTCCACGTCGTCCGAGGCGAAGTAGGGCGTCCACGCCACGGGCAGCCGCCGGTCCGGGGGCAGCACCCCGATCCCGGCCACCGGCCGCCCGTCGAGCTCGGCACGCACGTACGGGCCCAGCGGCCGTGCGACGGGCCGGAACTCCCAGCCGAACAGCGCCCCGTAGAACTGCTCGGTCGCGTCGAGTCCGCGCACCGTCAGGCTCACCCAGCAGGGTGTGCCGGGCGTGTGCCGTGCGTCGGTCATCGTCACTCTCTTCTCGGCCGCCCGTACGTCGGCCGTGTCCGCTCGCCCCTGCGGGGCCGTCCCGTGCCGGCCCGGCGGATCGTTCCCGCAGCGCAGCCGGCACCGTATGTGCCCGATCCCGTACGCGCGGTGACCGGATGTGCCCGGCCGAGCAGAGTAGCCGGACCGGGACGAGTCGGCCACCCCGTGCGCGAGGATGGTGACCATGAACGCCATCATCTCCGCCTCCGAACTCGCGGACGCGCTGTGCGCGGAGCGTCCTCCGGTGCTGCTCGACGTCCGCTGGCAGCTCAGCACGGCCGCCGCGACCGGCGAGCCGTTCGACGGCCGCGCCGCCTACGCCTCCGGCCACATCCCTGGCGCCGTCTTCGTCGACCTGGACCGCGAACTGGCCTCCCCGCCGGGCCCGCGGGGACGCCATCCGCTGCCGGACCTGGACGTGTTCGGCGCCGCGATGCGGCGCGCCGGGGTGTCCGCCGGGACGCCCGTGGTCGCGTACGACGGCGGCATCGGCTGGGCGGCGGCCCGCGCCTGGTGGCTGCTGCGGTGGACCGGCCACCCGGACGTACGGGTCCTGGACGGCGGACTGCCCGCCTGGGACGGCCCGACGGAGACGGCGGCGCCCGTGCCGGCCGAGGGCGACTTCGTGCCGAAGCCGGCGGACGGCGCGGTGCTGGACGCGGACGGCGCGGCGGCGCTGGCGCGTGCGGGGGTGCTGCTGGACGCGCGTGCGGGGGAGCGGTACCGGGGCGAGGTGGAGCCCATCGACCCCGTCGGCGGCCACATCCCGGGCGCGCTGTCCGCCCCGACCTCGGACAACGTGGGCCCGGACGGCCGCTTCCGCCCCGCCGCCGAACTGCGCGCACGCTTCGGCGAGCTGGGCGCGACGCCGGACGTCCCGGTCGGCGTGTACTGCGGCTCGGGCGTGTCGGCCGCGCACGAGGTGCTGGCACTGGAGATCGCCGGCGTCCCGGCGTCGCTCTACGTCGGCTCCTGGTCGGAGTGGACCTCGGACCCGGAGCGGCCGGTCGCGGTGGGGCCGGATCCGCGGTAGGGAAACAGCCCTTCCGGCGTTCGAGGAGCGGGGTCCGGGGCGGAGCCCCGGAAACCCGACTACTCCTGCTTCTTGCGCCGCGTACCGAACACGATCTCGTCCCAGCTCGGCACCGCCGCACGGCGGCCGGGGCGGACGCCGTCCGCCTCGGCCTGCCGGTCGGTGGAGCCGATGAGCCGGTCCCGGTGACCGCCCACCGAACGGGGCATCAGCACGTCCGCGTACGCGGAGCCCGCGGACGCGGCGGGCGCCGGCGGCTCCTCCGCCTCGGGCTCCGACTCCAACTCCTCCGCGGCCGGTTCGGTGCGCTCCGGCACCACCAGGTCGCCCCGGAAGCTCGGTACGGCCTCCAGCAGGCTGGTCAGCGAGTCCCGTTCGCCGGAGGCGGTGGCCGCCGTGGACTCCTCGGGCGGCTCGGACGCCTGGGCGGGCAGGCTGGGCCGCTCGCGGTCGGCGGGGCGGTCCAGCGGGCGGTCGCGCGGCAGCCGGGCGATGCGCGGCACGAACGGGAAGCTGGGCTCGGGCGCCGCGAGGTCGTCGGACTCGCCGATCAGCGAGCGGGCCTCGTCGTCGACGGCCTGGACGAGCCGCCGGGGCGGGTCGTACGTCCAGCTCGCCGAGTGCGGCTCGCCCGCCACCCGGTAGACCAGCAGGACCTCCCAGGTGCCGTCGTCGCGGCGCCAGGAGTCCCACTGCACGGTGTCCTTCTCGGCGCCCCGCAGCAGCAGCCGCTCCTGCACGGTCTCGCCCAGCGGGGGACCGGAGTTCTCACCGGGGCGGCGCACCGGCGTCTTGCGGGCGCGCTCGGCCATGAAGGCGCGCTCGGCGAGGACGGGGCCCTCGAAGCGCCGTACGCGGTCCACGGGGATGCCGGCCATCTGCGCGACCTCTTCCGCGGTCGCGCCCGCCCTTATACGGGCCTGGATGTCGCGGGGGCGGAGGTGGCTCTCCACCTCGATCTCGATCTGGCCGAGGCGGGGACGGTCGCCGCGCACGGCGGCGCGGAGCCGTTCGTCGATCGGAAGCGTGTACTCCGTGCTGTCCGCAGCCTTCAGCACCAGCCGTGTGCCGTCATTCGAGACGGCCACGACACGCAGTTCGGGCATGGGGACCTCCCGGGTGGTGCCTGCCGACGTCACGTGCGTCGCTGCTTCCGCTAGTCGAGTGTGGCCTGCCCGGGTGCAGCCTGCCACAACCTTGCCGAGTTGCCCGGCGTGTCGGGCGCGGGCCCTGGATCGCCGTTATGGCACGGTGACCTGTTCGCAACGCTAAGTGACCAAATGCGTCACCCTGTGCAACTAGCCCCCTCCCGGCGGTCCTCCGCGGACCCGGGCACCCTGACGGGAGTCCGGACCCAGGGCTCGCAACAGTACTCCATTTGGGCCACGTGCGTGGATTGGCACGCCGTGCGAGTTCGCGCAAGGGGCGGGACCTGGCCGCCGTTGTCCGCCTCATCCACCCCCGGACGTGGGGGACTTGTAAGGAACTTCACGCAATCACCGGAAACGGAGGCAATGTCCGCGCGTCGAGAATCGGGCGTCCAGGATGAAGCACCCCGGACCGGGCGCCCCGGCTCACGCGCCCAGCACCCGCCGCAAGTAGTCGTTGCGGAAACGCCGTTCCGGGTCCAGCCGGTCCCGCAGCGCGACGAATTCACCGAAACGCGGATACACCCGTGAGAGGTACTCGGCGTCACGCGTGTGGATCTTCCCCCAATGGGGTCGTCCCTCGTGCGCGGTGAAGATGCGCTCGGCGGCGGTGAAGTACCGCTGGTACGGCGTCCCCTTGACCATGTGCACCGCCACATAGGCGCTCTCCCGGCCGGACGCCGTGGACAGGGTGATGTCGTCGGCCGGCGCGGTGCGCACCTCGACCGGGAAGCTCACCCGCAGCGGGGACCGGTCCACCATCGCCTTCAGCTCCCGCAGCGTGTCCACGAGCGCCTCGCGCGGCACGGCGTACTCCATCTCCACGAAGCGCACCCGGCGCGGGGAGGTGAAGACCTTGTAGGGGATGTCGGTGTAGGTCCGCGCGGACAGCGCGCGGCTGGAGATCTGCGCGATGGCCGGAATCGTCGCCGGCGCGGCGCGGCCCACCCAGTTGACGGCCTGGAAGACGCCGTTGGAGAGGAACTCGTCCTCGAACCAGGCGCGCAGCGGCGGCACCGGACGCTCCGGGCCCGCGCCGCGGTTGTTGCGCTTGGTGTTGGTGTTGCCGGTGTGCGGGAACCAGTAGAACTCGAAGTGCTCGTTCTCGGCGTACAGCGCGTCGAACTCGGCGCACACCCGGTCGAACGGCATGGGCTCCTCGCGCGCGTTGAGCAGGAACAGCGGTTCCACGGCGAAGGTGAGGGCGGTGACGATGCCGAGGGCGCCGAGGCCGATCCGGGCGGCGGCGAAGACGTCCGGGTTCTCCTTCTCGGAGCAGGTGAGCACCGAGCCGTCGGCGGTGACCAGTTCGAGGCCCTTGATCTGGGCGGCGATGGAGGCGGACTCCCGGCCGGTGCCGTGGGTGCCGGTGCTGGTGGCCCCGGAGACCGTCTGCTCCATGATGTCGCCCATGTTGGTCAGCGACAGCCCCTCGCGCGCGAGGGCGACGTTGAGGCGCTTCAGCGGGGTGCCCGCCTCGACCGTGACGGTGCCCGCCTCGCGGTCGATCCTCCGGATCCCCGTCAGCAGCTGAGGGCGTACCAGCAGGCCGTCGGTCGCCGCTATGGAGGTGAAGGAGTGGCCGGTGCCGACGGCCTTCACCGGCAGCCCGTCCTCGGCGGCCCGGCGCACGGCGGCGGCCAGTTCGTCGACGGAGGCGGGCGTGACCTCCCGGGCCGGCCGGACGGAGACGGTGCCTCCCCAGTTACGCCACGTGCCGTTCCTCGTGCTCGTCGTGCTGCCCAACGGAGCCTCCCCGACCCGGCGCCGGCCGCTTGAGCCGGCGGTACCCGAGGAAACCGACCGCGACCGCGACGGCCCCGGCGGCCGCCGGCACCCCGTACCCGGCGCGCGCCCCGGCCGCGTCGATCACCCAGCCGCCCGCTGAGGAACCGAGGGCGACGCCGACCGCGAGCCCGGTGCTCACCCAGGTCATGCCCTCGGTGAGCTGCGCGCGAGGTACGTGCTCTTCGATGAGGGACATGGTCGTGATCATCGTGGGAGCGATGGACAGACCCGCAACGAACAGCGCCACGGCCAGAAACGGCAAGTTTCCGACCAGTAGGAGTGGGATCATACTCACGGCCATCGCGCAAACGCCCAGCAACCACCGACGTTCCGGCGCCCCCGCGAAGTGCAGCAGCCCGAACACCAGACCGGCCACGCAGGAACCCAGGGCGTACACCGCGAGCACCAGGCTGGCCGCGGCCTTGTGCCCCTCCTCCTCGGCGAAGGCGACCGTCACCACGTCCACCGAGCCGAAGATCGTGCCCGTCGCCGCGAACGTCACCACCAGCACCTGCAGTCCGCGCGAACGCAGCGCCGTGCCGCCGCCCTTGCGCTCGCGCGGGTGCGGCTCCGGTTCGGTGGCGCGCTGCGCGGTCAGCCAGAAGACGCCGGCCGCCAGGAAACAGGCGGCCAGCAGCGGGCCGGCCTCCGGGAACCACGCCGTGGACAGGCCGATGGAGACGATCGGGCCGACGATGAAGCACACCTCGTCGACCACCGACTCGAACGAGTAGGCGGTGTGCAGGCTCGGCGTGCCGCGGTACAGCGCCGCCCAGCGGGCCCGGACCATCGCGCCGAGGCTCGGCACGCACCCGATCCCCACGCACGCGGCGAACAGCACCCACTCGGGCCACGAGAGGCGGACGGCGAGCAGCAGCACCGCGGCCGCGGACAGCGACAGCAGCGTGGCCGGACGCAGCACCCGGCGCTGCCCGTACTGGTCCACCAGCCGCGAGACCTGAGGGCCCGCCAGCGCGGCGGACAGCGCGATGGTCGCCGAGAGGGCGCCCGCCAGCCCGTACCGGCCGGTCACCTGGGAGATCATCGTGACGACGCCGATGCCCGTCATGGACAGCGGCAGGCGGCCGAGGAACCCCGCGGCGGAGAAGGCCTTGCTGCCGGGGGCGGCGAACAGGGCGCGATAGGGGCTGGACACGGCTGCTCCGGAAGATCGGTACAGATCAGTAAGGTGCTGTCGCAGTCGATACAGATTACCGGCGGTGTCACCCGTTCGCGCCGGTGATCTCCGGCACCTTCCGGGCACATCCCCGGCCCCCGTCCCCGCTGTCGGCGCCGGGTGGGAGGATCGAGACATGTCTGACGTGCTCGATGCCAGTCCCTACGACGCCCTGCTCCTGCTCTCCTTCGGCGGCCCGGAAGGCCCGGACGACGTCGTCCCGTTCCTGGAGAACGTGACGCGCGGGCGGGGCATCCCCAAGGAACGCCTCAAGGAGGTCGGACAGCACTACTTCCTCTTCGGCGGGGTCAGCCCCATCAACGACCAGAACCGCGCCCTGCTGCACGCGCTGCGCAAGGACTTCGCCGAGCACGGCCTGGACCTGCCGGTGTACTGGGGCAACCGCAACTGGGCGCCCTATCTCACCGACACCCTCCGCGACATGGTCCGCGACGGCCACCGCCGCGTCCTGGTCCTCGCCACCAGCGCCTACGCCTCCTACTCCGGCTGCCGCCAGTACCGCGAGAACCTCGCCGACGCGCTCGCCACGCTGAAGGAGGAGGGGCTGGAGCTGCCGGCGGTCGACAAGCTGCGGCACTACTTCAACCACCCCGGCTTCGTCGAACCCATGGTCGACGGCGTGCTCCGGTCGCTCGCCGACCTCCCCGAGGACGTCCGGGACGGCGCGCACATCGCCTTCTGCACCCACTCCATCCCCACCGCCGCCGCGGACACCTCCGGCCCCGTCGAGGCCCACGGCGACGGCGGCGCGTACGTCGCGCAGCACCTGGACGTGGCGCGGCTGATCGCCGACGCCGTCCGCGAGCGCACGGGTGTGGACCACCCCTGGCAGCTCGTCTACCAGTCCCGCTCCGGTGCCCCGCACATCCCGTGGCTGGAGCCCGACATCTGCGACCACCTCGAGGAGCGGAAGGCCGCCGGCGTGCCGGCCGTCGTCATGGCCCCCATCGGCTTCGTCTCCGACCACATGGAGGTCCTGTACGACCTCGACACCGAGGCCACGGCCAAGGCGGAGGAGCTGGGCCTGCCGGTGCGCCGCTCGGCGACCGTCGGCGACGACCCGCGGTTCGCCGCCGCCGTCCGCGAGCTGATCCTGGAGCGCGCCACCGCCGAACGGGGGCAGGACGCCACGCCGTGCGCCCTGGGCGCGCTCGGCGCGAGCCACGACCTGTGCCCGGTGGGCTGCTGCCCGGCCCGCGCCCCGCGCCCCGCCGCCGCGGGCGCCGACAGCCCTTACGCATGAGGAGCACCGTGACCGACCCCCTGCACGCGGAACTGCTGGACCTCGCCCGGGAGGCCGCCCGGCGCGCGGGCGAGCTGCTGCGCGACGGCCGCCCGGCCGACCTCGCGGTCGCCGCCACCAAGTCCAGCTCGGTCGACGTCGTCACCGAGATGGACATCGCGGCGGAGAAGCTGATCACCGGGCTGATCGCCGAGCGCCGCCCGGACGACGGCGTCCTCGGCGAGGAGGGCGCCTCCACGGCCGGCAGCAGCGGCGTCCGCTGGGTGATCGACCCCCTCGACGGCACGGTGAACTACCTGTACGGGCTGCCCACCTGGGCCGTCTCCGTCGCGGCCGAGCAGGACGGCGTCACCGTCGCCGGCGCGGTGTTCGCCCCGATGCGCGGCGAGGCGTACCACGCGGTGCTGGGCGGCGGCGCGTGGGCCACGGGCGCGTGGGAGGGCGAGCGGCGCCTGGCCTGCCGGCCGTCGCCGCCGCTGGACCAGGCGCTGGTCTCCACCGGCTTCAACTACGTCACCGACGTCCGCGCCCACCAGGCCGACGTCGTCCGCCGGCTGGTCCCCCTGGTGCGGGACATCCGCCGCGGCGGCTCGGCGGCGATCGACCTCTGCGACGTGGCGGCGGGCCGTCTCGACGGCTACTACGAACGCGGCCTGCACCCGTGGGACCTGGCGGCGGGCGCCCTGATAGCCCGAGAAGCCGGCGCCCTCACCTCCGCCCGCCACCCCGGCACCCCACCCTCCAACGACCTCACGGTGGCAGCCTCCCCAGGCGTCTTCACCCCCCTGCTCGCCCTGCTGGACGAGTTCGGAGCATGGCACGA
>MUNG01000021.1 GCA_002154585.1 Streptomyces pseudogriseolus
TCCCCCGCGCCCCGGGCGCCCCACGGACCCCGGAGGGCGTGGTACGCCAGCGTCCCCGCCAGCAGGCACAGCGAGACGGCGTCCCGGAACGCCCGCCGCTTCCCCGACTCCAGCCACGGCCAGGTCACACCCGGCAGCTGCGGCACCAGCGCCAGCCAGAACCCCGGCCGCCGGGTCACCGACCCCGCGTACGGCAGTCCGGCGAGCAGCAGCGGCAGTACGACGAGCAGGTAGTGGTTGTAGGAGGGCCGGGACACCAGGAACGCGGACAGCATCAGCCCGGCGGACGTCTCCGCCAGCCGCAGCGGCTGGGGCCCGGGACCCCGCCACCGCCGGTACGCACACCCCACCCCGACCGCGGCGGCGAGCATGGCCAGCGCCTGGGCCAGAGCCTCCGGCACCCCGACCCGGGGCAGCACCGCCGCGGGGCCCGCCTCGTACAGACGCAGGAAGGCGTCGTCGGCGGTGAACAGAAAGGGGAGCGTCCGGGTCAGGAACCCGGTGGGGTCCGGCAGGAAGAACGCGGCCACCACCGACGAGACCGCCGGTACCAGCACCACCAGGGCGAGCGCCCCCCACCGGCGGGCGAAGAGGAACAGCAGCGCCATCGGCGCGAGCAGCGGCTTCAGCGCCACCGCCACCCCGATCACCGCGCCCGCCGCGACCCACCGCCCCCGGCTCGCCAGCAGCAGGCACAGCGGCAGCGCCAGCACGGCCGTCACCGTCCAGTTGCCCAGCCGCACCAGCTGGGCGAACGGCGCGAAACCGGCCGCGAGCCCGAGCAGCCCGAGCACCGCAAGCCTGCTGTGCAGTGGCACCCGGTGCGTCAGCAGCGCGCACACCCAGCCGCCCGCGAGCGCCAGGACGACCGCCACCGGCACCAGCACGTCCAGCAGGGACCGAGGCAGCAGCGCCTGCGGGGCGGCCGCGACCACCGCGCTCGGGAAATAAAGGAAGTGCGCGTCGTCGTACGGCGATCCGCCGTCCAGCCAGGTGCGCGCCGCGTCCACGACGATGCCGTTGTCCATGCCTCCGTCCGAGGTCACCAGCACCGTATGGGTCGTCAGAGCGGCCATGACCGCCACGAGTCCGGCCCACCAGCCGAGGCCCGCGGGGCGCACCAACCACCCGGAGATGTCGCTTTTGCCCGTCGCCATGGGCGCAACGCTAGGGCCTCGCGCGCCCGTTGAGGCGGACCAGCACACCCCTTGCCCCGTCTAAGATGCGCCCCATGAGCTTTGGGCAGGGGGGGTCCTCCCAGCAGTGGGATCCCTGGAAACCGAATTCCCAGCAGCAGCCGTGGAGCGGCGGCAGCGCCGGCGGGTCACCCGACTGGGCCGCGCTCGCCGACGCGTCCGAGGCGCGCGCCAAGCGCCGCCGGCTGCTGTTCATAGGCGGCGGCGCACTCGCCGCCGTGGCGATAGGCACCGCAGTGGCGGTCGCCGTCGTGTCCGCGGGCGGCTCCAACCAGGCCTCTCCGGGCGCCGAGTCGCAGCTGCCCGGCGTCTCCGACCTGCCGAGCCAGACCGGCACGGTGCCGTCGTTCGAGCCGACGAGCGCGCCGCCCCCGCTGGACCCGAAGGACTTCGTCGCCAGCGCCCAGAAGGACAAGGCGCCGCTGAGCCCCGACATCCTGTTCCCGGGCACGCAGCTGACCATGGGCGACACGGTCTACAAAAAGGGCCCGACCGCCGACACCAAGAACTGCGCGTCCGCGGCGAAGGCCACGCTCCCCAAGGTCCTCACCACCAACGACTGCACGCGCCTGATCCGCGTCACCTACAGCCGGGACGGCGTGGCGGTGACGGTCGGCGTGGCGGTCTTCGCGACCGAGGCGCAGGCGACGAAGGCCAAGCAGCAGGCGGACGAGAAGAGCATCGTGAAGTCGCTGTCGGGCGGCGGGGTGAAGGACTTCTGCGTCGGCGCGGTCTGCCGCTCCACCACCAACGCCTACGGCCGCTACGCCTACTTCACGCTGTCCGGCTTCACCAGCGGCAAGGACGTGACGGAGAAGGACAAGGCCGTCTTCAAGACCGGCGACGACCTCCAGGAGTTCACGTACCGTCAGATCCGCCGCAGGGGCGAGGCCCAGGCGTCGGCGGCAGCGGTCGGCTGACCCCGCCGCCAGGAGTGGGTCAGCAGCAGCCGGCCGACGGCAGCGTCCGCTTGTTGCGCGCCTCGGCGCTGCGGGCCGCGAGGAGCTCGTCGGCCGGGTAGCCGACCTCCTCCAGGGTCAGGCCGTGCGGGCGTACGACATGGACCGCCGAGTCCCGTACGCCCGCCGCCAGGACCTTCGCGGGCCAGTCCGGCGTGCGGTGCCCGTCGCCGACGAACAGCAGCGCGCCGATCAGCGAGCGCACCATGTTGTGGCAGAAGGCGTCGGCCCGCACGGTGGCCGTGATGATCCCGTCGTCGCCGCGCACGAGACGCAGCTCCTGAAGCGTCCGGATGGTCGTCGCGCCCTCCCGCTTCTTGCAGTAGGCGGCGAAGTCGTGCTCGCCCAGCAGCCCCCGCGCCGCCTCGTTCATGGCGTCCACGTCCAGCGGCCAGTCGTGCCACAGCACGTGGTTGCGCAACAGCGGGTCGACGCCGCCGGGGTTGTCGGTGACGCGGTAGGCGTAGCGCCGCCAGATCGCCGAGAAACGGGCGTCGAAGCCCGCCGGGGCCTCCCGCAGCGCCCACACGCGCACGTCCTTCGGCAGCCGCCCGGCGAGCCGCTTCAGCAGCTTCGCCCGGTGCTCGGCCCAGACCTCCCGCGGCAGATCGACGTGCGCGACCTGCCCGCGCGCGTGCACGCCGGCGTCGGTCCGCCCCGCCACGGTCAGCTCGTACGTCACCGCGGACCGCGTCACGGTCCGCAGGGCGTCCTCGATCTCCCCCTGCACGGTCCGCCGCCCCCCGGCCTGCTTGGCCCACCCGGAGAACTCGGTCCCGTCATAGGAAAGATCCAACCGAACCCGCACCACACCACTCACCCGGAACTCCCTCCACCACAAACGAAGCGGGCCCGCTCCTATGAAAGAAGCGGGCCCGCTGGTGCGCCCTGAAGGGGCGCGGGGAACTGCGCGACAAGCCACGACGGCGCCGCACTGAGGCGACCGCACAGGCCCCGCCAGAAACGCTTACGCGTCCTTCGACTCCTCGGCCGCAGCCTCGTCGTCGCCCTTGGCCGTGTCGACCTTGGTCTCCGCGGCCTCCGCGTCCTTGGCGGACCGCTTGGTCGCAGCCTCGGCCTCGCCGACCGCGGCCTGCTGCACCGTCAGCGCCTCGACCAGCTCGATGACGGCCATGGGCGCGTTGTCGCCACGGCGGTTACCGATCTTGGTGATGCGGGTGTAGCCACCGGGACGGTTCTCGTACCGCGGGCCGATCTCGGTGAAGAGCGTGTGGACGATGCTCTTGTCCGTGATCACCTGGAGCACCTGACGGCGGTTGTGAAGGTCGCCCTTCTTCGCCTTGGTGACCAGACGCTCGGCGTACGGACGCAGCTTGCGCGCCTTCGCCTCGGTGGTGGTGATGCGGCCGTGCTCGAAAAGCGCCTTCGCGAGGTTCGCGAGCATGAGCTTCTCGTGCGCGGCGCTGCCGCCCAGACGGGCACCCTTGGTGGGCCTCGGCATGGTGTATCTCCTAGGTGTCTGCCCCGGCCGTATCAGGTACCGGAGTCAGTATCCGAGCAGGCGGTCGCCTGTCGGAGATCCGGGGCGCCTTGCGACGCCCCGGAGGGTCCGCGCCCCGAAGGGGCGCGGGGAACTGCGCGACCAGCCACAGCCGGCCGGCAGCCGAATCAGTACTGCTCGGTCTCCACGAAGCCCGCGTCCGCGTCGTCATCGGCGCCGAAGGCGTCGGCCGCAGCGGTCGGGTCGAACCCGGGAGGCGAGTCCTTCAGCGCGAGACCCATACCGGCCAGCTTGGCCTTGACCTCGTCGATGGACTTCGCACCGAAGTTCCGGATGTCCAGCAGGTCCGCCTCGGACCGCGCGACGAGCTCGCCCACGGAGTGGATGCCCTCACGCTTGAGGCAGTTGTACGACCGGACGGTGAGCTCGAGCTCCTCGATGGGAAGCGCGAGGTCGGCCGCCAGCGCCGCGTCCGTCGGGGACGGACCCATGTCGATGCCCTCGGCGTCGATGTTCAGCTCGCGGGCGAGACCGAACAGCTCGACCAGGGTCTTGCCCGCCGACGCCATGGCGTCACGCGGCCGCATGGCCTGCTTGGTCTCGACGTCGACGATCAGCTTGTCGAAGTCGGTCCGCTGCTCGACACGGGTGGCCTCGACCTTGTACGTGACCTTGAGAACCGGCGAGTAGATCGAGTCGACCGGGATGCGACCGATCTCCTGACCGACCTGCTTGTTCTGCACGGCGGAGACGTAGCCGCGACCGCGCTCGACGGTCAGCTCCATCTCCAGCTTGCCCTTGCCGTTGAGCGTGGCGAGGACGAGGTCCGGGTTGTGCACCTCGACACCGGCCGGGGGCGCGATGTCGGCGGCGGTGACCAGACCCGGGCCCTGCTTGCGCAGGTACATCACAACCGGCTCGTCGTGCTCGGACGAGACGACCAGCTGCTTGATGTTGAGGATCAGGTCGGTGACGTCCTCCTTGACGCCCGGCACGGTGGTGAACTCGTGCAGGACGCCGTCGATGCGGATGCTGGTGACAGCGGCTCCGGGGATCGACGACAGGAGGGTGCGGCGGAGGGAGTTGCCGAGGGTGTAGCCGAAGCCCGGCTCCAGCGGCTCGATCACGAACCGGGAGCGGAATTCGTCGACGACCTCTTCGGTCAACGAGGGACGCTGAGCGATCAGCATGAGTGGATCAGATCCTTCTTTCGTGGACGCCCGCTATTTGACGTCCGACGGAAACCGCACCCGTGACGAGTGCGGGTACTGCAAGGGTACGGGCGATACGGCCCTTACGAGCCGTACCGCCCGGAACCCGAAGCCTGCGCGAAGCAGCCGTGCGTCAGACGCGACGACGCTTCGGCGGACGGCAGCCGTTGTGCGGGGTCGGGGTGACGTCCTGGATGGAGCCGACCTCGAGGCCCGTGGCCTGCAGGGAGCGGATGGCGGTCTCACGACCGGAACCCGGGCCCTTGACGAACACGTCGACCTTGCGCATGCCGTGCTCCTGGGCGCGGCGGGCGGCCGACTCGGCGGCCATCTGCGCGGCGAACGGCGTGGACTTCCGGGAGCCCTTGAAGCCGACGTGGCCGGCGGAGGCCCAGGAGATCACGTTGCCGGACGGGTCCGTGATCGAGACGATCGTGTTGTTGAACGTGCTCTTGATGTGCGCGTGGCCGTGAGCGACGTTCTTCTTTTCCTTGCGGCGCACCTTCTTGGCAGCGCCCTGACGACCCTTGGGGGGCATCTGTACTCCTACGGGAGGTGGTCGGTCCTACAGCGAAGACCGCTGGACGGCGAAGTCCGCTGAGGACTACTTCTTGCCCGGCTTCTTCTTGCCGGCGATGGCGCGACGCGGGCCCTTGCGGGTACGCGCGTTGGTGCTGGTGCGCTGACCGCGGACGGGGAGACCGCGACGGTGACGCAGACCCTGGTAGGTGCCGATCTCGACCTTGCGGCGGATGTCGGCCTGGATCTCGCGACGGAGGTCACCCTCGGTCTTGATGTTGTTGTCGACGTACTCGCGGATGGCGACCAGCTGCTCTTCGGTCAGGTCGCGGACGCGGGTGTTCGGGTCGACGCCGGTGGCGGCCAGCGTCTGCTGCGAAAGGGTCCGGCCGATGCCGAACACGTAGGTGAGGGCGATCTCCACGCGCTTTTCGCGCGGGATGTCAACACCGGAAACGCGTGCCATTCAATGGCTCCAGTTGGTTGTCGGAGGTCTTCCACAGAACCGGCTCCCCGCCCGCCGTACCAGGTACGGGCCGGGTCCCCGGCCTCCGAGCCGGGGGTGTCGAGCCGTGCGGCTCGGGTCCTGCGTATGAACGTGTGTTGCTCGCGTCGCGCGAAGTCTGCGGGAGGCGCAGAGGGTGGATCAGTGCTGCGGTCAGCCCTGGCGCTGCTTGTGGCGCGGGTTGTCGCAGATGACCATGACCCGACCGTGACGGCGGATCACCCTGCACTTGTCGCAGATCTTCTTGACGCTCGGCTTGACCTTCATGGGTGTGAGGTTCTCCGGGTCAGTGCCATCACCCCGGCGGGCCGGGGCGCGGGCAAGATCTACTTGTACCGGTAGACGATCCGGCCACGCGTGAGGTCGTACGGAGACAGCTCCACCACGACCCGGTCGTCAGGGAGGATGCGGATGTAGTGCATGCGCATCTTGCCGCTGATGTGTGCCAGGACCTGGTGGCCGTTCTGGAGCTCGACCCTGAACATGGCGTTCGGCAGAGACTCGACGACAGTGCCCTCGATCTCGATGGCACCTTGCTTCTTGGCCACGCTTCGCCCTTCGAATCGACTACCTTGATCGACTCTTCAGTACACCGTGACCACATGCGGACATGCGGGTGCACCAGAGCCGACGAGTCAGTCTACGTCAGCGCACCCGGAAACACGAATCGAAGAATCCTGCCCCACCCGGGAGATCCTTAACCGAGCGGGTCCGGTGCCGCCGTGATGCCCAGTTCCGCCAGCTTCGCCCTGCCGCCGTCGGGCGCCGTCAGGACCAGAGGGCCCTGCTCGGTCAGGGCCACCGAGTGCTCCCAGTGCGAGGACCAGGTGCCGTCGGTGGTGATGACCGTCCAGTCGTCCGAGAGGACCTCGGTGCGGGGGGTGCCGAGGGAGACCATCGGCTCGATCGCCAGGCAGAAGCCGGGAACCAGCTTCGGGCCCTTCCCGCGCTTGCGGTCGACGTAGTTCAGCAGGTGCGGGTCCATGTGCATCTCGGTGCCGATGCCGTGGCCGCCGTAGTCCTCGATGATCCCGTACTTGCCGCCGCCGGGCTTCGGCTGGCGGCGGATGTACGTCTCGATCGCGCGGGAGACGTCGACCAGCCGGTTGCCCTGCTTCATCGCCGCGATGCCGGCCCACATCGACTCCTCGGTGACCCGGGAGAGCTCGACCAGCTCCGGGGAGTGACCGGAGCCGACGAAGGCGGTGTAGGCGGCGTCGCCGTGCCAGCCGTCGACGATGGCGCCGCAGTCGATGGAGATGATGTCCCCGTCCTTGAGGACCACGTCGTCGGACGGGATGCCGTGCACCACGACCTCGTTCACCGAGGTGCAGATGGTGGCGGGGAAGCCGCCGTAGCCGAGGAAGTTCGGCTTGGCGTTGTGCTCGGCGAGCACCTTGCGGGCGACCTGGTCCAGATCCTTGGTGGACGCCCCGGGCACGGCCGCCTCGCGGGTGGCCGCGTGGATGGCGGCGACGACCAGCCCCGCCTCGCGCATCTTGGCGATCTGCTCAGGGCTCTTGATCTGCACCATGGGGACGACGGCCTTTCTGGACCAGTGGGGTACGGACGCTTCCAACGATACGGGCGGGCGCCGCCCGGGTGCCGCGCGGACGGCGGCACGGACCCCGCCCACGCCACAGCCGCGGTCCCTCGGGGGGAACCGCGGCTGTGCAAGGCGGCGGGACGGACTACTGGCCGCTCTTCAGCGCCTCCAGCGCCCGGCCGGTGACCTCGTCGACGGGACCCATCGCGGAGATGGTCACCACCAGGCCCTGGGCCCGGTAGTAGTCGATGATCGGCTCGGTCTGCGTGTGGTACACCTCCAGGCGCGTGCGGACGGTCTCCTCGGAGTCGTCGTCGCGCTGGTACAGCTCACCGCCGCAGTGGTCGCAGACGCCGTCCTGCTTCGGCGGGCTGTAGGTGACGTGGAAGACGTGCGCGGAGTCCTTGCGGCAGACGCGCCGCCCGGCGATCCGCTTCACGACCTCGTCCTCGGGGGCCTCGAGGTCGAGCACCGCGTCCAGCTTGATGCCCTCGGTCTTCAGCAGCTCGTCCAGCGCCTCGGCCTGCGACACGTTGCGCGGGAAGCCGTCCAGCAGGAAGCCGCCCTCGGCGTCGGGCTGCGCCATGCGGTCCTTGGCCATGGCGATGGTGACCTCGTCGGGGACGAGGTTCCCGGCGTCCATGTAGGACTTGGCGAGCTTGCCGAGCTCGGTCTGCCGGCTGATGTTGGCGCGGAACAGGTCGCCCGTGGAGATGTGCGGGATGCGCAGTTTCTCGGCAAGGCGGGTTGCCTGTGTGCCCTTCCCAGCACCCGGCGGCCCGACGAGGACGATTCGCATCAGCGGAGGAACCCTTCGTAATTGCGCTGCTGGAGCTGGCTCTCGATCTGCTTCACCGTCTCGAGACCGACACCCACGATGATCAGGATGCTCGTCCCGCCGAACGGGAAGTTCTGGTTTGCCCCGAAACCAACCAACGCCATCGTCGGTACGAGAGCGATCAGACCCAAGTACAGCGAACCCGGCCAGGTGATCCGGTTGAGTACGTAGCTCAGGTACTCAGCGGTCGGTCGGCCAGCCCGGATGCCCGGGATGAAGCCACCATACTTCTTCATGTTGTCCGCGACTTCCTCGGGGTTGAACGAGATGGCCACGTAGAAGAACGCGAAGAAGACGATGAGCAAGAAGTACAGCGTCACGTAGATCGGGTGGTCACCGCGGACGAGGTGCGCCTCGATCCAGGTCTTCCAGCCCGAGGTGCCGCTGGAGAACTGCGCGATCAGCGCCGGGATGTACAGCAGCGACGACGCGAAGATGACCGGGATCACACCGGCCTGGTTGACCTTCAGCGGGATGTAGGTCGACGTGCCGCCGTAGCTGCGGCGGCCGATCATGCGCTTCGCGTACTGGACGGGGATACGGCGCTGGGCCTGCTCGACGAAGACGACCAGGCCGACCATGACCAGGCCGACGGCGATGACGGTGCCGAACTCGATCCAGCCGTCCGCCAGGCTGCCCTGCTCCTTGATGGCCCACAGGGCGGAGGGGAAGGTGGCGGCGATCGAGATGAACATCAGGATCGACATGCCGTTGCCGATGCCGCGGTCGGTGATCAGCTCACCGAGCCACATGACCACGGCCGTGCCGGCGGTCATGGTGATGACCATGGTGATGGTCACGAAGATCGACTGGTCCGGGACGATCTGGCTCGCGACCGGGCAGCCCTGGAAGAGGGCGCCGCTGCGGGCGGTGGCCACCAGGCCGGTGCCCTGGAGGATGGCGAGCGCGACCGTCAGGTAACGCGTGTACTGCGTGATCTTCGCCGTGCCGGCCTGCCCCTCCTTCTTCAGGGCTTCCAGGCGCGGGATCACCACGGTCAGCAGCTGCAGAATGATGCTCGCGGTGATGTACGGCATGATGCCGAGCGCGAAGACCGTGATCTGGAGCAGCGCGCCGCCGCTGAACATGTTCACCAGACCGAACAGGCCCTGGTTCGCCTGGGCGGCGTCGATACAGGTCTGGACGTTCCGGTAGTCCACACCCGGGATGGGGATGTGCGTACCGACGCGGTACACCACGATGATGCCGAGCGTGAAGAGCAGCTTCTTGCGCAGGTCGGGCGTCTTGAACGCCCGGGCGAACGCGGTGAGCACGGTGCCTCCTGCGACCCCCCGCGCAACTGCGTCAAGGGTGATGGTCTGAGATTCCGACTGAGGACGAATTCTTAACGGTCAACTGCCGCCCTGAGTGCCCCGCGTGGGGCTCCCGAGGTGAATGGGCAGCGCAGGCCACCTTACCGGCGACACCACCGCCCTAGGAACGACCAACCGGGGATACCCCATTTGTGGGGTATCCCCGGTCGGGATCGCTCTATGTCATCGAGACACCTGACGGGGTCAGACGAGCTCGGTGACGGTACCGCCGGCGGCGGTGATCTTCTCCTTGGCGGAGCCGGAGACGGCGTCGACCGTCACCTGCAGCGCCACGGAGATCTCGCCCTGGCCCAGGACCTTGACGAGGCTGTTCTTGCGCACGGCACCCTTGGCGACCAGGTCCTCGACCGTGACCTCTCCGCCCTCGGGGTAGAGGGAGGCGAGCTTGTCCAGGTTCACGACCTGGTACTCGGTCTTGAACGGGTTCTTGAAGCCCTTCAGCTTCGGGAGACGCATGTGGAGGGGCATCTGGCCACCCTCGAAGCGCTCCGGAACCTGGTAACGGGCCTTGGTGCCCTTCGTACCACGACCGGCCGTCTTACCCTTCGACGCCTCACCACGACCCACACGGGTCTTGGCGGTCTTGGCGCCCGGGGCGGGACGGAGGTTGTGGATCTTGAGCGGGTTGTTCTCCGCCATGATCAGTCGACCTCCTCGACCGTCACGAGGTGGCGGACGGTGTGCACCATGCCGCGGAACTCGGGGCGGTCCTCCTTGACGACCACGTCGTTGACCTTCTTCAGGCCGAGCGAACGCAGGGTGTCACGGTGGTTCTGCTTGCTGCCGATGTAGGACTTGACCTGCGTGATCTTGAGCTGCGCCATGATCACACACCCGCCCCGGCACGCGCACGCAGCAGGGCCGCGGGAGCGACGTCCTCGAGCGGCAGACCGCGGCGGGCCGCGATCTCCTCGGGACGCTGCAGGCCCTTCAGGGCCTCCACGGTCGCGTGCACGATGTTGATCGCGTTGTCGGAGCCGAGCGACTTCGACAGCACGTCGTGGATACCGGCGCACTCGAGCACGGCGCGCACCGGGCCACCGGCGATCACACCGGTACCGGGCGACGCGGGCTTGAGCAGCACGACGCCGGCAGCCTTCTCACCCTGGATGGGGTGCGGGATGGTGCCCTGGATGCGGGGGACCTTGAAGAAGTGCTTCTTGGCCTCCTCAACGCCCTTGGCGATGGCGGCCGGCACCTCCTTGGCCTTGCCGTATCCGACACCCACGGTGCCGTCACCGTCGCCCACCACGACCAGCGCGGTGAAGCTGAAGCGACGACCACCCTTCACAACCTTGGCGACACGATTGATCGCGACGACGCGCTCGACGTACGCGGTCTTCTCGGCGGCAGCAGCGCCGCCGTCACGGCCCTTCCGGTCCCGCCGCTCGCCGCCACCGGCGCCGCCACCGCGGCGCTGGGGTCCAGCCATTGGATTACCTCTCTCTTTCCGCTAGCTTCAGCGGCTCAGAACTTGAGCCCGGCTTCGCGGGCGGCGTCCGCCAGGGCGGCGATGCGCCCGGCGTACTGGTTGCCACCACGGTCGAACACGACGGCCTCGACACCGGCGGCCTTGGCACGCTCGGCGACCAGGGCGCCGACCTGCTTGGCCTGCGCGGACTTGTCGCCCTCGCCGCCGCGGATCGACGCGTCCAGGGTGGACGCCGACGCCAGGGTGTGACCCTTCAGGTCGTCGATCACCTGCGCCACGATGTGGCGGTTGGAACGGGTCACGACCAGGCGAGGACGCTCGGCGGTGCCGGCGACCTTCTTGCGGATCCGGATGTGACGACGCTTGATAGCAGCACGCTTGTACGCGTCGCCCTTGAGGATCTTCTGCCCGTATGCCATGGCTTACTTACCCGCCTTTCCGACCTTGCGGCGGATGACTTCGCCCTCGTACTTGACGCCCTTGGCCTTGTACGGGTCGGGCTTGCGCAGCTTGCGGATGTTGGCCGCAACCTCGCCGACCTTCTGCTTGTCGATGCCCTCGACCGAGAACCGGGTCGGGGTCTCCACCTTGAAGGTGATGCCCTCGGGGGCCTCGACCGTGATCGGGTGGCTGTAACCGAGGGAGAACTCCAGGTTCGAACCCTTGGCGACAACGCGGTAACCGACGCCGCTGATCTCGAGCTTCTTCACGTAACCCTGGGTCACGCCGGTGATCATGTTCGCCACCAGCGTGCGGGACAGGCCGTGGAGGGCCTTGTTCTGACGCTCGTCGTTGGGGCGGGTGACGTTCAGAACGCCGTCCTCACCCTTGGCGATCTCGATCGGCGCCACGACGGTGTGGGTCAGGCTGCCCTTGGGGCCCTTGACCGAGACCGTACGGCCGTCGATGGTGACGTCCACGCCGGCGGGAACCGCGATGGGGAGCTTGCCGATGCGCGACATAGCTGTTTCCTCCGTTCCCTTCTGCTACCAGACGTAGGCGAGGACTTCCCCACCCACGCCCTTCTTGCCGGCCTGCTTGTCGGTGAGGAGCCCGTGCGACGTGGAGATGATGGCCACGCCCAGGCCGCCGAGCACCTTCGGCAGGTTGGTGGACTTCGCGTACACCCGGAGACCGGGCTTGGAGATCCGCTTGATGCCCGCGATGGAGCGCTCACGGTTGGGGCCGAACTTCAGCTCCAGGACGAGGTTCTTGCCGACCTCGGCGTCCTCGACCTTCCAGCCCGTGATGAAGCCCTCCTGCTGGAGGATCTCCGCGATGTGCGACTTGATCTTCGAGTGCGGCATCGACACGGTGTCGTGGTATGCCGAGTTCGCGTTCCGCAGACGCGTAAGCATGTCTGCGATCGGATCAGTCATGGTCATGAATTGGCCTTCGGCCTCTCTCGCCGGGGTTTCCTGGTGCGCCATCCCTCTCCCCGATCCGAGACGGGACGGGTGCGGCGCGGTGGACCTACGGCGTAGTAAGCAAACATTGGCGGGCAGCTGCCCGCGTGGCGTACGGGCACGGCAGGCGCCCAACCCCACAAGCCTAAGCCATGTGGAGCGGGCCCCCTGCCGTTTCCCTTGCTTACCGAGAGCCCTGGGAGTCCGGGATGACCCGGATTACCAGGAGCTCTTGGTCACGCCCGGCAGCTCGCCGCGGTGAGCCATCTCACGAAGGCACACGCGGCACAGGCCGAACTTGCGGTACACGGAGTGCGGACGGCCGCAGCGCTGGCAGCGGGTGTAGCCACGCACACCGAACTTGGGCTTGCGAGCAGCCTTCGCGATGAGAGCCTTCTTCGCCATCTCGCTCACGCCTCCTTGAACGGGAAGCCGAGGTGACGGAGAAGGGCACGGCCCTCTTCGTCGTTGGTCGCCGTGGTCACCACGGTGATGTCCATACCCCGGACGCGGTCGATCTTGTCCTGGTCGATCTCGTGGAACATGACCTGCTCCGTGAGACCGAAGGTGTAGTTGCCACGGCCGTCGAACTGCTTGGGGGACAGGCCGCGGAAGTCGCGGATGCGCGGCAGCGCGAGCGACAGGGTGCGGTCCAGGAACTCCCACATGCGGTCGCCACGGAGCGTGACGTGGGCACCGATCGGCTGGCCCTCACGCAGCTTGAACTGCGCGATGGACTTGCGGGCCTTGGTGACGGCCGGCTTCTGACCGGTGATCGTGGTGAGGTCGCGGATGGCGCCCTCGATCAGCTTGGAGTCGCGGGCGGCGTCGCCCACACCCATGTTGACCACGATCTTGACGAGGCCGGGAACCTGCATGACGTTCTCGTAGGAGAACTGCTCGCGCAGCTTGCCCGCGATCTCCTCGCGGTACTTCGTCTTCAGACGCGGAGTGGTGGTGGTGGTCATCAGATGTCCTCACCCGTCCGCTTGGCAACGCGGATCTTGTTGCCTTCGTCGTCGAAGCGGTAACCGACGCGCGTGACGACCTTGTTGCCGTCCTTCTCCACGACCAGCTGGACGTTGGAGACGTGGATCGGGGCCTCGGTGGTGACGATGCCGCCGGCCTGGGAACCGCGAGCCGTCGGACCGGCCTTGGTGTGCTTCTTGACCCGGTTGACACCCTCGACCAGGACGCGCTGCTCGCGCGGGAAAGCGGCAATGACCTTGCCCTGCTTGCCCTTGTCCTTGCCGGTGATGACCTGGACCAGGTCGCCCTTCTTGATCTTCATGCTCACAGCACCTCCGGCGCGAGGGAGATGATCTTCATGAACTTCTTCTCGCGCAGCTCACGGCCCACCGGGCCGAAGATACGGGTGCCACGAGGGTCGCCGTCGTTCTTCAGAATGACGGCGGCGTTCTCGTCGAAGCGGATGTACGAGCCGTCCGGACGGCGGCGCTCCTTGACGGTGCGAACGATGACCGCCTTGACGACGTCACCCTTCTTCACGTTGCCACCGGGGATCGCGTCCTTGACGGTGGCGACGATGACGTCACCGATACCCGCGTAGCGGCGACCGGAGCCACCGAGCACACGGATGCAGAGGATCTCCTTCGCACCCGTGTTGTCGGCGACACGCAGTCGCGACTCCTGCTGGATCACGTCTATCTCCTGAATGTCTGCCGGTTCCCCGGGAGCCGCTCAGCGAGCGGCTCCCGGAGCCTGGCGGAACTGTCCTGCGGGTTTGCCCGCAGGAATTACTTGGCCTTCTCGAGGATCTCGACGACGCGCCAGTGCTTCGTGGCGGACAGCGGCCGGGTCTCCATCAGGAGGACGCGGTCGCCGACGCCGGCGGCGTTCTGCTCGTCGTGGGCCTTGAGCTTGCTCGTGCTGCGGATGACCTTGCCGTACAGCGCGTGCTTCTTGCGGTCCTCGACGGCGACGACGACGGTCTTGTCCATCTTGTCGCTGACGACGATGCCCTCGCGGGTCTTGCGGAAGCCCCGAGCCTCAGTGTTCGTCTCAGTCACGTTGTTCTCGCTCATCAGGCGCTCTCCACCGTCTCGATGCCCAGCTCGCGCTCACGCATCAGGGTGTAGATCCGCGCGATGTCCTTGCGGACGGCCTTGAGCCGACCGTGGTTCTCGAGCTGACCCGTGGCCGCCTGGAAGCGGAGGTTGAACAGCTCTTCCTTGGCCTCGCGGAGCTTCGCCAGAAGCTCCTCGTTGCCCAGCTCGCGCAGCTCTGACGCCTTGGTACCGGCCGACATCACGCTTCACCTGCCTCGCGCTTGACGATCTTGCACTTCATCGGCAGCTTGTGAGCCGCACGGGTCAGGGCCTCGCGCGCGATCTTCTCGTTGGGGTACGACAGCTCGAACATGACGCGTCCGGGCTTGACGTTGGCCACCCACCACTCCGGGGAGCCCTTACCGGAACCCATGCGGGTCTCGGCCGGCTTCTTGGTGAGGGGGCGGTCCGGGTAGATGTTGATCCAGACCTTGCCGCCACGCTTGATGTGGCGGGTCATGGCGATACGAGCCGCTTCGATCTGGCGGTTCGTCACGTACGCCGGGGTGAGCGCCTGGATGCCGTACTCGCCGAACGCAACCTGCGTGCCACCCTTCGACATGCCGTTGCGCTTCGGGTGGTGCTGCTTGCGGTGCTTGACCCTACGGGGGATCAGCATTTCGGTCAGGCCTCCGTTCCGGTGCTCTCAGCCGGAGCGGCCGCCGGAGCCTCGGCCTTGGGGGCCTCGGCAGCGGGAGCCTGCTGCGGCTTGCGACCGCGACCGCCACGCTCGCCACCGCGGCCACCACGGGCCGGGCGGTCGGCGCCGCCACGGGCCGGGCGGTTGCCGGCGCGGGCAGCGGCGTTCTCGGCGCGGACCTCGGCGATGTTCTTGACGTCGCCCTTGTAGATCCAGACCTTCACGCCGATGCGGCCGAAGGTCGTCTTGGCCTCGAAGAAGCCGTAGTCCACGTTCGCGCGGAGCGTGTGCAGGGGCACGCGGCCCTCGCGGTAGAACTCCGAGCGGGACATCTCGGCGCCGCCGAGGCGGCCACCGCACTGGATCTTGATGCCCTTGGCGCCCGCCTTCATGGCCGACTGCATGCTCTTGCGCATGGCGCGGCGGAAGGAGACGCGGGAGGAGAGCTGCTCGGCGACGGCCTGGGCGACCAGCTGAGCGTCGGTCTCGGGGTTCTTGACCTCGAGGATGTTCAGCTGGACCTGCTTGCCGGTGAGCTTCTCGAGGTCGCCGCGGATGCGGTCGGCCTCGGCGCCGCGGCGGCCGATCACGATGCCCGGACGCGCGGTGTGGATGTCCACACGCACACGGTCACGGGTGCGCTCGATCTCGACCTTGGAGATGCCGGCGCGCTCCATGCCGGACGTCATCATCCGACGGATGGCGACGTCTTCCTTGACGTAGTCCTTGTACAGCTTGTCGGCGTACCAACGCGACTTGAAGTCGGTCGTGACACCGAGCCGGAACCCATGCGGGTTAACCTTCTGGCCCATTACCGGGTTCCTTCCTTGCTGCTGACGACCACGGTGATGTGGCTGGTCCGCTTGCGGATCCGGTAGGCGCGGCCCTGGGCCCGCGGACGGAACCGCTTCAGGGTCGGGCCCTCGTCGACGTAGGCCTCGGAGATGAAGAGGCTGTCGACGTCGGTGTGGTCGTAGTTGTGCGCGGCGTTGGCAATGGCGCTGTCCAGCACCTTGCCCACCGGAACCGAGGCTGCCTGCGGAGCGAATCGCAGGACGGCCTGGGCCTCCGTGGCGTCCATGCCACGGATGAGGTCCACCACGCGGCGGGCCTTCATGGGCGTGACGCGGATGTACCGCGCCTGGGCCCTGGCTTCCATGGTTGTCCTTCCAGTTACTTACGTGTCTGTTGCGATCCGCGCCCTAGCGGCGCTTCGACTTCCGGTCTTCCTTGACGTGACCCCGGAAGGTCCGCGTCGGCGAGAACTCGCCGAGCTTGTGACCGACCATCGACTCGGTGACGAACACCGGGATGTGGGTCTTGCCGTTGTGCACCGCGATCGTGTGGCCGAGCATCGCCGGGACGATCATGGAGCGGCGGGACCAGGTCTTGATGACGTTCTTGGTACCGGCTTCGTTCTGGGCGTCCACCTTCTTCATCAGGTGGTCGTCGACGAAGGGTCCCTTCTTCAAGCTACGAGGCATCTCAACCCGTCCTTAGCGCTTCTTGTTCGTCTTGCGGCGGCGGACGATGTACTTGTTCGACGCCTTCTTGGGCGAACGAGTACGGCCTTCCTTCTTGCCCCACGGGGACACGGGGTGGCGACCGCCGGAGGTGCGGCCCTCACCACCACCGTGCGGGTGGTCGACCGGGTTCATGACGACACCACGGACGGTCGGGCGGACGCCCAGCCACCGCTTACGGCCGGCCTTGCCCCAGTTGATGTTCGACTGCTCGGCGTTGCCGACCTCGCCGACGGTGGCGCGGCAGCGGACGTCGACCAGGCGGATCTCACCGGACGGCATGCGCAGGTGGGCCATCTGGCCCTCCTTCGCGAGCAGCTGCACCGAGGCGCCGGCGGAGCGGGCGAACTTGGCGCCGCCGCCGGGACGCAGCTCGATGGCGTGCAGCGTCGTACCGACCGGGATGTTGCGCAGGGCGAGGTTGTTGCCCGGCTTGATGTCGGCCCCGGGGCCGTTCTCCACGCGGTCGCCCTGGCTGAGGCCACGCGGCGCGAGGATGTAGCGCTTCTCGCCGTCCGCGTAGTGCAGGAGCGCGATGCGCGCGGTGCGGTTGGGGTCGTACTCGATGTGCGCGACCTTCGCCGGCACGCCGTCCTTGTCGTGACGACGGAAGTCGATCACTCGGTAGGCGCGCTTGTGGCCACCGCCCTGGTGGCGGACGGTCACACGACCGGAATTGTTACGGCCGCCCTTGCTGTGCAGGGGACGGACCAGCGACTTCTCCGGCGTGGACCGCGTGACCTCGACGAAGTCGGCGACGCTGGAGCCACGACGGCCCGGAGTCGTCGGCTTGTACTTGCGGATACCCATTGTCTCTCAGTCCTCGGAAGCTATTCCGAAATCTGGACGATCCCGCCCGCTTACGCGGTCGGACCGCCGAAGATGTCGATACGGTCGCCCTCGGCGAGGGTCACGATCGCGCGCTTGGTGGCGGCACGCTGGCCGAACCCGGTGCGGGTCCGCTTGCGCTTGCCGACGCGGTTGATCGTGTTGACCCCGGTGACCTTGACCTCGAAGACCGCCTGGACGGCCTCCTTGATCTGGGTCTTGTTGGCACGCGGGTCGACGAGGAACGTGTACTTGTTCTCGTCGATGAGCGCGTAGCTCTTCTCGGACACGACCGGCTTCAGCAGGACGTCACGGGGGTCCGTGTACGCCTTGCTCGCCGGGGTGACGACGGTGTTCTTGCCTTCGGCCTCGTGGCGACGCGCCTTGGCGACGCGCGCAGCCTTGGCCGCCTTGGCGGCCTTCGAGGCGATCGAGGGGTGACGGGCAGCCATCAGACCTCGCTCCCTTCGTTGTCGTTGGCCTTGTTCGGGCCGGCGACGAAGGACTCGAAAGCGGCCTTGGTGAAGACCACGTCGTCCGAGACGAGAACGTCGTACGTGTTCAGCTGGCCCGGCTCCAGGATGTGGACCTGGGGCAGGTTGCGGGCGGACAGCCACGCGGCCTCGTCGGCGCGGTCGACGACCAGGAGCAGGTTCTTGCGCTCCGAGATCTTGCCGAACAGCGTCTTGGCGGCCTTGGTGGACGGGGTCTCGCCCTCGACCACGCCGGTGACGACGTGGATGCGGTTGTGGCGCGCCCGGTCGGTGAGGGCGTGACGCAGGGCGGCAGCCTTCATCTTCTTGGGCGTGCGCTGCGAGTAGTCGCGCGGCACGGGACCGTGCACGACGCCACCACCGGCGAACTGCGGGGCGCGGGTCGAGCCCTGACGGGCGCGGCCGGTGCCCTTCTGGCGGTACGGCTTCTTGCCGCCACCGCGGACCTCGCCACGGGTCTTCGTCTTGTGCGTGCCCTGGCGGGCAGCGGCCAGCTGCGCGACGACGACCTGGTGGATCAGCGGAACGCTGACCTTCTCGACGTCGAAGATCTCCGCGGGGAGCTCGACGGAACCGGCCTTGTCGCCCGCCGGCGAAAGGATGTCAACAGTGCTCATCGGTTACCTCAGGCCCCCTTGGCCGCGGTGCGGACCAGGACGAGGCCGCCGTTCGGACCGGGAACCGCGCCCTTGATGAGCAGCAGACCCTTCTCCGCGTCAACGGCGTGGACGGTCAGGTTCTGGGTGGTGACCCGCTCGTTGCCCATACGACCCGCCATGCGGAGGCCCTTGAACACACGGCCCGGGGTGGCGCAGCCACCGATGGAACCGGGCGAGCGGTGCTTGCGCTGGGTGCCGTGTCCGGCGCCGAGGCCCTTGAAGTTGTGACGCTTCATGACACCGGCGAAGCCCTTGCCCTTGCTCTTGCCGGTCACGTCGACCTTCACGCCGGCCTCGAACACCTCGGCGGTGATCTCCTGGCCCAGCGTGTACTCGGAGGCGTCCGACGTGCGGATCTCGACGAGGTGACGACGGGGGGTGACGTCGGCCTTGGCGAAGTGACCCTTGAGGGGCTTGTTCACCTTGCGCGGGTCGATCTCGCCGAAGGCGATCTGGACGGACTCGTAGCCGTCGACGTCGTTCGTGCGGACCTGGGTGACGACGTTGGGGCCGGCCTTGACGACGGTGACCGGGACGACGCGGTTGTTCGCGTCCCACACCTGCGTCATGCCGAGCTTCTCGCCCAGGATGCCCTTGATCTGCTTAGCCATCTCTTCAGATCACCGGCCTCAGAGCTTGATCTCGATGTCGACACCGGCCGGGAGGTCGAGTCGCATCAGAGAGTCAACGGTCTTGGGGGTCGGGTCGAGGATGTCGATCAGGCGCTTGTGCGTGCGCATCTCGAAGTGCTCGCGCGAGTCCTTGTACTTGTGCGGCGACTTGATGACGCAGTACACGTTCTTCTCAGTGGGCAGCGGCACCGGGCCCGCGACCGACGCACCAGTGCGGGTCACCGTCTCGACGATCTTCTTCGCCGAGGAGTCGATGACCTCGTGGTCGTAGGCCTTGAGCCGGATGCGGATCTTCTGTCCCGCCATGGCTACTTCGTAGTCCTGTCTCTCTTTACGCTCTGGAACCCGGAGCGGCTTCCCCTCACCTCCGACCCACGCGGTCGGGCGTGTCGCACTCCCGCTGACACAGATGTCCCTTGTTCGAACATCCCTGCGGGATTGACACGGCCCTACCAGAACCGCGGACCGGGGGCGAAAGGCCCACCGGGCGCCTGGCCGGCGCCGCACCACACTTCCCGGAAGATTCCCGTACGTCCGCCCCTGATCAGGGACGACGAGTACTGTGGGACTCGCTTCCGGTCCTCCCGGCGGGAGGCGCGCAGCATCAACACTCGACCGAGCAACTCGGACAGTCTGCCACAGAGGGCGGCGGGCTGGCCAATCGGGCGGAAGAGAGTACCCCCGTGGTGACCGGCGTCAAACACCAGCGCCCGGGCCCCGGCATCCGGGCGCGTTCACTCGGCGAGCGTCCAGACGTGTGAGTCCCTCGGCGGGGCCGGCCGCGTTTCCCACTCCGTGAGGTCCCCGACGGACCCGCTGTGCGGGCTTCTCCCGTCCTTCGGCAGGAAGTAGAGGCCGTACGCCCAGTAGTCCGGCTCTGCATGGCACATGAGGTCCGGATACGGCTCGATGTCCGCCCCTTCGTATGCCGCGTTGATACGCGCGACCGCCTCCGCCCGGGACATACCGAATCGGCCGACCAACTCGTCGGCGATCTCCCGAAAATACTGAAGCATTCCTTCGTCGAGTTCCGTAAGGAACTCTTCCGTCCTCGTCATGGACCCAGTCTCCGCAACAGAGAATCATCCCCGGCGCGCAGCCACCAGCCCTCCAGCGCGTCCCGCACGGTCAGGTGAACCGACCGCCGCTTGACCAGGACGGCAGCTCCCCTCCCGCCGCCTTGGCGGGCGAGCACTCCGGGAACCGTTCCCACACCTGCGCCTTCCGCGTCACCACCGCGTACAGAAGGTCGTCGTCGTACCAACCCCCCGCGATCTGGGACGGGGCCGTGTCCCGGAGGATGCGGACCGCGAGGGGGAGCAGCCAGGGCAGCCCGACGTCCTGGGTGATCAGGCGGGCCAGCTCCTCGGGCCGGAGGTCGCCGACAGGGCGACGCCGCAGTGCGTGGACCGCCCTGACCAGCGAAGTGGCGTCCTCCGGCGGCTCGGGCCAGCGCTGTCCCTGGAGCCGTTCCAGGGACTGGGTGGGGTCACGCGGCCTGGAGGGCCGGCGAACCGACCGGACCACGGCCCCCGTCCCGCCCCGGTGACCGGCGATGCCGCTCAGCGCGTGCCGACACGGCGTACAAGACCGTCCTTCAGGGCACCGCTCGCCCCCTCCACCCACCGTGCGCGCGCGGTTTTGCGATCATTCGGGCCAGGGGACGCGGACCGGCTTGCGCTTCCACCACTCGCCGAGTTCCTCTTCCGGCCTCTCCGTCGTCGGCCGTACCCACGGGCGGAGCGAAAGCTCCGGGTCCGGGACGGTGGCGGCTCTGAAGCGTGTGTCGAGCCGAGCAAGCAGTTGCCCCAGCGGGCCCTCGTTGGCCTCCTCGGGCAACGCACGCATCACCTGGTCCAGGGCGTCCCTGGAATCGAGGTCGTTGTCATAAGCGCTGATGGGGTAGAAGTCGTCACCGTCCCAGCCGGGCTCCAGTCGGCGGATCAGACGCTCCCAGGATGCGAACCGGTCCGCCACCGAGTACGTGGGCACCGTCATCTTCTCCCTGATGTGCGGTGCGACTCGCGACCTCTCCACCTGCAGCCGTTCCGCGTCGCACCGGGCGATCGCTTCCAGAACGGACGGCGACAAAGCGTCCCACACGGACCTGCTCCACGGGGCGGCCCAGAACACGTCATGCGCCCGTCGCTCCCGGCCCCGTCGGGTCGGACCGGGTTCGGCTGCGCCTGTCAAACCGCTCACTCCTTCAACTGTTTCAGGAAGTACTCGTAGCCACCATCGGGCTGCATGAAGGTGCCGTTGTCGCCTTCACGGATCAGCATCGTCCCGGTGGCGTCGTCCCACCACGCGAAGCGGGGGATGCCGGACGGTGTGCTGCGCATACGTATACCCGGCGAACCGGTCATCAGGTCTTCCAGATGCTCCGCCACGTCCAGGTCGTCGACACCCGGGATGCCGCGCTTCTTGATGTCACCGTGAGCGGCGATCTTGTCTGCGATCATCGGCAGATTGCCGGCCTGGCTCGCGGCGTCCGGCTTGCCGATCTCGTAGAGGCCGAGCGGGTCCGCCGAAAGCAGCGGATCGAGGAAGTAGAGGTAGGGGTTGGGCGACGGGCTCAGGCCGAGCGGGTCGGGGGTGAGGTAACGGGCCGTCTCGGGGTCGTAATAGCGGTGGAAGTTGTAGTGCAGGCCGCTCTCGTGGTCGTAGTACTGACCGGGGAACCGCAGTGGCATGTACGCGCTGCTCCGGCGCGTCCAAGCGGTGACCCCCCACAAAGTGCTTCTCGCCTGCCAGGCCAGGCTGCCGTCCTCAGCGACCAACTCGGTGGGCGTACCCGCCAGGTCGGTGACGATGGCGAAGAACCGAGTGTCGATCTCCTCTTGGGACGCGGTGATGAGGCGTTCCGTCTGAGTGAGGGGACGCTCCCCGTCGTAGTCCCACGTCACCGCGACGCAGTGTGGGTACGCGGGGCCGGACGTCACCTGCTCGATGAGAGTGGTGCCGTCCCACGTGAAGTCGGTCTGCTCCACCACAGTGGCGTCGTCCGCACCCAGCCGTTGCTTGGCGATGCGGCGCCCCATGGGGTCGTATTCGTAGCGCCAGAGAACACCGTCGGGCGTACGGACGGAAACCAGTCGGTCCTCCGCGTCCCATGTGTACGTCCACGTCTCGGGCTTGCGGGAGAGGCGGGCGCGCTGCCGCCGCACCATTCGGCCCTGCTTGTCGTAGTGGTAGCGCGTGCGGCCGGCTCGGAGCACCCTCGTGCCCGCGTTCTCCCTCGGACCTGTGGCGGAATGACCAGGATGCCGACTCGGCCAGGCAGCGGTGGTCTGCCCCCCGTCGGTGCCGTACGTGTACGACTCGACCCATCCTTCTGCCCGGACAGCGGTCGTACGGCCGGACTCGTCGAGATCGAACGCTCGATGCTCGCCGGACGGGCCGTCCATCCCGATCAGGTGCCCGTCGGCGCGGTAACGGTACGAGCGGTCAAGCACCACATGGCCCGAAGCTGTGCCGACGGTCTGCGTCGCCAGTCTTCCGGCGTCGTCGTACGCGTGCGTCAGCAGCAGGGAGTCATCCACGCCGAGGGACAACAGTTGTCCTGCTGCGTCCCGGCCGCCAGTGAGGGCACGGCCCGCCGTGCGAGTCCAGGAACGGTCGCCCCTGGCGTCATGGCCCCATTCGCTGTTCGCCCCGCTAGGGGTGGTCCGGCTGAGTTGCCGACCGGCTGCGTCGTAGGTGAAGGTGCTGGTCCTGCCGTTCACCGTCTCCGCGGCCAGGCGTCCTTCCGGATCCCGGAGCAGCGTTACGGACGCGTCCGGTCCCTCGGCTCCGACCAGACGGTCGTTGAGGTCGTAGCGGTACGTGCTGACCGCACCGTCCACGTCCTTGCCCACCATGCGCCCGAAGACATCCCGGGTCATGCGGACGGATTGTCCCAGTGCGTTGATTCGCTCGACAACCCGGCCGGCCGCATCGTGACGGTACGTCTGAGTGCGGCCGTCGAAGTCGGATTCCGCGACGAGGCGTCCGGCGGTGTCGTACTGGTAGACCCAGCGAAGTCCGTCGGGACGGCTCACTCCCACGAGTCGCAACGAGGGGTCGTAGGAGAACTCGTGCCGGACACCGCCGGGCGAGATCCGCGCCGCCAGCAGGTTGAAGTGGGTGTACTCGAACCGCGTCACCTCTCCCAGGGGGTCTCTGTGGCTGATCCGGTTTCCTTCGGCGTCGTACGACCATTCCTCCACCGCCCCATCAGGGGCGGTCCGGCGCAGCAACTCGCCGTCCGCACTCCAGTCCATCCGCGTCACGCGGCCCAGCGGATCGGTCATCCGCGTGACGCGACCGAAGGCGTCATGGTCGTAGCGTGTGACACCGCCGGAAGGGTCGCAGACCCACTCCGCCCGTCCGGCGTCGTCGCACCGCACACGGGTCACGTGCCCGGTGGGGTCGGTCACTGACGCCAGGTGACCGGCCTCGTCGTAGGTGTAGCGGGTCGTGGCGCCCCCGGGCTTGACGATGGTCACGCAGTTACCCCGCGCATCGTACTCGCGCCGTTGCACGTGCCCGTCCGGGCGAGTCACGGCGATCGGATTGCCCTGAGCGTCGTATGCGATCCGGAACGTCGTGCCATCGGGTCTCACAACGCTCAGCAGCCGGCCTAGACCGTCGTAGGCTCGATGCGTGGTGTTGCCCAGTTCGTCGGTCCGTGATGTCAGATGGTGATGCTCGTCCCAGGTGCTGCGGGTCAATCCGCCCAAGGGGTCGACTTCGGCAACGATCTGACAATTGTCGTTGACCACGTACGTGGTGACGGCACCTTCGGCCGTGGTGACGGTAGTGGTTCTCATCCCGGGCCAGGCGAGGTTGGTGCCGTCGTAATCCAACGTGAGGGTGAGGTGTCCGGCCTCTCCGCCCTCGGCCACACAACGGTCCATGGCGTCGTACGCATAGTGATACCCGCGGCCATTGCGGTCGGTCCAGGACGTGATGCGGTACCTGTCGTCGTACGTCAGGCTCATCACGTGGCCGGTTGCGTTGGTGACACTCGTGAGACAGCCGTCCGAGTACGCGTACCTGCGCAGAGTGACGTCCGCTCCGTCCTCGGCCGCTCCGACCAGGTGCAGTGCCGCGACGCGTCCTTCTTCGACGGTCACTCGGATGTGGTGGCCGCCGGAGTGCCGGATGGCGGACGGAGTTCCGTCGTCGGTGTAATCGAACTCGATCGCGTCGCCATTGCGGTCGGACACCCGTTCCAGCAGGGCGATTCCTTCACTCGGCGGGCTGAAACGACGGACTGCACCCGTCAGCGGATCGTCGATCGTGTATCCGCCGTCGTCGAGTCGCGTCAGCCCGCACCGGGGACCTGCCTCGGGCAGCACCGGGTGCCGCGCGGCGGTCGGGTGCGGATAGACGAGGAGCATGCCGTCCTCAGTGACGAACACGATGCCGTCGTCGTCGACTTCGAGACGCTGGTCGACGGTGGACGCCCACGATGGCCCGAACCACCAGCCGCAGCGGTAGTCGGAGGCAGCGCGGCGAGTGAAGAGCAGCGGCAGGCTACCGGGCAGAGTGGCGTCGTTCTCAGGGAAGAACATCGTGCCGGTGGCCATGTCGATGGGGTCGCTGCCCTTGGACCGTACAACGGACTTGACGCGGTTATACGCCCCCTTTGCGCCGTCGGTGACCATGGCGCGGGCGTTCTTGCCCAGGCCGCGCAAGGCAAGGCCCATTCCCGTGAGGCCGCCCTTGATCCCCTTCATGGCTGCCATGCCGCCCTTGAGACCCTTGGCGAGTCCGCCGAGGGTGGTCAGTCCCTTCATGCCGGGTATGCAGTCCAGCGCTGCCAGCCCCACGTCCCAGAGGGACGCCTGGCCTTTGGAGTATTTGTAGAGCGTGTCGGCGAGGACGACGAGCGCGGCGATGAGGACGATCGCGCCGAGGATCGGCCCGCCGATGATCATCGCCACGATGCCGACGACCGCGACCACGATCTTGCAGGCCGCGACGATGCTGTCCCAGTTGTCGGTGAACCAGTCGCCGATCTCCTCCCACCACGACCGGTTCTGGATCCCCGCGTCGGAGGCCTCGTCGATCTTCGACTTCGCGTCCCGCGCCGCCTCCTCACGCATCTTCCGTGCGTCCGCGGCCATCTTCTTCGCCGCGTCCAGCGCGCTCTGCGCGGACGTCACGTCCGACTGCGCCTTCTCCTGCGCGCTCTTGGCGCTCCGCACGTCCCGCGTCGCGGCCCGCACCTTCGCCTCGTCGGGCTTGTCCGCATCCGACCTCGCCCCCGTCGGATCGTCCTTGTACTTGTCGGCCTCCTTCGTCGCCCGCCCCACCCACGACTCCGCCGACGCCAGCTTCGACTGCGCGGAGGAGAGATCCGCCTGCGCCTCACGCGCCTTCGCCAGCGCCTTGTCCGCCAGCGCCTGCGCCCGCTCCAGCTTCGGCCAGTAGTCCGCGAGTGCGTCCCCGCACATCGCGTACGACTTCTCCAGCTTCCTCAGATTCTTGGGAACGCCGGAGAACTCCTCCTTGAACACCTTCGCCGACTTGCCCGCCCACTCCGCCAGCGTCCCCTCGCCGGCCATCCCCTTCACCAGACGCAACGCCTCGGAGACGTCGTCGGCGAAGTCGTGCAGGAACTTCGCAAGCCTGCGCACCCGTTCCGGGTCACCGGGCGTCGGGTCCTTGTCCAGGTCGAGAACATGCCAGTCCGTCGGCCGGTGACCCGCCATCCCGCAACCCCCGTCACGCGCACATCGCCAATACCCGTATGCACACGTGAACTTACCGGGCACGGCAGTTCGACCGAAAGAGCGGTCTTCTTCCACCGGCGGGCGCACCTGAGAAGTCACTCGCCACGACCACGGCTGAGAATGCTCAGGTTAGGCCGCTTGTGAACGTACGTGTCCGGGTCGAGGGCCGCGGTCAGTCGGGCGTACGCGACGAACCGAACGGCGCGACGAACGCGGCCCACGCCTCCGGCGTGAGCGCGAGACGCCGGCCGGAGGCGTTCTTGGAGTCGCGGACGTGGATGGTGGTGGGGGTGGGGGCGACTTCGACGCAGTCGTTGCCGTTACTGCTGCTGCTGTAGCTGCTCTTGAACCAATGGAGTTCCGGCGTGCTCATAGCTCTCCCAGCGTTTGCTCGATGAAGACCAGAGACTCCTCTGGTGTGAGCGCCTGAGCCCGGATGATGCCATAGCGCAGATCGAGAACGCGGAGCTGCCTGGGGTGCGATACCGGACGGCCTCCGAAGTCACCGTCGGTACGCCCCATCCCCGTACCGTCCGCGAACTTCAGCACCTCGACAAGCCCGCCGGTTCCCGGGTGGTTTGCGCTCGCGGTCGGCATCACCTGCAGCTCCACGAACGGCAACTTCGCCACCTCCAGCATGTGTTCGAGCTGCCGGCGCAGCACCATTGTGTCCCCGATCGGGCGGCGCAGCGTCACCTCTTCCAGGACGAATCCCAACTCCGGCGCGGGCGAGCGCTCGAAGACCGACTTCCGGGCCATCCGAGCGGTGACCATACGTTCCAGTTCGTCCGGCAAGTAGGCCGGGCGCCAGGTGCGAAGCAGCGCTCGCGCGTACTCCTCCGTCTGCAACAGCCCATGGATGTTGTGGTTGCTGTACAGCAGCATCTCCACCGACCGCTCCTCCAGCTCGGCCAGTTGCCGCACCTTCTTCGGATAGCGCGCCTTGCGCATGTCGTCCATGAAGGCCCGCAGATGGCCCTGCGCCTTCAGGATCTGATCGGCCCTGTCCAGGCACTCCGGGCGGGGGATGCGGGCCCCTCGTTCGATCTTGCGGATCATGTCCTCGCCGTACCCGAGGGCGGCCGCCAGCTCGGGCACGCTCATCCCGGCGGACTCCCGGCATACCTTGAGCAGGCGGCCCACCGCCTACACCACCGGCTCGATCTCGTCGCCCGGCTCGACATCCCAGCCCGCCTCGTCGACACCCTCGTCCACGAACTCCTCCTTCGGCGCGTACTCGTACTCCGTACAACGCCCGAGACAGCCGAGACAGCCGAGACAAAAACCGGGACAGTGACGGTACGTGCAGGCGTTGTCACTCATCCACGGAAGCAGGTTCGGCCACGCTGAGTGACATGAATCAAGACATGCGTGCCCCTGAAAACCACCTCGCCCGCCCCGTCCGTAACGTCAGTGTCTCAGGACAGCCCGGCTCACGTCCCCGTCGTGGCCCCCAGCGTCCAGATGATGTCGATTGACCCGCGCCGCCGCACCCGCGGCAGTGAACGCGTACCTTCGTTGCTCGGAAGGCGAGGCCGATCGCCGCCGTGCCCATGCTCCGCTCACCCCGCGCGAACGCGGCGTCCCACTCCGCCGGGTCGTCGAGGCCCAGCAGCCCCTCGGGTCGTCGAGACCCAGCAGCCCCTCCCCCGTCACCCGGTCCCACGACCGCGTCATGCCCGCTCGGCCCGCTCGGTCCGCTCAGTCCGTTCAGTCCACGAACCGGAACGTCGACGTGATCGCGTCGAAGATGTCGAAGAAGGAGTCCGCCAGGTCCAGGACCTGGCTGCTTCCCGCGACCAGGGCGACCTTGCCCTCCTGGCCCGGCACCGGGATGAACGTCTGCATCAGCACCGCGCGGATCGTGCGGTTCAGCTCGTCCCCCGGCACCGGTACGTCCTCGATGCCGTACGTCCGGGCCGCCGGGCCCACGCCCGGGATGTCGACCGTCGTCACCTTGCGCCAGGAGTCGCCCTCCCGCCTCGCCTCCTTGACCGCGAGCTGAGCGGTCACCGCCTCCGGGTCGGTGGGGAGAGGGTCGCCCTTGCTGGTGCGGCCGCCGACCAGCGACACCGTGACCGAGCCGGTGATCGGGGTGTCGCCTCCGAAGCTCTCCGCCATGCAGCCGCAGTACAGCGCACCCGACTTCCAGGCGTCCGCCGCCGCCTTGCGCAGAAAGGAGATGTACGTGTCGCGGTGCGGGGCCAGTTCGGGGTGGGCGCGCAGGCGCTCGGTCACCATGCGGTGGATCGCGTCGTCCCGCGACTCGGGCCGTACGTCGAACTCCCACCAGGACTCCGGCACCTTGATCCGGAAACCGCCCCGTTCGACGGTCAGCGCTTCCATGTAACGGGCCATGTCGCCGGCGTCCCCCTTCGGTCGATGACGTCCCGACATCGTGCCATCGCGGCGTCGCCGCGTGCGGCGCGGGGCGGTCAGTCTCCGGTGACTCCAGATCGTGCGCCGAGCGTCCCGGGCCGAGCCCAGGGCCATGTGGCCCACCGCGGTTTCCGCATCGTCCGCGATACTGGCGCCGTGCCCGCGACCCCGCAGCCCGTCACGCCCGACCCGCCGGAGCCGATCGCGCGTCCGCTGCTCACGCAGTCCTGGCTGGACCTGACGTTCGTGCACTGGGCGGCGGACCCGGCCGACGTGGCCCCGTTGCTGCCGCCGGGCGCCGTGCCCGACACCCTCGACGGGGTGACGTACGTCGGTCTCGTCGCGTTCCGGATGCACCGGGTGGGGTGGCTGCGGCTGCCGGGTGTGCCGTACCTGGGGAACTTCCCGGAGACCAACGTCCGCCTGTACTCGGTGGACGACCACGGCCGGCGCGGGGTGGTGTTCCTGTCCCTGGACGCCTCCCGGCTGGTCCCGGTGCTGGTCGGCCGGCTCGGCTTCGGGATGCCGTACGTCTGGTCCCGGATGCGCGTACGGCACCTCGACGGCCGCACCGTCACGTACACCGCGTCCCGCCGTTGGCCGGGGCCGCGCGGCGCCGGTACGCGGCTCACGGTGCGGCGGGGCGAGGCGGTCGCCGAGCCGACGGAGCTGGAGCACTTCCTCACCGCCCGCTGGGGCATGCACGGCGTGTTCTTCGGGCGGCCGATGTACCTGCCGAACGCGCATCCGCGCTGGCCGCTGTACCGGGCCGAGCTGCTGGAGTGCGCGGAGGACCTGGTCGCGGCGGCGGGGCTGCCCGCGCCGGGCGGTGCGCCGGTCAGCGTGCTGTACTCACCGGGCGTCCCCGCCCGCTTCGGCCGCCCGGCCCGCCCGGCGGGCATCCCCACACCGTGAACGCACGGCACCTTGGGCCGTACGGCATACGCGTCAGATGACGCCCTGCGCCAGCATCGCGTCCGCGACCCGCTCGAACCCGGCGATGTTCGCGCCGGCGACGTAGTCGCCGGGAACGCCGTAGCGCTCGGCGGTCTCGGCACAGGTGGTGTGAATGTCGGTCATGATCCGGGCGAGCTCGGCCTCGACCTGGTCGGCCTTCCAGCTGGTGCGCGACGCGTTCTGTGTCATCTCCAGCGCGCTGACGGCGACACCGCCCGCGTTGGCCGCCTTGCCGGGGCCGAAGGCGACGCCGGCCTGCTGGAGCAGGTCGACGGCCTCGGGCGTGGTGGGCATGTTCGCGCCCTCGGAGACGGCCTTCACTCCGTTGCGGATGAGGGCCGCGGCATCGGCTGCGTTCAGCTCGTTCTGCGTGGCCGACGGCAGGGCGACGTCCGCCGGGACCTCCCAGACGCGTCCGCCGGGCACGAACCGGGCGGACGCGCCCCGACGGTCCGCGTAGTCACTCACCCGCTTGCGCTCGACCTCCTTGACCTGGCGCAGCAGGTCCAGGTCGATGCCCTTCTCGTCGACGACGTAGCCGCTGGAGTCGGAGCAGGTGATCGGGTTGGCGCCGAGGGCGGCGAGCTTCTGGATCGTGTAGATCGCGACGTTTCCGGAGCCGGAGACCACCGCGGTCTGCCCCATCAGGTCCTCGCCCCGGGCGCGCAGCATGGCCTCGGCGAACAGCACGTTGCCGTAGCCGGTCGCCTCCGGGCGGATCAGCGAGCCGCCCCAGCCGGCGGCCTTGCCGGTGAGGACGCCGCCCTCCCAGCGGTTGGTGATGCGCCGGTACTGGCCGAAGAGGTAGCCGATCTCGCGGGCGCCGACGCCGATGTCACCGGCGGGGATGTCGGTGTACTCGCCGATGTGCCGGTACAGCTCCGTCATGAACGACTGGCAGAAGCGCATGACCTCCGCGTCGCTGCGGCCCTGCGGGTCGAAGTCACTGCCGCCCTTGCCGCCGCCGATACCGAGACCGGTGAGCGCGTTCTTGAAGATCTGCTCGAAGCCGAGGAACTTGATGATGCCGAGGTTCACCGAGGGGTGGAAGCGCAGGCCGCCCTTGTACGGGCCGAGGGCGCTGTTGAACTCGACCCGGAAGCCCCGGTTGACGTGCACGCGGCCGTTGTCGTCCGTCCACGGCACCCGGAAGATGATCTGCCGCTCGGGCTCGACGAGCCGCTCCACCAGGCCCGGGTCGGCGTACTCCGGCCGGGCGGCGAGTACGGGGGCGAGCGTCTCCAGTACCTCACGCGCGGCCTGGTGGAACTCCGGCTCCGCCGGGTTGCGGCGCTCCAGCTCGGCGCGGAGCTGTTCGAGCGAGATCTTGGGGTCGGGGCGTGAGGTCACGGGGGTCACGGGGTCCCTTTCTGGCACGGCCGGCAACCGGTTCGCGGGCGCGCACGAGATCCACGGGCGGGGAACCGGTGAGGAGCGCTCGGCGCCGTTGCCGCGCGCGGGACGTAGGACACCTGTTTTGTATACGACAGGCAGCCCAACCCCTCCAGTGTTACTCCTGTGTTAAGCGGATACCAAGGGGCGAGTCGGATTGTCCGCCATCTGGACGCCGTGTACGGAGTGCGGACGTGCCGTCGCGCGCGTCAGTGATCCGCGGCGGCGTGCGCGACGAAGCGGGTCCACGCGGCCGGGGTGAGGGCGAGACGGGGGCCGGCGGGGGTCTTGGAGTCCCGGACGTGGACGGCGCGGGGGGCTATGGCGACCTCGACGCAGGAGTCGCCGTCGGGACCGCTGCTGTAGCTGCTTTTGAACCACTTCGGCTCGGAGATGTCTCCGGCGGAGGCCTTGCGCATCATGTCTCTCCAAGCACGTGCTCGATGAAGGCCAGCGACTCCGCGGGCGGGAGCGCCTGGGCTCGGATGGTGCCATACCGCAGTTCGAGAATGCGGAGCTGTTTCGGGTCGGAGGTGGGGCGGCCGTTGTACGCGCCGTCGGACCGTCCCATCGCGGTACCGTCGGCGAACTTGAGGATCTCGATCCGCCCGCTCAGCCCGGGATGGGCGCCGCTGCTGGTCGGCATCACCTGAAGGGTGACATTGCGCAACCGACCCACCTCCAGCAGGCGTTCGAGTTGTCGGCGGCACACCATTGTGCTGCCCACCCGGCGCCGCAGGGCCGCTTCTTCCAGGACAAAGCTGAGCGCGGGCGCGGGTGACCGGTCGAAGACGGACTGCCGTGCCATACGGGCCGCCAGCACGCGCTCCAGATCCTCCTCGGAGTAGGCGGGCTGCCACGCCTCGAACAGCGCCCGCGCGTGTTCCGGGGTCTGCAACAGGCCGTTGATGCTGACGCTCTCGTATACGCCGATCTCGACGGCCTGCGCCTCGAGCTTGGCCAGCTCGCGTACCCGGCGCGGATACCGGACCCTCTTCACGTCCTCCCACGCCGCCGCGAGCAGTCCGCCGGCCCTCAGCACCTCGTCGGCCCGCTCCAGATACTCCCGCCGCGGAATCCGCTTGCCCGCCTCGACCTTGTAGACGAGGTCCTCCCCGTACCCGACGGCCCGGGCGAAGTCGCACACCCGCATCTCCACGGCCTCGCGCCGCAGCCTCAACTGCCGCCCCACGGTGGTGATGACGGCGACGCCCCACTCGTCGTCCGGGTCCACCTCCCACCCCGGTTCGTCCGCCTGAACCTCGTCCGCGAGGCGCACCGCCTCACCGTCCACCGACATCCGCACCCCTTTGCCGTACGCGTCGTATCGCGACGCGCCCGACGCTAGGCGGGCCGGCGAGGGCCAGGGGCGAGAACGGCGCTCGCTGCATGCCAACGGGTGACGCGGGTCCGCTCTCCGTCTTGAGGGATCCGGTGTATCGACGAGCGGCCGGCCGGGGGTGTCGTACCCTCGCGGGTGAAGGCGACTGACGTGCCCCTTGCCACAGCAGTGTTCACGCTGTGTTCTGGTGATGTGAGAGAACCCCCATATCCTCACAGGTAACCAATTACCTCGGAAAAGGGTGCAAGGTCGTGACTCGAACCATAGGTATCGACTTCTCCTTCACCCACCCGGTTGACGTGTCAGACACTGTGCATACCTTGATCAAGGGCGGGATGACACCTCTGTGCGATGGCGCGCTGCTGTACCTGATCGATGAGGACGGCCTCTTCAACTGGCAGAAGACGTCACCTTCCACGCTGGCAGAGGTCCTCACTGAGATGGGAAATCGCCGTTGGGCAGATCGAACTGTCGGAATGTCGCTTCTCTTTCCGGGCGCTGAGAGGGACATCGGAGGAGACCTCCTTTTTCATCCCGGGAGGACCTGCCTGTCCTACGCAATCACCATCAATGCGAAGCGGCTACCGAACTCCATCTTCTGTGACATGGGTTGGTATCTGCAGCGGCTGGTGCCGTCGCTCGAACCACTGGGGCTCTCCGAGGTTGAGACTCAAGACTCCCCTTGACTCGTGCCCGCGGCAGATCAGCGCCCGCTACTGCCAGGCCCGGACCCAGTAGCACGAGAAGCGATGGCGTCGATCAGCGAAGGCTGATCGACGCCATCGCTTGATTCCTTCATCGTTTGACGCCGATGTGGGCGTGTCCAAGGAGCTCCTTGATTACGACGAGTTCGACGCCCTGTTCCGGAAGTAGTGTGGCGGTGGTGTGCCTGAGGTCGTGGAAGCCGATGCGGCAGAGGCCCGCGCGGACCGCGCAGCAGGCGTTGACCCAGCACAAGGCTGCCCGCGTCCGTCGAGGCGTCCCCACCCGCGACGGCGGGATGAGGGTCGAGGAAGTCACTGTCCTTGATCCGGCCAGCGCCAGGCAGCCCCGGGGACCCTGGAGGTATTCACCGGCCCCAGCCTCGAGGAGATGCAGAACCGCATCCGCATAGACGTGCTCGCCGACGCACTCGAGGACGCCCTCGGCCAGATACAGGAACTGCGCGAACGTCTCGACCGCCTCCGGACCGGAAAGCTCCATCGCAGGCACGGGCACCGGCCGTGGTTCGTGTTCTGGCTGGTCAGGGGTCTGCCGTGGTGGGTTGCGTCGATGATTTCCATGCGGTTGCAAGGAGGGCCCGCTGGCGCGGACCCGCGCGCGGCCGGTGCGCGGGGCCGGCCGCTACGGCGCCGCCCCGCTTACCCGGACCCGGCCCCTGGCCGCGCAGAACAGCACTCCGGAACAGCCGGTGGACCGCAGGAATCCCCCGACGCGCCAGCAGTCGGCGGGACCGGACCAGACAGGGGCGAGCCATGCCGACGCCCCTGGGGCGGGCGACTGAGCGGCACACTCGTTCGAGGTCTCGCTCACGGCGGCGAAACCTCGTGTCAGCAGGTGGGAGCCCCCGTATGCTGGCCGTGTACCGCGTGTCGAGGCCACACCGAGACTGCCGGTCGGACGAGGAGGTGAGAGGGAATGAGCGTTGCCATGGACCACACCGGGCCGTGGACCGTCGCCGACGTCCTGGCCCTGCCCGAAGACCGCACCACCCGCTACGAGCTGCTGGGGGAGTCCCTCGTCATGTCCCCCGCCCCCGGCGTCCGCCACCAGCGGGCCTCGTTCCGCCTCCACGTCGCCCTGGACGCGGCTGCCCGAGCCGTCGGCGCGCCGGTGGAGATCCTGGAAGGCGTCAACGTCGTCCTGCCGTCCGGGCTGGTCGTGCCCGACCTGGTCGTGGCCGACGCCGGCGCGACCGCCGACGACCCTGTCACCGTCGACATCGACGCGGTCCAGCTCGTCGTCGAACTCGTCTCCCCCGGCAACAGCACCATGGACCGCAAGGTCAAGCCCATGCTGTACGCCGAAGCCGCCATCCCGCACTTCTGGCGCCTGGAGTTCGATCCCGCCGCCATGCTCGTCATCTATGAACTGCAGGGCGGTCGCTACGTAGAGCGGACCACGGCACTCGCGGGCGCGACCACCCACCTGGACGCCCCGTTCCCGATCGCAATCGATCCGGCTGGACTCTCCCGGCAGTAGATGCCTTCTGACGGCAACGCTGACGCAGCGGCAACCGGACCCGCCAGAGCCGGGCGTCAGCGGATTGGGATGCGGCCGGTGCCGGACGAGGCCGCGGACCGGTGCGGCTTCCTGGTCGCCAGTCCGCTCGCGCTCACCGAAGTGCATCAGGTCGCCACAATCCGCGCCGGGCGCGCGGCGGCCGACGCCGTCCTCCGTACCCTCACGGAGCGGGTCCGGCAGATGCGGCTGGTCCTCGCCCCGACGACGCCGGAGATCCCGGACGCCGCCCTGACCGTCCGGGCCCGGTACGCGTCCCCGGACTGGGACCTCGTGGACGCGGTCAACGTCGCGCTCGCCGCCGAGTACGACACGGACGCCGTCCTCACCCGGGACTTCAGAAACTTCCGTACGGTCCGTCCGGTCGGCGGGCGGCACACCTGCTTCCGGGTCCTGCCCGACGACCTCTGACCTTCCGACGCGCCGCGTCTAGGACTCCGCCTGCTCCGTCAGGAACTTGTGCAGGGGCTCCGTCGCCCGGCGGCGGTACTCCTGGACCGCCCACCCGTTGCCGTCCGGGTCCGTGAAGTGCATGAACGTGGCGCCGTCGGCGTCGGCGTAGCGGACCGGCTCGGAGATCTCCAGGCCGCGGGCGACGAACTCAGCGTGGGCCTTGTCGATGTCGGCGACGCAGAGCTGGAGGCCCTGGTAGGCGCCGGGGGACGGGGTGGGGCCCGGGGTCATGTCCCAGATCCTCTCGCCGAGGGCGATCGAGCAGCCGGAGCCGGGCGGGGTCAGCTGGACGATGCGCATGCCCGGCATGACCTCCTGGTCGATGTCGACGTGGAAGCCGACCTTGTCCCGGTAGAAGTCCCGGGCGCGGTCGATGTCGCTCACCGGCAGCGGGATCACTTCGAGGGTCATGTCCATGAGAGCCTCCGGCTCCTTCGTCGGGTACCGCGTCAGGCGAACCGCCACCGGGTCTGGCTGAACGGCTCTCCCTTACCGAAACCGAAAACGGTGTGCGGCGCCACCGAGAACACCACGGCGCGGCCCGGCGCGTGGTGGAAATGGCCGTCCCGCACCTCGAAGTGCCAGAACTCGCCGTACTTCTCCTCCCACAGCGCGGCCAGTTCGCGCAGACGCGCGTCGTCCGTGACGCGCCGCGCGCGGCCCTCCACGACCACGTCGTAGCCCTCCGTCCAGGTGTTGACGCCGGTGGTCAGCGTCACGTGCGGGTTCTCCGCCAGGTTGCGGGCCTTGCGCTCCTCAGGTCCGGTGGAGAAGTGCAGGGCGCCGGCCGACCAGACCGCGAGCAGCGGGGTGACGTGCGGCCGGCCGTCGGGACGGACCGTGGAGACCCAGAACAGCTCCGCCTCCGTGATCAGCCGCTCCACCTCCTCCCAGGGCGGCTTCCCGGCCTCCGGGCTGCTGTAGCGGTGATCGAGACGGCCCTCGGGCGCGGCAGAGGTGTCAGGGGTGTCGGGCACGGGAACTCCTGGACGGTCGGGAGAGCGCACCGCGGGACCGCGGTACTCACATCAGACCCCGTCCGGCTCCGGAATTCATCGTGGGCCGCCCCAGGGCCGTGATCGCGTCCTCCGGTTAGGCTCAGGGCCGTACGACCCTGAACCGAGGCATGAGGGAGGCCGGGGATGACGTCGGCGCCGGGGCGCAGGAGCAGTATCTTCACGCGGCTGCTGCGGCACGGCTTCACCGATCCGTCGGCCGCCGAACGCCTCCTCGACAGCCCCGAGCTGGCGACCGTCCGCAACGACCCGGTGCTGCTGGACGCCCTCGGCGGCACCGCCGACCCGGACCTCGCCCTTCACGGCCTGGTGCGGCTGCTGGAGGCGCAGGACGGCGCCACCGACCGCCAGGAGCTGCTGGACACCGTCATAGCGGCCAAGCCGCTGCGCGACCGCCTGCTCGGGGTGCTCGGCGCCTCCGCGGCGCTCGCCGAGCACCTGGCCCGGCACCCCCGCGACTGGCAGGCCCTCGTCACCTACGAGCCGCGCGACCTGCACCCCGGTGTGGAGGAGTTCGAGCGCGGCCTCGCCGACGCCGCCGACCCGGTCGCCCTGCGCGTCTCCTACCGGCGCTGCCTGCTGTCCATCGCCGCCCGCGACGTCTGCGGCACCGTCGACGTCGCCCAGACCGCCGCCGAGCTCGCCGACCTGGCCACCGCCACCCTGCGCGCGGCCCTCGCCCTGGCCGCGGCGGACGCGCCGGAGGACGCCGCGATGTGCCGGCTCGCGGTGGTCGCGATGGGCAAGTGCGGCGGCCACGAGCTGAACTACGTCTCCGACGTCGACGTCATCTTCGTCGGCGAGGCGGCCGGCGACGCCGAGGAGGACAAGGCGCTGCGCGCCGCGACCCGGCTCGCCTCGCACATGATGCGGATCTGCTCGGAGACCACCGTCGAGGGCTCCATCTGGCCCGTCGACGCCAACCTCCGCCCCGAGGGCCGCAACGGCCCGCTGGTCCGCACCCTCGCCTCCCACCTCGCCTACTACCAGCGCTGGGCCAAGACCTGGGAGTTCCAGGCGCTGCTCAAGGCCCGCCCGGTCGCCGGCGACCTCGCGCTCGGGGCGGAGTACACGGCCGCGCTCCGGCCGCTGGTGTGGCAGGCCGCCGAGCGGGAGAACTTCGTCGCCGACGTGCAGGAGATGCGCCGCCGGGTGGTGGCGAACATCCCCGCCGCCGAGGTCGACCGCCAGCTGAAGCTCGGCCCCGGCGGCCTCAGGGACGTCGAGTTCGCCGTGCAGCTGCTCCAGCTGGTGCACGGCCGCGCCGACGCCTCCCTGCGCAGCGGCACCACCCTCGACGCGCTCAAGGCGCTCGCCGCCGGCGGTTACGTCGGCCGCGCGGACGCCGCCCAGCTCGACGAGGCGTACCGCTTCCTGCGCTCCCTGGAGCACCGCATCCAGCTGCACCGGCTGCGCCGCACCCACCTCGTCCCCGAGGACGAGGCCGACCTGCGGCGCCTCGGCCGCTCCCTGGGCCTGCGCACCGACCCGGTCGCCGAGCTGACCCGCGAGTGGCGGCGCCACACCACCGTGGTGCGGCGGCTGCACGAGAAGCTGTTCTACCGGCCGCTGCTCGACGCCGTCGCCGCGCTCGCCCCCGGCGAGGCCCGGCTCAGCGCGGAGGCCGCCCGCGAACGCATGGTCGCCCTCGGCTACGCCGACCCCGCCGCCGCGCTGCGCCACCTGGAGGCCCTGGCCTCCGGCGTCACCCGCAAGGCCGCCATCCAGCGCACCCTGCTGCCGGTGCTGCTCGGCTGGTTCGCGGACTCCGCCGACCCCGACGCCGGCCTGCTGAACTTCCGCAAGGTCTCCGACGCCCTCGGCAAGACCCCCTGGTACCTGCGGCTGCTGCGCGACGAGGGCGCCGCCGCGGAGAACCTCGCCCGGGTGCTGTCCGCCGGGCGGCTCGCCCCCGACCTGCTGATGCGCGCCCCCGAGGCGGTCGCGCTGCTCGGCGACGGGGACGGCGGTGGCGGCGGCCTCACCCCGCGCTCCCGCGCCTCCCTGGAGCAGGAGGTCCTGGCCGCGGTCCGCCGCGCCGACAACGCCGTCCAGGGCGTCACCGCCGCCCGCGGGGTACGCCGCCGCGAGCTGTTCCGCACCGCCGCCGCCGACATCGTCGGCTCCTACGGCACCGAGTCGCAGCCCGCCGAGGCCGACCAGGGCGCCCTGGTGGACCTGGTGGGGGGCGCGGTGTCCGACCTGACCGCCGCCACCCTCGCCGGCACGCTCCGCGCGGTGGTCCGCGAGGGCTGGGGGGACACCCTCCCCACCCGGTTCGCGGTCATCGGCATGGGCCGGTTCGGCGGACACGAGCTGGGCTACGGCTCCGACGCGGACGTCCTGTTCGTGCACGAGCCGCGCGACGGAGTGAGCGAGCGTGAGGCGTCCGAGGCCGCGAACAAGGTCGTCGCGGAGATGCGCCGGCTGCTTCAGGTGCCCAGCGCCGACCCGCCGCTGCTGATCGACGCCGACCTGCGCCCGGAGGGCAAGTCCGGCCCGCTGGTGCGCACGCTCGCCTCCTACGAGGCGTACTACCGGCGCTGGGCGCTGGTGTGGGAGCGGCACGCGCTGCTGCGGGCCGAGCCCGTCGCCGGGGACGAGGACCTGGGACGCCGCTTCGTGGAGCTGATCGACCCGCTGCGGTACCCGGCCGGCGGCCTGGACGAGGACGCGGTCCGGGAGATCCGGCGGCTCAAGGCCCGTATGGAGGCCGAGCGGCTGCCGCGCGGGGCCGACCCCAAGCTGCACGCCAAGCTCGGGCCGGGCGGGCTGTCGGACGTGGAGTGGACCGTGCAGCTGGCGCAGCTGCGGCACGCGGGGGAGGTGCCGGGGCTGCGGACGACCCGCACCCGGGAGGCGCTGGCCGCCGCGCGCGAGGCGGGGCTGATGTCCGAGGAGGACGCCGCCCACCTCGACGAGGCGTGGGTGCTGGCCACCCGCGTCCGCAACGCGGTGATGCTGGTGCGGGGCCGGGCGGGGGACACCTTCCCCACCGTGCCGCGCGAGCTGGCTGCCGTCGGCCGCTACCTGGGCTACGGCCCGGGCCACGCCGGCGACATGCTCGACGCCTACCGGCGCACGGCCCGCCGCGCCCGGGGCATCGTCGAGGAGCTGTTCTACGGGGGGATGTAGCCCCGTATCCGCCGAAGGCGGTCTGCAGCCGTGTCCCTCCGAAGGTACGGGCTGTCAGACCTGCTTCTGCACCGGCACGCGCTCCGGCGCGGCGGGCGGCTGCTCCGGTGCTCTCGCCGTCGCGTCCGGGATGTGGCGGGGGAGCGCGGAGGGGCGGCGGCCGTACCAGGCGTGGGCGACGCCGTAGCCGACGGTGAGGCACACCACGCCGCCGACCGCGTCCAGCCAGAAGTGGTTGGCGGTGGCGACGATCACCACCAGCGTGGCCACCGGGTACAGCAGCCCGAGCACCCGCGCCCACGGCACCGTGGCCAGCGCGAACAGCGTGATGCCGCACCACAGCGACCAGCCGATGTGCATGGACGGCATCGCCGCGTACTGGTTGGAGACGTTCTTCAGGTCGCCGGAGGCCATCGAGCCCCACGTCTGGTGGACCAGGACCGTGTCGACGAAGTTCTGGCCGTTCATCAGCCGCGGCGGGGCGAGCGGGAACAAGTAGAAGCCGACCAGGGCGAAACCGGTGGTGACGAACAGGACCAGCCGGGTCGCCGCGTACCGGCCGGGGTGTCTGCGGTACAGCCACACCAGCACACCCAGCGTCACCACGAAGTGCAGGGTGGCGTAGTAGTAGTTCATCCCGACGACGAGCCAAGTGACCGAGTTGACCGCGTGGTTCACGGACTCCTCGAAGGCCGCGCCGAGTTGCCCCTCCAGCCGCCAGATCCAGTCGGCGTTGCGCAGCGCCTCCGCCTTCTGCTCGGGCACCGCGTTGCGCACGAGCGAGTACGTGGCGTAGCTCACCGCGATCAGCAGGATCTCGAACCACAGCCGGGGCCGGCGGGGAGCGCGCAGACGGCGCAGGCGACCCGCCCCCGCCGTCTGTCCGACGGGGCTCGCCTCGGCCGCCCGGCGGCCGTCCAGCGTGGTCACGGTCGAGTCACCCATGGGCACAGAGTCTGCCAGAAAAGACCTCTTGGTCAGATCATCCCCCGGGTGGGTCCGGCCCGCATGTTCTGCCCCGGGAACAGGCCTTCGGCCTCCTCCTCGCGCAGGGCGCACGCGCCCCCGCTCTCCGCCTCGAGGACGAGTTCCGGGGACGGGACTCAGGGACGCTTGCGTTCCCCGGGCGCCGACGCCGTCGAACCGCGCACCACCAGCTCGGGCATGAACACGAACTCGCTGTGCGGCGCGGGCGTTCCGCCGATCTCCTCCAGCAGCGTGCGCACCGCCGCCTGCCCCATCGCCGGGACCGGCTTGCGCACCGTGGTCAGCGGCGGGTCGGTGAAGGCGATCAGCGGCGAGTCGTCGAAGCCGACCACCGAGATGTCGCGCGGCACCTCCAGGCCCCGCTGCCGGGCCGACCGGATCGCGCCCAGCGCCATCATGTCGCTCGCGCACACCACCGCCGTGCAGTCCCGGTCCATCAGCGCGCCGGCCGCGGCCTGGCCGCCCTCCAGCGTGTACAGGGAGTGCTGGATCAGCTCCGTCTCGACCGTCTCCGCGCTCAGCCCCAACTGCTCCTGCACGGCCCGTACGAAGCCCTCCACCTTGCGCTGCACCGGCACGAACCGCTTCGGCCCGAGCGCCAGCCCGATCCGGGTGTGCCCGAGGGACGCGAGGTGGGTGACGGCCAGCGCCATCGCGGCCCGGTCGTCGGGGGAGATGAACGGCGCCTGCACCTTCGGCGAGAAACCGTCCACGAGCACGAACGGCACGCCCTGCGCCCGCAGCCGCTCGTAGCGCTGCATGTCGGCGGTGGTGTCGGCGTGCAGCCCGGAGACGTAGATGATGCCGGCGACGCCGCGGTCCACGAGCATCTCGGTCAGCTCGTCCTCGGTGGAGCCGCCCGGGGTCTGGGTGGCGAGCACCGGGGTGTAGCCCTGCCGGGTCAGCGCCTGTCCGATCACCTGGGCCAGCGCCGGGAAGATCGGGTTCTCCAGCTCGGGCGTGATGAGCCCGACGAGGCCCTCGCTGCGCTGCCTCAGCCGGACCGGGCGCTCGTAGCCCAGCACGTCCAGGGCGGCGAGCACGGACTGGCGGGTGGTGGCGGCGACGCCCGGCTTCCCGTTCAGGACCCGGCTGACGGTCGCCTCGCTCACCCCCGCCTGAGCAGCGATATCAGCAAGCCGTGTGGTCACAGGACCGGACTGTATCTGCCGGTTGTCGCCTTGCACACCGAACGGACGCCTGGTGCGCGCCGTGGGACGGCCCGTGGTGGGCTGCTGGCTCATCGCGATCCCTCACGTCGTGGTCGGCGTCCGCTCCGCAACGGATGATTCCCCCGGCGGCAACGGATGGCAAGTGCTTGCAGAGTCTTGCACAACTGTCCGAACCCCCGGCGTACGGGCGGAAACCCGGGTCGCGCGACGGTGGAGATCGGGTCACGGCGGCATAACTGTCGGCAGCCCTTGCAAAACTTTTCTGCAAGGTCTTTCGGAAACGTTCCGGCGCTGTTACGTTCACGTCGCCCGGCCGCCGCAACGGCGCAGTCGGCACCTCGCGGGACGGCAGACGGGGCCGTTCCCGCCTCACGGGCTTAACCCTCAAGGAGAACCTCATGCGGCGTGGCATAGCGGCCACCGCGCTGGTGGCGTCCCTCGCCCTCGCGGCGACGGCCTGCGGCGGCGACAGCGACAGCGGCGACAAGGCCGGCGGCCCGGTCACCATCACCTGGTGGGACACCTCCAACGCGACCAACGAGGCGCCGACCTACCAAGCCCTGGTCAAGGAGTTCGAGGCGGCCAACAAGGACATCAAGGTCAACTTCGTCAACGTCCCGTTCGACCAGGCGCAGAACAAGTTCGACACCGCCGCCGGTTCCAAGGGCGCCCCCGACGTGCTGCGCTCCGAGGTCGGCTGGACGCCCGCGTTCGCCAAGAAGGGCTTCTTCCTGCCCCTGGACGGCACCGAGGCGCTCGCCGAGCAGGACAAGTTCAAGCCCAACCTGATCGAGCAGGCCAAGTACGAGGGCAAGACCTACGGCGTCCCGTTCACCACGGACACCCTCGCGTTCGTCTACAACAAGCAGCTCTTCGCGAAGGCCGGCGTCGAGGCCCCCAAGACCTGGGACGACCTGAAGACCGCCGCCGCCACGATCAAGGCGAAGACCGGCGTCGACGGCTTCTGGGGCTCCACGGCCGGCTACTACGCCCAGCCGTTCCTCTACGGCGAGGGCACCGACATGGTCGACGCCGAGGCCAAGAAGATCACGATCAAGTCCGCCGAGGCCAAGAAGGCGTACGGCACCTGGCTGAGCCTCTTCGACGGCAAGGGCCTGCACAAGGCCGACGTGACCGCCGACGCCTACGCCCACATCCAGGACGCCTTCGTCAACGGCAAGGTCGCCTCGATCGTCCAGGGCCCGTGGGAGATCACCAACTTCTACAAGGGCTCCGCCTTCAAGGACAAGAACAACCTCGGCATCGCCACCGTCCCGGCCGGCTCCACCGGCAAGGCGGGCGCCCCCACCGGCGGCCACAACCTCTCCGTCTACGCCGGCTCCAGCAAGGAGAAGCAGGAGGCCGCGCTGAAGTTCGTGAAGTTCATGACCTCGGCCAAGGCGCAGGAGACCATCGCGCTGAAGAACTCCACGCTGCCCACGCGCGACGACGCCTACACCGCCGAGGTCAAGGCCGACCCGGGCATCGCCGGCTACCAGACGGTCCTCTCGGCCGCCCAGCCGCGCCCGGCGCTGCCCGAGTACAGCTCCCTGTGGGGCCCGATGGACGACGAGCTGCCGCAGATCGCCAGCGGCAAGGAGTCCCTGGACAAGGGCCTGAGCGACGCGGAGGCCGCGTTCACCAAGCTGGTGCCGGACTTCTCCAAGTAATGCCCGCGTGGCCGCCGGACCCGATTCCAGGAGGGGAGGGTCCGGCGGCCGCCGGCCTGTGTGCCGTACTCGTTGATCCTCCAGAAGGTGCCGAACCATGACAGTCGCCATCGACCGCGCGACCGGCAAGCGCCGCGGTGACCGCGCGCCCCGCCCCGGGCCGGGCCAGCGCCTGAAGCACTCCTACCAGAAGCACTGGTACGCCTACGCCATGATCGCGCCGGTGGCCCTGGTGCTCGGCGTCATCGTGCTGTACCCCCTGGTCTACGGCTTCTACCTCACGCTCACCGACGCGGACAGCCTCAACTCGGCACGCACCATCGGCGTCAACGAGATCGAGGCCACCTACAAGTTCATCGGCATCGACAACTACGCCGACATCCTGTGGGGCGAGACCGCCTACGACCGGTTCTGGTCGCACTTCATCTGGACGATCGTGTGGACGGCCGCCTGCGTCGCCCTGCACTACGGCATCGGCCTCGGCCTCGCGCTGCTGCTCAACCAGAAGCTGCGCGGCCGCACCTTCTACCGGCTGGTCCTCATCCTGCCGTGGGCCGTGCCGACCTTCGTCACCGTCTTCGGCTGGCGCTTCATGCTCGCCGACGCCGGCATCATCAACTCCGGCCTCGACTTCCTCGGCCTGCCCACCCCGGCATGGCTGGAGGACTCCTTCTGGCAGCGGTTCGCCGCGATCATGGTCAACACCTGGTGCGGCGTGCCGTTCATGATGGTCTCCCTGCTCGGCGGACTCCAGTCCATCGACAGCACCCTCTACGAGGCCGCCGAGATGGACGGCGCGAGCGCCTGGCAGCGGTTCCGTCACGTCACCCTGCCCGGCCTGCGCTCGGTCAGCTCCACCGTGGTGCTGCTCGGCATCATCTGGACGTTCAACCAGTTCGCGATCATCTTCCTGCTGTTCGGCAACACCGCTCCGGACGCGCAGATCCTCGTGACCTGGGCCTACCAGCTCGGCTTCGGACAGCAGCCGCGCGAGTTCGCCGAGTCCGCGGCCTACGGCATGCTGCTGCTGGCCATCCTGATCGTCTTCACGTCCTTCTACCGCCGCTGGCTGAACCGCAACGACCAGCAGCTCGCGATCTGAGGCGGGAGCCCCCATGAGCACCTCGACCCTCCCCACCGCCGCCGAGGCCGGCCGCCCCGACGGCGAGCGGAGCGCCGCGCCCCGCAAGGGCCTCCGGCGCGGTGAGGTCAGCCCCCTGGGCCGCCTCGCCTCCCACGGCATCCTGATCGTGGCCAGCCTGATCGCGCTGTTCCCGGTCGCCTGGCTGGTCTTCCTGTCCCTCGGCCCCGACAAGGACGACTATCTGCGTCCCGGCGGGATCTGGGGCAAAATGACACTGGACAACTACTCGTTCGTGCTGCAGAACACGAACTTCTTCGACTGGCTCAAGAGCTCGCTGATCGTGTCCCTCGGCACCACGGTCATCGGCGTCCTGGTGGCGGCCACCACCGGCTACGCGGTCTCCCGCATGCGCTTCCCCGGCTACAAGAAGTTCATGTGGGTGCTGCTGGTCACCCAGATGTTCCCGGTGGCCGTGCTGATGGTCCCGATGTACCAGATCCTGTCGGACCTCCAGCTCATCGACAGCTACCTCGGCCTGATCCTCGTGTACTGCTCCACGGCGGTGCCGTACTGCGCCTGGCTGATGAAGGGCTACTTCGACACCATCCCCTTCGAGATCGACGAGGCGGGACGCGTCGACGGACTGACCCCGTTCGGCACGTTCGCGCGGCTGATCCTGCCGCTCGCCAAGCCGGGGCTCGCGGTCGCGGCGTTCTACAGCTTCATCACCGCGTTCGGGGAGGTGGCGTTCGCCACGACGTTCATGCTGGACGACACGAAGTACACGTTGGCCGTGGGGCTGCAGAGTTTCGTGAGTGAGCATGATGCTCAGCGGAATTTGATGGCTGCGACCGCCGTTTTGATCGCGATACCCGTGTCCGCGTTCTTCTATCTCGTGCAGAAGAACCTCGTTGCCGGTCTTACGGCCGGTGGCACCAAGGGGTAAGTCCCGGGGGACTTCTGCCGTCGGCCGGCTGCGGCTTCACCGTGGCTGGTCGCGCAGTTCCCCGCGCCCCTGAAGGGCGTTGCCCTTCCCCTGGGTCCGAGGCGGCCGCGTTGGCCATCCGACCCCGCTGTCATCGCGGCCGCCTCCACTTAGCTTCCCTGCCCGAACCCCGTACCAAGGACGTCATGAGTCAGCAGCAGTCCGCCGCCCCGGCCCCGACCCCCACGACCGACTCGGCCGTCGCCACCGTCGCGCGGCGCCGTGACTGGTGGCGGGACGCGGTGATCTACCAGGTGTACCCGCGCAGCTTCGCCGACAGCAACGGTGACGGCATGGGCGACCTGGAGGGCATCCGCTCCCGTCTGCCGTACCTGCGTGACCTCGGCGTGGACGCCGTGTGGCTGAGCCCCTTCTACGCCTCCCCGCAGGCCGACGCCGGTTACGACGTCGCCGACTACCGCGCCGTCGATCCGATGTTCGGCACGCTGCTCGACGCGGACGCGCTGATCCGCGACGCGCACGCGCTGGGCCTGCGGATCATCGTCGACCTGGTGCCCAACCACTCCTCCGACCAGCACGAGTGGTTCAAGCGCGCCCTCGCGGAGGGCCCCGGCTCGCCGCTGCGCGAGCGCTACCACTTCCGTCCCGGCAAGGGCGAGAACGGCGAACTCCCGCCCAACGACTGGGAGTCGATCTTCGGCGGCCCCGCCTGGACCCGGGTCACCGAGCCCGACGGCACCCCCGGCGAGTGGTACCTGCACCTCTTCGCGCCCGAGCAGCCCGACTTCAACTGGGAGCACCCGGCGGTCGGCGACGAGTTCCGCTCCATCCTGCGGTTCTGGCTGGACATGGGCGTGGACGGGTTCCGGATCGACGTGGCCCACGGCATGGTGAAGGCCGAGGGCCTGCCGGACCTGGGGTCGCACGACGAGATGCGGCTGCTGGGCAACGATGTCACCCCGTTCTTCGACCAGGACGGCGTGCACGACATCTACCGGCAGTGGCGGCTCATCCTCGACGAGTACTCCGATGCAATGGGGCCCGAAGGGCCTTCCGCAGAAGGGCGGGGGCGGGAGACGGGTGGGCGCATTTTCGTCGCCGAGGCGTGGACGCCGACCGTCGAGCGCACCGCCAACTACGTCCGCCCCGACGAGCTGCACCAGGCGTTCAACTTCCAGTACCTGGCGACGCACTGGGACGCGGCCGAGCTGCGCGCGGTCGTCGACCGCACCCTGGACTCGATGCGCCCGGTGGGCGCCCCCGCCACCTGGGTGCTGTCCAACCACGACGTCACCCGGCACGCCACCCGGTTCGCCAACCCGGCGGGCCTCGGCACCCAGATCCGTAAGGCCGGCGACCGTGAGCTGGGGCTGCGCCGGGCCCGTGCGGCGACCCTGCTGATGCTGGCGCTGCCCGGCTCGGCCTACGTCTACCAGGGCGAGGAGCTGGGCCTGCCGGACGTCGTGGACCTGCCGGACGAGGTGCGCCAGGACCCGGCGTACTTCCGCGGCGCGGGCCAGGACGGCTTCCGTGACGGCTGCCGGGTGCCGATCCCGTGGACCCGGGAGGGCTCCAGCCACGGCTTCGGCGACGGCGGCAGCTGGCTGCCGCAGCCCGAGGGCTGGGGCGAGCTGAGCGTCGAGGCGCAGACCGGCGTGCCCGGCTCCACCCTGGAGATGTACCGCTCGGCGCTCGCGTTGCGCCGTGAGCAGGCGGATCTGGGGGCGGGCGACGCGGTGGAGTGGCTGACGGCGCCCGAGGGCGTGCTGGCGTTCCGGCGCGGGGACTTCGTGTGCGTCGCGAACACCACGGGAGCGCCCGTGACCGTGCCCGCGTACGGGAGGGTGCTGATCACCAGCGGCGAGGTGGAGGAGACGGGCGGCGAGGCCGTGGTCGCGGCCGACACGACCGTGTGGTGGACGACGGCCTGACGGTCGTACGCCTCGCAACTTTTTTCCTTCAAGTTGGTACGGCCCGCTGCCCTTTCGGGTGGCGGGCCTCTAACATCTGCGTTGCCGCAAGGTTGCTGAAGCTTTCTGCAAGAAGCTTCAACCACTTCGCCGGTACTCCCCACACCCTTCGATGAAGAAGGATCCCCATATGGCACGCAGAACCCTCGCCGGGATCGCCGCCCTCGCGGCCGCCTCGGCTGTCATGACCCCGACAGTCGCCGAGGCCTCCCCGCCCGGCTCCAAGGACGTCACGGCCGTCCTCTTCGAGTGGAACTTCGCCTCGGTCGCCCGCGAGTGCACCACCACCCTCGGCCCCGCCGGCTACGGCTACGTGCAGGTCTCCCCGCCCGCCGAGCACATACAGGGCTCGCAGTGGTGGACGTCGTACCAGCCGGTGAGCTACCGGATCGCCGGACGGCTGGGCGACCGCGCCGCCTTCAAGAGCATGGTGGACACGTGTCACGCGGCCGGCGTGAAGGTCGTCGCCGACACCGTGATCAACCACATGTCCGCCGGCAGCGGCACGGGCACCGGCGGCTCGTCGTACAGCAAGTACAACTACCCGGGCCTGTACTCCTCGTACGACTTCGACAACTGCACCTCGCAGATCACCAACTACGGCGACCGCTGGAACGTGCAGAACTGCGAGCTGGTCGGCCTCGCCGACCTCGACACCGGCGAGGACTACGTCCGCGGGGCCATCGCCGGGTACATGAACGACCTGCTCTCCCTCGGCGTCGACGGCTTCCGCATCGACGCGGCCAAGCACATCCCCGCCGCCGACCTCGCGAACATCAAGTCCCGGCTGACCAACCCCTCCGCCTACTGGAAGCAGGAGGTCATCCACGGCGCCGGCGAGGCCGTGCAGCCCACCGAGTACACGGGCACCGGCGACGTCCAGGAGTTCCGCTACGCCTACGACCTCAAGCGGGTCTTCACCAACGAGAACCTCGCCTACCTGAAGAACTACGGCGAGGGCTGGGGCTACCTGAACAGCGGCTCCGCCGGTGTGTTCGTCGACAACCACGACACCGAGCGCAACGGCTCCACGCTCAGCTACAAGGACAACGCCACCTACACCCTGGCCAACGTCTTCATGCTGGCCTGGCCCTACGGCGCCCCCGACATCAACTCCGGCTACGAGTTCACCGACCACGACGCCGGACCGCCGAACGGCGGCCGGGTCGACGCCTGCTGGCAGAGCGGCTGGAAGTGCCAGCACAACTGGCCCGAGATCAAGTCGATGGTCGGCTTCCGCAACGCCACCCGGGGCCAGGCGGTCACCAACTGGTGGGACAACGGCGGCGACGCCATCGCCTTCGGGCGCGGGAACAAGGGCTTCGTGGCGATCAACCACGAGTCCGGCTCCCTCACCCGCACCTACCAGACCTCCCTCCCGGCGGGCACGTACTGCGACGTGCAGAGCAACAAGCAGGTGACGGTGGACGGTTCGGGCCGGCTCACCGCGACCCTCGGCAGCAACACCGCCCTCGCCGTGTACGCGGGCAAGAGCGGCTGCTGAAGCACAACTGTGACGTCCGGCGGCCGGTTCCGTGGCCGCCGGACGCTAGCGTGATCACGGGGGCCACACCGTCCCCCACCGGGTGAGGAGGCGCGGCGCGATCCACTTCCACGCGTCCGTCTTCCGCGCCGCAGGGGGAGCCGTTCACATGGCTTACAACCACACCACCGGACGCCCGCCCAGGCGCGGTACGGCGCGCCTGAAGGCGCTGCTGGTCCCGCTGATCCTGATCGGCGCGATCGTCGGCTACAACGTCTCCAGGGACGACGACTCCTCGTCCGCCTCCTTGCCGCTGCCGTCGTCCTCGTCGTCCTCCACGGCGCCGGACGAGAAGTCCGGCGAGTGGAAGGTCGGCGACTGCGGCGGCCCGGACCCGGAGGGCTCGGGCGACAGCTATCAGGCGCTCGACTGCGACGACTCCGGCGCCACCTTCAAGGCGCTCAAGATCATGGACGCGGCCATCCTGCCGGACTCCATCCAGTGCCCCGCCGGCACCGACATCATCATCCAGGTGTCCCTCACCTTCGGCTCCTCCGACAGCGGCATCCCGAACAGCACCGTCTGCGGACGCAACCTGTCCGGCGACCACCCCGGCGACGCGGGCGCCGGCGGCGGCCAGCTGGTGAAGGGCGACTGCATCGACGCGAACGCCCAGGAGATTGCCTGCACCCAGGCCGGGTCCGCCGACTACAAGGTCCTGGACCTCACCAAGACGGAGGCCGAGTGCCCCTCGGGCACCACGGACCCGCTGAAGCTGACGATCGCGATCGGCCGTCCGTACGACTACATCTGCGCCACCGCGGCCGCCTGACGAGCGGTCCGCCCCGCGTGCACCCCGCGCCGCCGGTCTCCCCGACAGGAGACCGGCGGCGCGCCGCTCTTCCCCTCCTTGCCCGCCGGACTCGTCCGCCCCTGCCGGAAAGCTCCCGCTGGAAGTTCTTGCCGACACTTTCACAACTATTGCTGTAAGGCTTTCAACGACGGTACGGTCACGCCGACGCTCCGGTGATGTGGCCGAAACTGTCCCCGCCGGGGCGTGGGGTCGGACCCAATGAGCCGTAAGCGCAAGGAGTTCACGCCTTGATACCCAGATGGCCCGCGCCCCCGGGGCGCCGCACCGCGCGGGGCCGCCGCGTCGCCGCCGTCACGGTGGCCGCGCTCGCCGCGGCGCTCGTGCAGCCGGTCGCCGCCCGAGCCGCCACCCCGCCCGCGCCCCCCTCGGACGCGAAGCTCGCCGCCTCCCCGGCGCGCCACGACCTGACGCGGGAGCAGTTCTACTTCGTCCTGCCGGACCGCTTCGCCAACGGGGACACGAAAAACGACCGCGGCGGACTGACCGGTTCGCGCCTCACCCACGGCTACGACCCCACCGACAAGGGCTTCTACCAGGGCGGCGACCTCAAGGGGCTCACCCGGAAGCTCGACTACATCAAGGGGCTCGGCACCACCGCCATCTGGCTGGCGCCGATCTTCAAGAACCAGCCCGTGCAGGGGACCGGGGAGAACGCCTCCGCCGGCTACCACGGCTACTGGATCACCGACTTCACCCAGGTCGACCCGCACTTCGGCACCAACCAGGACCTCGAGACCCTCATCGACAAGGCCCACGCCAAGGGCATGAAGGTCTTCTTCGACGTCATCACGAACCACACCGCCGACGTCATCGACTACGAGGAGAAGTCCTACGACTACCTCTCCAAGAGCGCCTTCCCGTACCTGACCAAGGACGGCGTGCCCTTCGACGACGCCGACCACGCCGACGGCAGCCGCACGTTCCCGCGCGTGGACGTCGGTTCCTTCCCGCGCACGCCGGTCGTGCCCGCGGCGAAGAAGCGGCTCAAAGTGCCGTCCTGGCTCAACGACCCGGCGATGTACCACAACCGCGGTGACTCCACCTTCGCCGGCGAGTCCGCCGAGTACGGTGACTTCTCCGGGCTCGACGACCTGTGGACCGAGCGTCCCGAGGTCGTCGACGGCATGGAGAAGATCTACCAGCGGTGGGTGCGGGACTTCGGCATCGACGGCTTCCGGATCGACACCGTGAAGCACGTCAACATGGAGTTCTGGACCCAGTGGGCCACCGCGCTGGACGCCTACGCGGCGAAGAAGGGCCGCGACGACTTCTTCATGTTCGGCGAGGTGTACTCCGCCGACACGAACGTCACCGCCCCCTACGTCACCCAGGGCCGGCTCGACGCCACCCTCGACTTCCCCTTCCAGGACGCGGCCCGCGCGTACGCCTCCCAGGACGGCAGCGCCAAGAAGCTCGCCTCCGTCTTCGGCGACGACTACAAGTACACGTCCGGCAGGGCCAACGCCTACGAGCAGGTCACCTTCCTCGGCAACCACGACATGGGCCGCATGGGCACGTTCCTGATGCAGGACAACCCGAAGGCGTCCGACGCGGAGCTGCTGCAGCGGGACATGCTCGCCAACGAGCTGATGTTCCTCAGCCGCGGCAACCCGGTCGTGTACTACGGCGACGAACAGGGCTTCACCGGCGCGGGCGGCGACAAGGACGCCCGCCAGACCCTCTTCGCGTCCCGCACCGCCGACTACCTCGACGACGACCTCATCGGCACCGACCGCACCCACGCCGAGGACGCCTACGACACCCGCTCCCCGCTCTACCGGCAGATCGGCGCCCTCGCCAAGCTCCGCGCGGCGCACCCCGCGCTGGCCGACGGCGTCCAGCAGGAGCGGTACGCCGACGACGGCCCAGGCGTCTACGCCTTCTCGCGCACCGCCCCCGGCAAGAACCCCACCGAGTACGTCGTCGCCTTCAACAACGCGGGCGAGACGCGGACGGCCACCTTCGCGACCGGCTCCGCCGACACCACGTTCCGGGGCATCCACGGCACCGGCGCGACCGTCCGCAGCGACGCCGACAGGAAGATCACCGTCTCCGTCCCGGCCCGCTCCGCGATCGTCCTGAGGGCCGCCACCCCGCTCGGCGAGCCCGACGCGAAGCCCACCCTCACCCTGAAGGCCCCCGAGGCGGGCGCCACCGGCACCGTCGAGGTCACCGCCGACGTCGACGGCGGACAGCTGAACCGGGTCGTCTTCGCCGCACAGACCGGCAACGGCAGGTGGCAGACGCTCGGCTCCGCCGACCACGCCCCCTACAAGGTCACCCACACCGTCGGCGCGGACGTCCCCGCCGGCACCGCCCTGCGCTACAAGGCCGTCGTGATCGACTCGGCCGGCCGCACCGCGAGCGCCCTGGCCGCCTCCACGACCGGCGCCCCGCCCGCCGAGGAGGAGCCCACCGCCGCCTCCCGCGAGTACGCCATCGTCCACTACCAGCGCCCCGACGGCGACTACCAGGACTGGAGCCTGTACGCCTGGGGCGACCTCGCGGACGGCGAGGCCACCGAGTGGCCCGCGGGCCACGCCTTCACCGGCCGCGACGCCTACGGCGCCTTCGCCTGGGTCAAGCTGAAGCCGGGCGCCTCCGACATCGGCTTCGTCGTGGTCGACAAGGACGGCACCAAGGACGTCGCCACCGACCGCACCATCGACGTCACCCGCACCGGCGAGGTGTGGATCAAGCAGGGCGACGAGACCGTCACCACCGAGCGGCCCGAGTACCCGGCGCAGGACACCACCAAGGCCGTCCTGCACTACCACCGCGCCGACGGACGGTACGACGGCTGGGGCCTGCACACCTGGACCGGCGCCGCGAACCCCACCGACTGGGCGAAGCCGCTGGAACCGGTGAAGACTGACTCCTATGGCGCTGTCTTCGAGGTGCCGCTCGCCGAGGGTGCCACCAGCCTCAGCTACATCCTCCACAAGGGGGACGAGAAGGACCTCCCGACCGACCAGTCGCTGGACCTCAGGGCGAACGGCCACGAGGTGTGGCTGGTGAGCGGCCAGGAGACCTACCTGCTGCCGCAGCCCGCCGGGTCCTCGGCCGCCCTCGACCTGACCACCTCCAAGGCGGTCTGGATCGACCGCTCCACCCTCGTCTGGGACGGCTCCGCCGCGGCCGCCTCCACCCAGCTCCTCGCCTCCCGCACCGGCTCGGTCACGGTGACGGACGGGAAGCTGAACCCCGGCGACGCCCGCTGGATCCGCCTGACGAAGTCGGCCCTCACCGACGCGCAGAAGGCGACGTTCCCGCACCTGGCGAGCGGCACGGCCTGGACCGTCGACCCGCGTGACCGCGACCGGGTGCGCGAGGCCCTGCGCGGCCAGGTCGTCGCCACCCAGCGCGCCGCCAACGGAGCGGTGCTCGCGGCGACCGGCGTGCAGATCGCGGGCGTCCTGGACGACCTGTACGCGGCCGGCGCCACGAAGGCGAAGCTCGGCCCGGTGTTCCGCCACGGCCGTCCCACCCTCTCCGTGTGGGCGCCGACCGCGCGGGACGTCTCCCTGGAGATCGGCGACCGCACCGTCCGGATGCGCCGCGACGACGCCACCGGTGTCTGGTCCGTCACCGGCCCCGCCTCCTGGAAGGGCGAGGAGTACCGGTACGCGGTGGCCGTGTGGGCGCCCAGCACCCGCGAGCTCGTCACCAACAAGGTCACCGACCCGTACGCGACCGCCCTGACCACCGACTCCGAGCGCAGCCTCGTCGTCGACCTGGCCGACCGGTCCCTCCGGCCGCGCGGCTGGGACGGCTACGCCAAGCCGAAGGCCGTGCCGCTGAAGGACGCGCAGATCCAGGAGCTGCACATCCGCGACTTCTCCGTCGCGGACCGCACCGCCGACCACCCCGGCACGTATCTCGCGTTCACCGACAAGGACAGCGACGGCAGCCGGCACCTGCGCGAGCTGGCCGAGGCCGGCACCTCGTACGTGCACCTGCTGCCCGCCTTCGACATCGCCACCATCCCGGAGAGGAAGTCCGACCAGGCGACCGTCGACTGCGACCTCGCCTCCTACCCGGCCGACTCCGACAAGCAGCAGGAGTGCGTGGCGAAGGCCGCCGCCAAGGACGCCTTCAACTGGGGCTACGACCCGTACCACTACACGGTCCCCGAGGGCTCCTACGCCACCGACCCGGACGGCACCGCCCGCACGGTCGAGTTCCGGAAGATGGTCAAGGCGCTCAACGAGGACGGCCTGCGGGTCGTGATGGACGTGGTCTACAACCACACCGCCGCGAGCGGCCAGGCGAAGACCTCCGTCCTGGACCGGATCGTGCCCGGCTACTACCAGCGGCTCCTGGCCGACGGCTCGGTCGCCACCAGCACCTGCTGCGCCAACACGGCCACCGAGAACGCCATGATGGGCAAGCTGGTCGTCGACTCGGTCGTCACCTGGGCCAAGGAGTACAAGGTCGACGGCTTCCGCTTCGACCTCATGGGCCACCACCCGAAGGCCAACATCCTCGCGGTCAGGAAGGCCCTCGACGAGCTGACCCCCGCCAAGGACGGCGTCGACGGCAAGAAGATCATCCTGTACGGCGAGGGCTGGAACTTCGGCGAGATCGCCGACGACGCCCGCTTCGTCCAGGCCACGCAGAAGAACATGGCCGGCACCGGCATCGCCACCTTCTCCGACCGGGCCCGTGACGCCGTGCGCGGCGGCGGACCCTTCGACGAGGACCCCGGCGTGCAGGGCTTCGCCTCCGGCCTCTACACCGACCCCAACTCCTCGGCGGTGAACGGCACCCCGGCCGAGCAGAAGGCCCGGCTGCTGCACTACCAGGACCTGATCAAGGTGGGCCTGAGCGGCAACCTCGCCGACTACACCTTCACCGACACCACCGGCACGGAGGTCAAGGGCTCCCAGGTCGACTACAACGGCGCCCCCGCCGGCTACGCGGCCGCCCCCGGCGACGCCCTCGCCTACGCGGACGCGCACGACAACGAGTCGCTGTTCGACGCGCTCGCCTTCAAGCTGCCGAAGGACACCCCGGCCGCGGACCGGGCGCGCATGCAGATTCTCGCCATGGCGACCGCCGCCCTCTCCCAGGGGCCGGCGCTCTCCCAGGCGGGCACCGACCTGCTGCGCTCCAAGTCCCTCGACCGCAACTCCTACGACAGCGGCGACTGGTTCAACGCGATCCACTGGAACTGCGCGGACGGCAACGGCATGGGCCGCGGCCTGCCGCCGGCCGCCGACAACCAGGACAAGTGGCCGTACGCCAGGCCGCTGCTCGGCTCCGTCAGGGTGGGCTGCCCGCAGATCGAGGGCGCCTCGGCCGCGTACCGGGACCTGCTGCGGATCCGTACCACGGAGAAGGTGTTCTCCCTCGACACCGCGGACCAGGTGCAGGACCGGCTCTCCTTCCCGCTGTCCGGGAAGGACGAGACGCCCGGCGTGATCACCATGACCCTCGGTGACCTGGTGGTCGTCTTCAACGCCACGCCCGAGCGGCAGGAACAGCGCGTCGCCGCGCTCGCCGGGCAGGCCCACCGTCTGCACCCCGTGCAGGCGGCGGGCGGGGACGCGGTCGTGAAGACGTCGTCGTACACGAAGGCGACCGGCACGTTCCACGTGCCGGCCCGCACGGTGGCGGTGTTCACCACCGCCGGCTGACCGCCTGAGGAGCTGCGGCTAGTGTGAGCCCTCCTGACCTGGAACAGGAGGGCTCATGCCGCAGATCACCGTCGACTACTCCGAGCGGCTCGCGGACGGCTTCGACCGGCCCGCCTTCGCGCGGGACCTGCACACCGCCGTGGTGGAGATCGCGGCGGCCAAGCCGCCCGCGTGCAAGACGCGGTTCCGGCGCACCGAGGACCCGGTGGTCGGCCCCGACACCGAGGGCCACGCGCTGGTGCACGTGCACATCGGCCTGCTGGCCGGCCGCACCGACGAGACCAAGGCCCGGCTCACCGAGACGGTCCTGGAACTGCTGCGGCGGTACGTGAAGCCGGCCGGGGGAGAGAGACTGCACGCCTCCGCCGAGGTCCGCGACCTCGACCCGTCCTACCGCAAGTTCGAGAGCGAGTAGCCGTAGTCGACCGCAGCCCGGCCCGCCGCGGCCGGGCTCACGTCGCGGCCGGGCTCACTCCTGAGCCAGCGCGATCATCCGGGCGGCCAGGTCGGTGAACGGGCCGTCGCCCGGCTCCTGCTTGACCAGCCCCCGCAGCAGCGTGGCGAGTTCCTCGTCCCGGGCGGCGGACACCGCGGCCAGCGCCGCGAAGTCCTGCACCAGCTTGGTCTCCAGCTCCTCGCGCGGTATGCGCCGCCCGTCCAGCCAGATCAGCGCCGTCGACTCCACCAGCGAGATCCAGGAGCGCACCACCAGCTCCAGCCGGGCCGGCGCCGGCCCCACCACGCCCATGTGCGCCAGCATCTGCTCGTAGGCGGCCTGACGCACCGAGTCCACCAGCGCGTTGGTGGTCGACGAACCCACGGCGGGGCCGCCCCGCATCAGCGCGGCGAAGCCGGGGCCGTGCTCCTCCACGAAGTCGAAGAACCGCGCCATCACCCGCCGCAGCCGCGCGCCCAGCGGACCCTCGTGCGGCTCGGCGAACCGGGACGACAGATCGTCCGCCGCCCGCCTCAACGCGGCCTCGTACAGGCTCAGTTTGCCGGGGAAGTAGTGGTAGACGAGCGGGCGCGAGATGCCCGCCCGGGACGCTATCTCGTCGATCGAGACCTCGTCCGGGGAATGCTTGCTGAACAGTTCGAGAGCCACGCCGATCAACTGCTGCCGACGCTCCTCGACTCCCATCCTCCGACGCACCCCGGTACCCATGCGAACACCTTACCGATCGTTTCCGGCCTCCCACGGGCCGGACCGGGCACCGGTGTCCCCCCGGATCACCGCAGCCCGCCGACCGACCCCCCGTCCTCCAGTGTGCCCGTGAGGTCGGCCCGCGCACCCTTCTCCGCGCGCACCGACAGCAGCCGCTCCTCCGCCTCCCCCTCGATTCCGCCGGTGGCCTTCACGGACTCCACCCCGTCGCTGCCGGCCGCGAGCAGGTACCAGGAGCCGCCGGCGGACTTCCACAACACCCCGGCCAGCACGTCGGGTTGCCGCTCCCCGCAGGCCGGCGCGTCCTCGGCGCGCGCCGCCACCGCCCCGTACCGCGCGCCCGGTGAGAGGAACTGCGCCAGCACCCGCGCCCCGGTGCCCCGCCAGGTCTCCCCGCGCGTGCACAGCCACTCGGCCTCTCCGTCGCCGCCGGGCAGCGGCTGCTCCGCGTACGCCCAGGCGTTGACGCTGCGCACGCCCGCCGACCGCATCACCGCCAGCGAGCACGCGTACGGCTCCCAGGCGCGCAGCCCCTTCTCGCCCGACACGTCCTTCACCTTGCCCGGACGCCCGGTGGTCAGCCGCGCCGGGACCAGCTCGCCCAGGTCGGAGAAGAGCCGGGTGCCGGTGGAGTCGGTCAGCTCCAGCGCGTGCCAGGCCGTGCACGGCTCCCGCCCCTGGCCCGAGACCAGAGGACCGGTCACCCCGTCCTCCAGGGGGAGGGCCGTCGCGCCCTCGCCCGGGTCGCGCAGGTCCCGCCGCGCCGCCTCGCGCACCCACGGGGCCACCAGGAAGCGGACGTTGCCGTCCGAGCGGCTCAGCACCACCGCGCTCGCCCCGGCCCGCCCGGCCCCGTCGACCCGCGCCAGGTCCAGCGCCGCGCCCCGGGCGCCCTGCTCCGGCTCTGCGTACCGGGCGAGACGCCAGCCGTCGTACAGGATCACCACGCGCGCGCCGTCCACCGTGCCCGCGTACAGCAGGCGGGGCGGCCCGGCGGGCCCTCCGGTGGGCGTACCCGGGGTGGCCGACGCCGTGACGCCCTCGCCCGGACGCGCCCACACGGCGAGCGCTCGGCGCAGCAGCGCCCGGTCGCCGGTGAGCGTGCCGCGCGCCGGCCACACCGAGAAGTCGGTGCGCGCCGACGTCTCCCACGCCGAGGCGGGCGTCCGGGTCAGCCGCTCGGGGTCCAGCGCGGCCTGCGCGGCCGGGTTGCGCGCGTACGGGGGAGCGGCCGGGCCGTCGGCGCCCCAGCCGTCCCCGGGCAGCGACAGCAGCGCCCCGCACACCGCGAGCGCCGCCGCCCCGACCAGACCCGCCTTCAGGTGCCGGCGGCGGCGCAGCAGGTCCGTCGGCCGGGCCTGCAGCGAACAGGGGTCGAACTCGGGGGACTCGAGCAGCCGGTACGGGTCGGGGACGGAGTCGGCCTCCGTCAGCGCGGCGTCCGGGTCCTCGACGCCCGCGCCGGCCAGCACCCGGCGCACGTCCGTGTCCGGCAGCCGCTCCAGACCGCGCAGCGCGTGCGCGGCACGGGCCGGTCCGGACAGCGCGGCCAGCCGCTGGTCCAGAGCGAGTTCGTCCGCGCCGCCCGGCCGGGGGAAGACCTGGAGACCCCACACCTGCGGCAGCAGCGGCGGCAGCTGGGACCGCTTCGGCAGGCCCCGGCGGCGCAGCGGCAGGCCCGCCTCCAGCGCCGAGCGCACCACCTGCAGCCGCACCAGCGCGTACCCGGGGTCGCCGTCCCGGCCCGCGCTCTGGGCGGGGATCAGCGGCGCGTGGGCCCGGCCCCGGGGCAGCGCCCGCTGGACCAGGGCGTGCGCCGTGAGCACCCGCCGGGTGCGGCCCAAGCGGCCCGGCAGCACCAGGTAGGCCAGCCGGACGAGCCGCGCGTAGTGCTCGACGAGCGCGGCCTCGGCCTGTTCGACGTCCACGGCCGGGCCGGCCGGGGAGGAGGGCGCGGGGGACTGGGCGGTGGCATCCTGTGACTGCACGTTCAGCAGAACGAGCGAATCCACGGATGGTCACCTGACACCCGCGCCGTTCCGGCCACCGGTCCCCGCCGACCGAGCGCGGCGATTGAGCACGGGGCGCGCTTCAGCCGTATCGAATGCCGAGGGCCCCGTGCCGGGGCTCCGTGCGGCATGTCGCCGCCCCACGCTGTCGCCGTCAAGACCGGAGGAACACATGAGGGTGACCCGACCGAAGCTCGCGCTGACCTGCGCGGTGGCGGCCCTGGCGCTGGCGGGCTGCGGGTCCGGCGGCCACGGGGGGCACGAGCTGCCGCCCACCGCCACCGGCAGCCTGGAGAAGCTGGCCGCCGTGGCGGAGTGCGACCCCGACATGCAGACCGACGCCGACACCATCCGGCAGGCGCTGTGCGAGAAGGGCGAGGAGAAGTACGTCCTCGCCACCTTCTCCACCGACCGCGGCCAGGCCGAGTGGCTCAACACGGCCAAGGACTACGGCGGTTACTACCTCGTCGGCCGCAAGTGGGTCGCCGTGGGCGAGGAGCGGACCGTCGAGGCGCTCCAGACCGAACTCGGCGGCGACCTGGAGGAGGGCTCCGAGCACATGAACCCCGGCGGCAGCCACAACCAGGGCGGCCACCACGGCTGAGCCGCTCGCGCGCCCGGCACGGCAGAAGGCCGGCGGTGGGAACTCCCACCGCCGGCCTTCTCCCTTTCCCTCGGGCTCCTCGCCTTCCTTCGGGACCCCTCAGGCTTCCTTCAGCGGGCGGTACCGCCTACTGGCAGTCGCGGCCGCTGTTGATGCACTCGACCATCTCGTTCATCAGGTCCTCGTCGAAGAAGTTGATGAAGTCGTTGTGGTCGGTGATCGGCTTGTGCAGCTGCTCCGGGAAGGTGTCCACCGCGTACGGGTTCACCAGCTGTCCGTTGTCCACCTGCGGCGCCGGGATGTTGTCGTAGACCAGTCGGACCTGGAGCTGCGGGATGGCCTGGAAGCCGTTCGAGCAGCTGCCGTCCTCGCCGACGAAGGCGACGTGCGTGCGGTGGTTGGCGCTGTCGGCGTTCTGGCCGTCCCAGCAGCTCTGGAAGTTGGTCGTGCGGACCACCCCGCTGCCCTCGGGGCAGATCGGGTACTTGTCCGTCACCTGCCGGTCCTCGAAGCCGGTGCAGCTCCACGCGGTGTTGGCGTTGTTCAGCCCGTTGGTGAAGGACTTGGCGTCACCGGTGATGATGCGCAGGGCCCGCGGCATCGCCACGACGTCGCTGGTGCGGTTGCCGACGAACTTCAGCTCCACGTCGGTGGGCGCGACGATCTTGCCGACGTTGCCGTCCTGGCCGCCGCCCGGCTGGCCCTGGTCGATGTCCTGCGTACCGTCCTGAATGCGCAGCACCGGCCAGAAGTACGACGACCGGTCGCCCTGGTTCTGGCAGCTCGTGTCGCCGTTCGCCAGCTCCTCGTCGCTCGCGAAGGCGTTGTTGGCCTGGTTGCCGACGTAGTCGTGCTGGTGCTGGGCGCCGTTGCTGACGCCGGGCGCCACGATCACGTTGTCCGAGTTGCGCAGCGCGTTCTCGTTGGTGCCGCACTCGGTGGTGAAGCTGCCGGTCGAGCCGCCGTCGCCGTTCGCGGCGAGGCCGTTGGGCAGGTTGCGGGAGTTCGGCGGGACGTCCTCGATGCGGATGAAGTCGTCCGCCACCGGACCGTTTCCGGCCTGGCCGCCGTTGTCCTGGCCGCCGTCCTGACCGCCGCCGTTGTCCTGGCCGCCGTCGTTCTGGCCTCCGCCGTTGTTCTGACCGTCGTCCTGGCCGTCACCCTGGCCGCCGTCGCCGGGCGGCTGCTCGGCGGGCACGCCTTGGCAGCGGGCGAACCGGCCCAGGTCGCCCGGCGCCTGGCCGCCGGCCCGGTTGATGTTGATGCCGATACGGTCCAGCGTGGCCGCGCGCTTGTCCTTCAGCGGGGCGAGGATGGCGTTGTCGACGTAGCTCGCGTCGCCCGCCTGCGCCTGGCGCGTCTCGGCGAGGCGCGTGTACGCGTCGGTGATCTGGCGGTCGAGCCGGGCCAGTTCACGCGCGACGCCCCAGCGCGCCTTGCGGGGCACGCGGGTCAGCTTCTGGCCGACGTCCGGACAGTTGATCGTGGCGACCCGGGTCCCCCCGGACTTGGTGGCGTTGTGGCCCCCGTTCTCCTCGTGCGCCGAGGCGTAGAAGTTGGCCCAGACAAGACCGCCCCCACCTATCGCCAGGGCCGCCGCCCCGGCTATCACCTTCGTGGCCAGCGGTGTACGGCGTTTTCTCGTGTTGCGTCCCATGGAACTCCTCTGACTTCCTTGCGGGGCATCCCTGTGCGGGGCATCGAGGCGCCCGTGAGGGGAAGCGGCGCCCATGAGTACGCAGAGCGCCTCACGCGTGTTCACCCGTCACAGGAATCGATGAGAAGTCAGTGCCTTCCGAGGGTTTCAACAGCCCTACCGATACCGGGCGTTGTGGGAGCGGCACCCCGGGTGAAGCCGGGTGTCCGGTTTCACCGGCCGTGGTCGAGATACGCGAGAACCGCCAGCACGCGGCGGTTGTCGTCGTCCGACACCTCCAGGCCCAGTTTCGCGAAGATGTTCGCGGTGTGCTTGGCGATGGCCCGTTCCGTCACCACCAGCCGCGCCGCGATGGCCGCGTTGGTCCGCCCCTGCGCCATCAGCTCCAGCACCTCCAGCTCCCGGGGCGTCAGCCGCGCCAGCGGCCGGTCCTTCCCGGACCGCCGCGCCAGCAACTGCTGGATCACCTGCGGATCCATCGCCGTACCTCCCGACGCCACCCGCCGTACGGCGTCCACGAACTGCTCCGCGTCGAACACCCGGTCCTTCAGCAGGTAGCCCACCCCGCCGCTGCCGTCCGCCAGCAGCTCCCGCGCGTACAGCTGCTCCACGTGCTGGGACAGCACCAGCACCGGCAGCCCGGGCCGCCTGCGCCGGGCCTCCAGCGCGCACTGCAGCCCCTCGTCGGTCTGGCTCGGCGGCAGCCGCACGTCGATCACGGCGACGTCCGGCTCCTCCTCGGCCAGCGCCCGGGTCAGCTCGGGCCCGGACGCCACCGCCGCCGCGATCTCGAAGCCGTGCGCCTGAAGCAGCCGGACGAGTCCGTCCCGCAGCAGGAAGAGGTCTTCGGCCAGGACTACCCGCACGGAATCTCCATGGTGACCAGCGTGGGACCGCCCGCGGGGCTGCTGACGGCCAGGACGCCGTCGAATGTACCGAGCCTGCGCTCCACCCCGGCCAGACCCGAACCGGCCCCGACCGCCGCGCCGCCCCGCCCGTTGTCCGTGACGGTGATCCGCAGCCGGCCCTCCTCCCGGTGCACGTCCACCCAGATGCGGTCCGCGCCGGAGTGCTTCACCGCGTTGGCGAGCACCTCGCTCACCGCGAAGTACGCGGCCGACTCCACCGGCGCGTCGGCCCGCCCGGGCAGCGACACGTTCACCTCCGTGGCCACCGGCAGCCGCAGCGCCAGCGCCCGCACCGCGTCCCCGAGCCCCCGCTCCGCCAGCACCGGCGGATGGATGCCCCGCACCAGCTCCCGCAGCTCGGTCAGCGCCTCCGCGGAGGACTGCCGGGCCCGCGCCAGCAGCTCCCGCGCCTGCGCGGGGTCCCGCTCGATCAGCGCCTCGACCGTCCCCAGGTCCAGCCCCACGGCGACCAGCCGCGCCTGCGCCCCGTCGTGCAGGTCCCGCTCGATGCGCCGCAGCTCGGCGGCCGAGGTGTCCACCGCGTCCCGCCGGGTCTCCGTCAGCACCCGCACCCGCTCGGCCAGCTCGCTCCCGCCCGGGGCCAGCACGGCCCGCGCGAGCAGGAAGTGCGCGCGCAGCACCCGTAGGGCGCCGACGTGCCCGGCCGCCAGCAGCGCCAGGGCGAGCGCCCCGGCGGCCAGCGCGGTCCCCTGCCCGGACACCGGCACGAAGCCGTACCACCACGGGTCGGGCAGCACCCGCCACAGCCCGGCCGCCACCGCCAGCCCCTCCAGCGGGTAGAACAGCAGGGCGGCCGTCAGCAGCGCGGTGACGAACCCGGCCGTCATGTCGACCGGCAGCCACAGCAGGTCCCGCCAGGTCGCCGGATCGCCCAGCATGCCGAACGTCCGCCCCCACGGGTTCGCGTCCTTCGGCAGCGGCCGGTACGCGCGCGGGATCCGCACCCCGCCCCACTCGGCCGCCAGCACCCGCCGCAGGTCCGCGAACGCCCGTACGCCCCTCAGCACGTACGGGGTGGTGACGAGGCCCACTCCGATCGGGATCAGACCGATCGACACCACGGCCGCCACGAAGCACACCACCGCCCCCGGCAGCGACACCAGCGCGAGCGCGAGCCCCCGTACCGCCGCGAGCGGGTAGCCCCGCGCCACGCTCACCCTGCCGTGTCCGTCCGTCCCGGTCGTCATGGGCCCAGTCTCGCCGTCCGCGCCCGGCGGCACACTGGGCCCAGCCCCCGCACCCGGGGTGGGGCGGGCTACACCCCCGAGGCCGCGGCCAGCACCTTCGCCTCGGCCTCCGGGTCGAGACCCACGGCCGTGCGGTCCGTCCGCTGCGGGGCCGTGCCGCCGATCTCCCGCAGCCACGCCCAGGTGTCGGCGACCGTCTCCGACACCGGACGGCAGCGCAGCCCGGAGGCGACCGCCCGGGACACGTCCGCCGCGTGCAGGGCGTCGTGCAGGTCGCTGTGCGGCGGCACCCAGACCGGGAGCTGCGTCCACGGCTCCACCCCGGCGCCGAGAACCACCTCGGGCGCCGTCCACCGCAGCTCGGCCGGACCTCCGGTCACCCGCACGCACGCCTCCAGCAGCGCGCCCATGGTGGTGTGCCCCGACGGCGAGGTGAGGTTGTACGGCCCGCTCAGCTCCCGCTCCGCCGCGTCGAGGATCCACTCCGCCTGGTCGCGGACGTCCACGTACTGCAGGGGCAGCTCCCGCGGGCCGGGGGCGAGCACCGGACCGCCGCGCGCCACACGGTTCAGCCACCAGGGCAGCCGGCCCACGTTCTCGTACGGCCCGATCAGCAGCCCCGACCGCACCAGCAGCGAGCGGTCCGCGCCGAAGGCGGCCACGGCGGCCAGCTCCCCGCCCCGCTTGTCCCGCGCGTAGTCCGTCGCCCCCGCGTCCGGGGAGGCGCCGTCCACCACCGGCGCGTCCTCGGCGTACCCGGCGGGCGGCGCCCACGCGTACACCGAACGGCTGGACACGTACGCGTACCGCCCGGCGCGGTCCCGCAGCAGCCGTGCCGCGTCCCGCACCACGCGCGGGGCGGACGACCAGGTGTCCACGACGACGTCCCACGTCCCCGGGTCCTCGTCGAGCGCCGCGAGCCCGTCCACCGCGGTGCGGTCGCCCAGCAGTTCCCGGACGCCGTCCGGCGCCGCGTGCCGTCCCCGGTGGAAGACGGTCACCTCCCAGCCCCGCGCGAGGGCCGCCTCGACGACCGCCCGGCCCGCGAACTCCGTACCACCCAGCGCCAGAAGTCTCATACCGGCGACTCTGCCCCGCCGGACGGCCCGGGGGAAGGACGCTCTGCTGTCGGCAGACCCGCCCGGTGCCGTCCGCCGGGACGCCACGAGGGGCGCCCGCCGTTCGGCGGGCGCCCCTCGGGGGTCGTGCGGCGCGGATCAGACCTGGCCGGCCTTCTCCAGAGCGGTGCAGCAGGTGTCGACCAGCAGACGGGTCACCACGTACGGGTCGACGTTGGCGTTGGGGCGGCGGTCCTCGATGTAGCCCTTGCCGTCCTTCTCGACCTGCCACGGGATGCGGACCGAGGCGCCGCGGTCGGAGACGCCGTAGGAGTACTCGTTCCACGGGGCGGTCTCGTGCAGACCGGTGAGGCGGTCGTCGATGCCGGCGCCGTAGTTCTTGACGTGGTCCAGCGGCTTGGAGCCCTCGCCCAGCGACTCGGCGGCGGTGATGATCGCGTCGTAGGACTCGCGCATCGCCTTGGTGGAGAAGTTGGTGTGCGCGCCGGCGCCGTTCCAGTCGCCCTTGACCGGCTTCGGGTCCAGGGTGGCGGCGATGCCGAAGTCTTCGGCGGTGCGGTAGAGCAGCCAGCGGGCCACCCACAGCTGGTCGGCGACCTCCAGCGGCGCCAGCGGGCCGACCTGGAACTCCCACTGGCCGGGCATGACCTCGGCGTTGATGCCGGAGATGCCCAGACCCGCCTTCAGGCAGTTGTCCAGGTGGGCCTCGACGACGTCACGGCCGAAGATCTCGTCGGAGCCGACACCGCAGTAGTAGCCGCCCTGCGGGGCCGGGAAGCCGCCCTTGGGGAAGCCCAGCGGGTAGGCGTCCTTGAAGAACGTGTATTCCTGCTCGATGCCGAAGATCGGCTCCTGCGCGGCGAACTTCTCGGCGACCTCGGCCAGCGCGGCACGGGTGTTGGACTCGTGCGGCGTCATGTCCGTGTTCAGGACCTCGCACAGCACCAGCACGTCGTCGCCGCCGCGGATCGGGTCGGGACAGACGAAGACCGGCTTGAGCACGCAGTCGGAGGCGTGACCCTTGGCCTGGTTGGTGGAGGACCCGTCGAAGCCCCAGATCGGCAGGTCGGCGCCCTTCGCGTCGTCGCCCAGGATCTTCGTCTTGGACCGCAGCTTCGCGGTCGGCTCGGTGCCGTCGATCCAGATGTACTCGGCCTTGAAGCTCACGGTCCACATCCTTCGGGGGTGGGTCTGGCGCTCGGTGCGGATGCTGCGGCGCTGCGGCACTGGGGCGCCGCCGTCGATGCCCCGCAGCTTGTCAACAGGCGATTTCCCGACCGTTGCCCATGTGTGAACCCCGTGTTACCGCCACGCCCGGCGTCCGGCCCCACTCCGTGAGCGTGCGGGGGAGGGGCCGGGTGTATGCGACGGGACGTGAAGACGGAAGAGGGCCCGCCGCTCCTCCCCGGAGCGGCGGGCCCTCTTCCGGGCGTACCGCGACCTCACCCCACCTTCTCGATCAGCGCCCGGCGGATCAGGAACTTGCCCGGCTCGCGGACCTGCTCGAAGGCCGCGTTGTTCAGCAGCACGCAGCTGCCGGACACCGACGTCACCTGCACGGTCGTGGACTTGTTGTTGTCCAGGTTGGTGACCTTGAGCGTGGTGCCGGCCGGGAACTGGTTGCTGGACGCGGCCGGGGCGCCCTCCTCGCCGGACAGCGTCACGGTCGAGCCGTTGCACACCTGCTCACCGGCCGCGGCGCCGCCGCCCGCCTGCCCGTCCTGGCCGGCCTGCTCGCCCTGGCCCGCCTGACCGTCCTGGCCCGCCTGGCCGCCCGCGGCGGGCTGGGACGGGGCGGGCTGCGCCGGCTGGGAGCCCTGAGCCGACTCCCCCACCGCGCACCCGGACGCCTCCTGCTGCACCTTGATCTGCTGGATGACCGCCTCGCGGTTGGCGATCCGCGCCTCGGACAGGGCGTCGGGGTTGGCCCGCTGGCCCGCGATGAACCGCTCGTTGTTGCCGAGCGCGGTGGCCAGCCCGGCGCAGACCGTCGAGTTGGCCGCGGACTTGGTGGTGGGCGCCGGCGGGCTGGCGTTGGACGTGGTCGCCATGACGAAGGCGCCGCCGCCCGCCACCGTGGCCGCGCTCAGCAGCAGCGCGAGCTTCTTCTTCGGGCCGAGAGTTCTCCTGCGCGACATGCGCGCCTCCAATGGATCGGGGGAGCGTACGCCGCTATGTACGAGATACCGAACGCAGTTGCTCAGCGGCCGGCCCAAGTCACCGAAGTGGCCTGCGTCACAGGGGTGTCGGGCCGTGCCATCGGCGGGGCGGGGCGTCAGCGGGACAGGGCGTCACCGGGACAGGGCGTCCCGTACGGCATCCTCCGTGCGGGCGACGACCGCCGTGCCGTCGTCCGCGGTGATGATGGGCCGCTGGATCAGCTTCGGGTGCGCGGCCAGCGCCGCGATCCAGCGGTCGCGCGCCCCGGCGTCCCGCGGCCAGTCCTTGAGCTCCAGCTCCTTGGCCGCCGCTTCCTGCGTCCGGGTGATGTCCCACGGCTCGAGGCCGAGCCGCCCCAGCACCTCCCGGATCTCGTCCTCGGCCGGCACGTCCTCCAGGTAACGCCGGACGGTGTACTGCGCGCCCTCGGCGTCGAGCAGGCTGATCGCGCTGCGGCACTTGGAACAGGCGGGGTTGATCCAGATCTCCATGCCGCACACGGTACGCCCGCACCCCGCATGTTCGATTTATTGAGCCACCCGCGCGCCCCTCGCGTCCCATCCGCCCCGACCCCTCAAAACCCAATCCCACCAGCGGATTTGATGGCCGAAGCGGTCCTGTCGAATGTCAGTGGCGGCCCGTAGAATGGAGGCAGTGTTCGAGGGAATCGCCGGGGTCGCCGTGGACCTCGGACGACGGCCCCGACCGCGACAGGAGGATGCCCGTGCCCGCTGCCGCACTCAAGCCGACGCCCCTGCCCGTCCAGTCCACCGCGAAGCGCCCCGTCCTGCTCGAACTGCCCTGCGCCCCGGTGGAGAAGCGCCCGCTGCCCCCGGGCCGCCCGCGCGAGTGGTACATCACCCACAACCGCCGCCTGAAGGCGATGCGCCTCGCCATCGCCCTGCTCGACTCCGGCGTCTACCTGCCGAGCCAGGCGCGCAACGACACCATCCGCACCGCCGCCGAACTGATCGGCGTCCACCCGCCCTCGGACACCACGTGCCACATGGTCCGGGCGTTCATGCGCTACAACCGCTGACGCCGGGGCCGGTGCCGGGCGCCTCCCGTACGGAGACGCCCGGCACCGTCATGTCAGTACCGCCCGAAGTTCACGTACCCCAGCAGCACGATCACCGCGACCACGCACCCCAGCACCACGACCGTCGACACCCACGAGGAGCGGCCCGCCGAGCCTCGGTGCTCCGGCTCGGCGCGGAAGGGCACCGGGCCGGGCGGGTTGTCCTTCCAGCGGGCGGCGAGCATCCGGGCGCGGGCCGAGGGCTCCTTGTGCGCGGCTCCGTCCGCCCACCGCAGATCGAACTCGCGCTCCTCGTCGTCCCGCTCGGACATCCCCGTGACCTTCTCTCGAACAGCAGTGTCACCACCAGGATCCCTCCCCGGCCGCATGGAGGGAAGCATTCCGGACAACGCCGCCGCCCCCGCCCCTGGACTGACCAGGGACGGGGGCGGCACGGAACCCGACGCGTGGGACGCGCGGGAGTCCGGTCACACGTCGAAGTACAGCTCGAACTCGTGCGGGTGCGGGCGCAGCTGGAGCGGGGCGATCTCGTTCTGGCGCTTGTAGTCGATCCACGTCTCGATCAGGTCCGGCGTGAAGACGTCGCCCTGGAGGAGGAACTCGTGGTCGGACTCGAGGCGGTCCAGCACGGCGCCGAGGGAGGTCGGGACCTGGGCCACGCCCGCGTGCTCCTCGGGGGCCAGCTCGTAGAGGTCCTTGTCGATCGGCTCGGCCGGCTCGATCTTGTTCTTGATGCCGTCGAGGCCGGCCAGCAGCAGCGCCGAGAAGGCCAGGTACGGGTTGCCGGAGGAGTCCGGGGCGCGGAACTCGACGCGCTTGGCCTTCGGGTTCGAGCCGGTGATCGGGATACGCATGGCCGCGGAGCGGTTGCGCTGCGAGTACACCAGGTTGATCGGCGCCTCGAAGCCCGGCACCAGACGGTGGTACGAGTTCACCGTCGGGTTGGTGAAGGCCAGCAGCGACGGCGCGTGCTTGAGGATGCCGCCGATGTAGTAGCGGGCGGTGTCCGACAGGCCGGCGTAGCCCTGCTCGTCGTAGAAGAGCGGCTCGCCGCCCGCCCACAGCGACTGGTGGACGTGCATGCCGGAGCCGTTGTCACCGAAGATCGGCTTCGGCATGAAGGTCGCGGTCTTGCCGTTGCGCCAGGCGACGTTCTTCACGATGTACTTGAAGAGCTGGAGGTCGTCGGCCGCGGCGAGCAGCGTGTTGAACTTGTAGTTGATCTCGGCCTGGCCGGCGGTGCCCACCTCGTGGTGCTGGCGCTCGACCTGGAGGCCGGACCGCTCCAGCTCCAGGGAGATCTCGGCGCGCAGGTCGGCGAAGTGGTCGACCGGCGGGACCGGGAAGTAGCCGCCCTTGTAGCGGACCTTGTAACCGCGGTTGTCCTCCAGCGCACCGGTGTTCCAGGCGCCCGCCTCGGAGTCGATGTGGTAGAAGGACTCGTTCTCCGAGGTCTTGAAGCGCACGCTGTCGAACACGTAGAACTCGGCCTCGGGGCCGAAGAACGCGGTGTCGGCGATGCCGGTGGAGGCGAGGTACGCCTCGGCCTTCTTCGCCACGTTGCGCGGGTCACGGGAGTACTGCTCGCCCGTGATCGGGTCGTGGATGAAGAAGTTGATGTTGACCGTCTTGTCACGGCGGAAGGGGTCGACCCGCGCGGTGGACAGGTCGGGCAGCAGTGCCATGTCGGACTCGTGGATGGCCTGGAAGCCGCGGATCGAGGAGCCGTCGAAGGCCAGCTCCTCGGCCGGGTCGAAGGCCGACGCCGGGATCGTGAAGTGCTGCATCACGCCCGGCAGGTCGCAGAAGCGGACGTCGATGAACTTGACGTCCTCGTCCGCGATGAACTTCTTGGCCTCGTCGGCGTTCTGGAACATCCAGCTCCTCCTACTCCCGACCGTCCCGCCGGGGTGGTAGATCGTTCGTGCGGCCAGTGCGGGGGGCACACGCTGCACTCGACCCTAGGGACGGGTCATTTCTCGGGCGTGACCCGTTTGTTTCGCACAAGTTAACCAGCGCTCCTTCCACGGTAGCTCCGGCACACCCCGCCGCCTCCCGGTCATATCCGGTCGCAGTACCGTGGACGGGTGGACAACAGGCAAGCAATCGGATCATGGCTGTCCGGCCCCCGCGCGGCCATGGAGGAGGCCGGTGCCGACTTCGGTTACCGGGGTGAGCAGCTGGGGCTGCCGGAACAGGGACCGGGCTCGATCGCACGCCCCGGCCGCAGGCTCGGCGCCCTCGCCGTGGACTGGGGCCTGTGCCTGCTGATCGCATACGGTCTGCTCACCGACGGCTACGACGCCCGCACCGGGAACTGGGCGCTGCTGGTGTTCCTGGTGCTGAGCGTGCTCACCGTCGGCACCGTCGGCTTCACGCCCGGCAAGCGGCTGTTCGGACTGCGCGTGGTCGCCCTCGACACCGGCCGGGTGCAGCCGCTGCGCGGCCTGCTGCGCTCGGTGCTGCTGTGCCTGGCGATCCCCGCGCTCGTCTGGGACCGAGACGGCCGCGGCCTGCACGACCGGCTGGCCCGCACGGTCGAGGTCCGCGTCTGAGACGTCCGGTACACGCACACGCACACGCGGACGGGGCGCCGGAATTCACTTCCGGCGCCCCGTCCTCGTCCGTCCGTCGTGCGGGGCGGGCTCAGCGGCCCCGCTGACCGCCGCCCTTCGGCAGCTTCATGCCCTTCGGCATCGGCCCCTTCGGCAGCGGCATGTTGCTCATCAGGTCGCCCAGCGCGCGCAGCCGGTCGTTGGTCGCGGTGACCTGCGGGCCGGTGAGGACGCGCGGCAGCTTCAGCATGGTGGTGCGGAGCTTCTTCAGCTCCACCTGGCCCTCGCCGGTGCCCACCACCAGGTCGTGCACGGGCACGTCCGCGACGATGCGGTTCATCCGCTTCTTCTCGGCGGCCAGCAGGCTCTTCACCCGGTTCGGGTTGCCCTCGGCGACCAGCACGATGCCGGCCTTGCCGACCGCGCGGTGCACCACGTCCTGGTTGCGGTTCATCGCGACCGCCGGGGTCGTCGTCCAGCCTCGGCCGATGTTGTCGAGCACGGCCGCGGCGGCGCCCGGCTGTCCCTCCATCTGTCCGAAGGCGGCCCGCTCGGCACGGCGGCCGAACACGATCGCCGTCGCGAGGAAGGCGAGCAGGAAGCCCAGGATGCCGAGATAGATGGGGTGCCCGATCAAGAAACCGATCGCGAGGAAGACACCGAAGGTGACGATTCCGACAGCCGCGAGTACAAGACCGATCTTCTTGTCGGCCCTGCGGGTCATCTTGTAGGTCAGGGCGATCTGCTTCAGTCGCCCGGGGTTCGCAGCGTCCGCTGCGGTTTCCTTCCTCGCCATGCCATGAAGTCTACGTGTCCCCCGGAGCGCGCTCGACGGCAGTGCCGGGGTCGGCCCGCGCCGGCCCGGCTCAGGGGCGCGTGAGCAGGCTCTGGTCGAGGACGCGCTGCGCCTCGACCCGGTCCTGGGCGCGGCGGCGGTCCTCCAGCACGGACGTCCAGGCGTTGCGCCGGGCGGTGCGCTGGCCGCTGCTCATCAGCAGGGACTCGACGGCGCGCAGGGCGGTGGTGAGGGACGGGATGGCGGTGGCGCGGACGGGCGCGGCCTGCATGGTGACGGTCTCCCTCGATGCCGGCGGGCAATGGTGGCGTGCGGTGATACCAGGGTCACTGCCTGGTGTTACCAGGGCGTGACCGACCGGTCAAACGGGCATGAAGCCTTCGCGCCGGGCCCCTGGACGCCGACGCGGCCCCGGCCTGTGCCCTCAACTGGGAGGACGGCCGGGACCGCGTTCTCTCGGCCACTACTCGCCGGTAGGGCCTTGTGCGTGAATTCACAGCGTGACGGCGGCGCGACGGGGCAGGCCCCGCGGGCGCTCCCGCCGTGCTCGGACCGCCTGGCCGCCGTGCTCAGACCGCCTGGGAGGCGACGAAGGCGCCGCGCTTCTCGACCGCCATCTGGTAGAGGCGTCCGGCCCGGTACGAGGAGCGGACCAGCGGTCCGGACATCACACCGGAGAAGCCGATCTGCTCGGCCTCCTCCTTCAGCTCCACGAACTCCTGCGGCTTCACCCAGCGCTCCACGGGGTGGTGGCGCACGGAGGGGCGCAGGTACTGGGTGATGGTGACCAGCTCGCAGCCCGCGTCGTGCAGCTGCTTCAGCGCCTCGCTGACCTCCTCGCGGGTCTCGCCCATGCCGAGGATCAGGTTGGACTTGGTGACCAGACCGAAGTCGCGGGCCTCGGTGATGACCTTGAGGGAGCGCTCGTAGCGGAAGCCGGGGCGGATCCGCTTGAAGATCCGGGGGACCGTCTCCACGTTGTGCGCGAACACCTCGGGGCGGGAGGAGAAGACCTCCGCGAGCTGCTCGGGGACGGCGTTGAAGTCGGGGGCCAGCAGCTCGACCTTGGTGCGGCCCTCGGCGCGGTCCGCCGTCTGCGCGTGGATCTGGCGCACGGTCTCCGCGTACAGCCAGGCGCCGCCGTCCTCCAGGTCGTCGCGGGCGACGCCGGTGATGGTGGCGTAGTTCAGGTCCATCGTGACGACCGACTCGCCGACGCGGCGCGGCTCGTCCCGGTCCAGGGCCTCGGGCTTGCCGGTGTCGATCTGGCAGAAGTCGCAGCGCCGGGTGCACTGGTCGCCGCCGATGAGGAAGGTCGCCTCGCGGTCCTCCCAGCACTCGTAGATGTTGGGGCAGCCGGCTTCCTGGCAGACGGTGTGCAGACCCTCGCTCTTGACCAGGTTCTGCATCTTGGAGTACTCGGGGCCCATTTTCGCCCGGGTCTTGATCCACTCGGGCTTGCGCTCGATGGGGGTCTGGCTGTTGCGGACCTCCAGGCGCAGCATCTTGCGTCCGTCGGGTGCGACTGCGGACACGACCGGCTCCTAGCGATTGATTCTTCGGCGTCGTCAAGCGTACGCCCGTGGAAGTGAAAGCCCGGACGGCCCTCAGACGCCGGACGCGGTGACGGCCGCCGGGGCCTTCTCGACCACGCGCGGCTTCAGCTCGGCGTTCTCCAGCACGTCCTTCAGATGGCGCTCCACGACGGGCAGCACCTCCTCGATCGTGATGTCACGGCCCAGCTCGTTGGCCAGGGAGGCGACGCCCGCGTCCCGGATGCCGCACGGGATGATCTTGTCGAACCACTTGTTGTCGGGGTTCACATTCAGCGCGAAGCCGTGCATGGTGACGCCCTTGGCGACCCGGATGCCGATCGCGGCGATCTTGCGGTCCTCGCGGCGCTGGCCGGCGTTGGACGGGGCGTACTCCGGGCCGTTGAGGCGGGGGTCGAACTCGTCGTCGGTGAGGCGCGGGTCGAAGTCCAGGGAGAGGCCGCCGAGTGACGGGCGCCGCTCGACCGGGTCGCCCAGCACCCACACGCCGCTGCGGCCCTCGACCCGGGTGGTCTCCAGGCCGAACTCCGCGCAGGTGCGGATCAGCGCCTCCTCCAGCCGGCGGACGTGCGCGACCACGTCCACCGGGCGGGGCAGCTTCTGGATGGGGTAGCCCACCAGCTGGCCGGGACCGTGCCAGGTGATCTTGCCGCCGCGGTCCACGTCGATGACGGGGGTGCCGTCGAGGGGCCGCTCGCTCTCCTCGGTGCGCCGCCCGGCGGTGTAGACGGGCGGGTGCTCCAGCAGGATCACGGTGTCGGGCACCTCGTCGGCGAACCGCGCGGCGTGCACCCGGCGCTGCTCGTCCCAGGCCACCTGGTAGTCCACCGCCTCGTCGCCGAAGCCCATCCGGACGAACCGCAACTCACCCACGGCAAACGCCTCCCTCGAAGGTCGTCAGGCGCGAAACGCGCCCACGCCACTGTACGACCGTTCGACGGACCTCCGGCTGTCGGCCGGCGCCAGGGCTGGCCGCCCCCAGTCGTCAGCGTCGGACCAATCCTCACACGATCGGATGAATGCCTGTGGATCTCTGCGATCACGTGCTCACTCTCCGCTACATTCGCGCCGACCACGAGGCCATAAGGGCTGCTCACAGGCAATCCGGACAGACCACCAGCCGGAAGGCAGGAGACCGCACCGCAGATGACGGAACGACCCGCGCAGCGCACCCCCAACCGACAGCTCGCCGCGCTCATCGCAGAAGCGGGGTTCTCCAACGCGGGACTCGCCCGTCGCGTGGACCAGCTCGGTCTCGAACACGGGCTCGACCTGAGATACGACAAGACCTCCGTCACCCGCTGGCTGCGCGGACAGCAGCCGCGCGGCACGACCCCGGCGCTGATCGCCGAGGTCTTCACCCGGCGCCTGGGACGGCGGCTCACCGCCCAGGACCTCGGACTGGACGCCTGCGCGCCGGTCTACGCGGGACTGGAGTTCGCCGCCACCCCCGAGGAGGCCGTCGACATCGTCGGCGGGCTGTGGCGCAAGGACTCCGGCAGCCACGCCGAGCTGCGGAAGATCGCGTTCACCTCGGCGGGCCTCGTCGTGCCCAGCCGGGACTGGCTGATCGGACGGCCCGACGAGAAGGTCGCCCGCGCCGAGCCGGTACGGGTGCCCGCCCAGGGCCGCTCACCGGTGCGGCCCGTGACGCCCGCCGAGCTCGCCGCCCGCCGGCGCGGGGCGGCCGACCGCGCGCCCGGCCACCGGGTCACCGCGGGCGACATCGCAGCGCTGCGCTCGGTCGGCGAGCTCTTCCGCACCCTCGACGACGCGTACGGCGGCGGGCACGCCCGCCAGGCCCTCGTGCGCTACCTCGAACACGAACTGGAGCCGATGCTGCGCGGCACCTACGGCGAACAGACGGGCCGCCGGCTCTTCGCCGCCGCGGCCGACCTGACCCGGCTGGCCGGCTGGACCTCGTACGACATCGCCGCGCACGGGCTGGCCCAGCGGTACTTCGTGCAGGCGCTGCGGCTGGCACAGGCGGCCGGAGACCGGGCGTACGGAGCCTTCGTGCTGGTCACCATGAGCCGGCAGGCCGTCTACCTCGGCCACGGGCGGGAGGCCGTGCAGCTCGCCCGGGTCGCCCAGCAGGGCGTCGGCAGCTCGGCGCCGCCCGCCGTCCAGGCCCTGCTGCACGCCGCCGAGGCGCGCGGACACGGGGTGCTGGGGGAGGTACGGGCCTGCACGGCCGCGCTGGTCCGCGCGGAGCGCGCGCTGGACGCGGCGCGGCCGGGGGACGAGGTGCCGCACTGGGCGCGGTTCTTCGACGAGGCGCAGCTCGCCGACGAGTTCGGGCACTGCCACCGGGATCTGCAGCAGTTCCGGGCGGCGGCTCAGCATGCGGAGCGGTCGCTGCAGTTGCGGGCGCCGGGGTATGCGCGGAGCCGGCTGTTCTGCCGGGTCGTCCTCGCGACCGCGCGTCTGGGGCTGGGGGAGTTGGACCAGGCGTGCCAGTTGGGGGCCGAGGCGGCGGCTCAGGCGGGGGAGATGCGGTCGGTGCGGGCGGTGGAGTATGTGCGGGATTTCGAGCGGAGGCTGGAGCCGTACCGGGATGCGGCGGCCGTGCGGGCGTATCGGGACCGGGTGGCTACGGCGTTCGTCTGAGGCGGTGTCGGGGTGCGGGCCGGGGGGGTGTTGCGCCGCTCGGCGCTTGCGAGGTGCCGCCTGCGCCCACCCTCCCCC